>NZ_AODQ01000046.1 GCF_000348925.1 Cesiribacter andamanensis AMV16 | reverse complement strand
AAAGGCCAGCGCCAGCAGCCCCAGGCAAGCATAATCAAAGAGAATATCGCCATGCCAGAGCAGAATGTAGATATCAAACAGGGAGAAGAGAATAAGCCACAGCTGCCGGCGCAGAAAAAGGTCCTGGGCCGTGGCGCCATCGGCCTGGCGGCTGCGGCTGTTCATGAACAGGAGAATGCCGGCCCCAAAGAGCAGCGAAAACAGGGCCCGCTGGGTGCCTTCAAAAATCCAGTCAACGCCAAACCAGAGCTGGAAATTGAGCCCGGTTTCGCCAAAGATGGCAGGATCGTTCCCATAGGGTCTGGAAAAAGCCGGAATGTTCATGAGCAGAATGCCCAGCAGGGCAATGCCGCGCAGACTATCCAGAACATCGATCCGCTGGCTGGCGCTGGTAGGGGCCGGCTGCTGTTCTGCGGCAGGGGATAATGTGAGTGGCTCCATGGGTTAAAAAATTAGGTGTACGTTCCTATAGGGGTGCTGGCACTAAAAGTAGGGAACCTCTGGCTACTGCACCTACCGCAATGATGTGAGAGCGCTCTGCGGCAGTACCAACCCCTATCGAGGGCAACTCTGCCGGCCCAGGGCAGCGGTCAGGCGGCGGTTGCCGGGCGCCTGCGGGCTGGCTTTTTTGTAGCAGCCGCTGGCCACCACACCATGATGATCTCAGCCAGGATCAGGGGCACAAAAGAGAAAAAGTACTCATTGACCACCCGCCTGAGCAGGGGGTCTTCCAGGCTGCCAAACAGAAAATTCAGGGAAAAAACATCATCAATGCGCACCGCTACAAAGGCCAGCACACACACATAGCTTCGGACCATCATCTGCCGGTGTGTTTGTATATCCCTTTTCAGAATGGCCCGCCAGGCAAGGCCGCTGGCCAGTAGGGTAAAGAGGGTGAGCAGGAGGAGTGAAATTCGGCAGGGAACGCAGGGGCTTACCAGCGAAAGCCGCAGGGCGCTGATCCCAATCAGCAGTATGCCCAGCAGGTAGGCCCTGCCGGCTGCCCGGTGCAAGGCCAGAGAGCGCCTGCGCAGCCAGGGCCAGAACTGCAACGGCCCCAACAGCAGGGCAAGGCTCCCCCCCAGCAGGTGCATCACAACCCAAAGCTGGTTATTGAGCAGGCTGCTGCCGAAAATGGGACTTCGGTAGCCAAACAGATAGGCCACCACATTATCCATAAAAAAATAGAGGGATAGCCCTATAATAAGCATCCAGGCCAATACCTGCCCGCCAGACTGAACGATTGATAAAAGGCTGCGCTGCATAAAACCTCTGTATGAGAAGCTAACTATGTTTGTGATTGGAAAGCTGTAGTTGCTCCGATCCTGAACCGCTGCTGCTACCAGTGCCCATATCCCTGCCTACGCCTCCACGGCTTACACCAGCTTTTCCTGAATGGCTTTGGAAACGGCTTCGGTCTGGGAATGAACGTGCAGCTTTTCGTAAATATTCTTGATATGGGTGCGCACGGTATCCAGGCTAATGCCCAGCTGGGCGGCAATGAGCTTGTAGCTGTTGCCCCTGCTTAGTTCTGTAAGGATCTCTTTTTCGCGGCTGGTAAGCCCGTAGTCGGCCCCATGCCCCTGCTTGTGCATACTGCTGATCACCATTCTGGCAATGCTGGGCGACATGGGGGCGCCCCCTGCCATCAGCTCGTCCAGGGCATCGAACAGGCGGGAGGCTATGTGCTTCTTCAACAGATAGCCTGAGGCTCCCGCCCGTATGGCCTCAAACACATGCACATTATCATCAAAAACGGTAAGCATCAGCACGGGCAGGGCCGCCTGAAACGACCTTATTTTCCTCACGGCTTCAATGCCCGACATTTGCGGCATTTCAATGTCCATGATCACCAGATCGGGCCTGTAGCGCAGCACCTCTTCCTTCACCGATAGCACATCCGAAAAGGCGCCCAGCAGCTGCAGCCGGCTGTTCAGGGAAATTAAGCCGCTAAGGCTTTCCCGTAACAACTCATTATCCTCGTACACTAAAAGCTTTGTGGCCATGGCGGTTTCTTTGGCTAAAACTGGGTGAAAAAGAAAGCCAGTGCAATACCCTAATCATGTGAGGGGAAGCGCGGCCACAATTTCGGTGCCCTGGCCCGGCGCGCTCTGGCGCTGAAACTGGCCCCGCAGGGCATGCGCTCTTTCTGCCATGTTCAGCAGCCCGTTGCCAGGCCGCACCGCAGCAAAATCAAAGCCCTTGCCATTGTCGCGCACGCACAGGTGCAGGCAGTTGTTGAGCAACTTGATGGTGATGACCACCGAAGAGCCCTCGCTGTACTTGGCAGCGTTGTTGATGCTTTCCTTAAAGATCAGGTACAGGTTTTTGCGGGTTTCTACCGCTAGCTTGATTCTGCCCAGCTCCTCACAGAGCTGAAAACTGTAGCTGATGTTTTTAGGCTCCAGGATATCGGCCGCAAACTCCTTCATGCGCACCAGCATTTTTTCCAGGGTATCGTTTTCGGGGTTGATGGACCAGACAATATCGCTCATGCTTTCCAGCATGCCGGCGGCGCTTTCGCCAATGCGCTGCAGATGGGCCTGGGTACGGGAGGGGTCCTGCAGCGCCAGCCGGCTGTTGATGTGGATGCTGGAGAGGGCCGAGCCGATATCATCATGCAAATCGCGGGCAATGCTGTTGCGCACCCGCTCAATGGCCATGGCCCGTTTGGTACGGGTTAGGGTCTGGTAGTGTTTAAAGAGTACAAAGCCTAGGAGTATCAAGCCCGCCAGCACCAGGCTGATGATCTTCTGCCGGGCGGCCTGCCGGGCAATTATGGCCTGCGTCAGTTCCTGATCTTTTTTCAGCAGCATAATTTCTTTGGCCTGCTTCTCCTGCGCATATTCTTCTTCCAGCTGTTTAAACTGCAGCAGCACCTGTAGCCCTGCCATGCTGTCTTTCAGCTGATAGTGCCGGCTTAAAAGGCCAAACGCCTGCTCGTGCTGGTTTTTGCCGGCATGCCACTCGGCCAGTTTCAGGTAAGCATCGGCCTCAGACTCCAGGTCGCCGGCCTGGCGCGCCATGGTCACAGAGCTGGTCAGGGCTTTTTCCAGCTGCAGTTCCCGGATCGAATCCTGCTGCAGGGCTGCCAGCTGGGCACTGAATTTGTTGCTCAGCAGGCTATCGCCCCGCTGCCGGGCAAGGGGCAAGCCATCCAGAAATATAGCTTTTGCTTTATCGCGCTGCTGCAGATCCAGCTGCAGCAGTCCCAGGTCATAGAGGGCTTTTAGTTCATCCTGGGTCTGGTTGAGCGCGCGCGCCTCTTGCAGGGCCTGCTGCAGGTGTTGCTGAGCCTTTTCAAACTCCCGCAGCTGCCGGTAGGCATTGCCCATGCCAATGCGGGTGGTAATAAGCCCCCGCTCATCGTTCAGCGCTTGTTTTAACTTTAGTGATTGTTTAAAGTAATAGAGAGAACTTTTGTATTGCTGCAGTTTCAGAAAGTCACTCCCCAGGCTTTGCAGGCAAAACGACTGGCCACGGGTATTGTTCTGGGCCTCAAACTCTTTGAGGGCCTTCAGATGGTAGTCGGCCGCCAGCCGCATGTTGCCCAGGTTGTTGTAGGTATTGCCAATGTTCAGCAATTGCCCTGCCCGGGCCAGGCGATGTTTGTCAGCTTCCAGCTGATCCAGCGCTTTGAGCATGTAGGGAAGGGCTTTGTCGTATTCCCCCCTGTTCTTATAAAACAGCCCGGCCGTAAAGTAATAGTTGATCTGGCTATCCCGGTCAGTGGGCATGCTCTCGGCCAGCAGGCGCAGGTGATCCAGGTAAAAAAGTGCGCTATCCGGCATGCCGGCATTGCTGTAATGGGTAGTAAGAAGGGAATAACAGCCCGAGCGGCCTACCGGCGTCTGCAGGGCTTCTGCCAGGCGCAGGCCCTGAATGGCATAGGCTTTTGCCCTGGGCGGATCGTTGCGTGCTACCTCTGCGGCCAGCTTCACCAATGCTTTTATACCAAAGGTATCCCGCGGATGCAGGGCCACCACCTGCCGCAGGCTATCGGCCGTGGCCGACTGGGCACGGGCGCCGCCAACAGGCAGCACCACCAGCAGGAGTAACATTAGCTTTAGAGAATGCACAGGCTGCGTATCATAACATAAAAGGAAGATACATGCAAAATATCAGTATATCAATATTTATCTGAATTTATTACAGCAGCCTCCACCTGATACTACTCCTGTACAGCTGTCAGCAGCTGCGTGTTGCTGCTGGCAGATTCCCCCCTGGCTACCAGGTAGTTGATCGCCTCCAGTGCTCGCCTGCCAGCAAACCGCCTGTGAGCAGGCCGCCTTTTTTAAGCCAGTAACTATCAGACAGCCGGCCTCACGCCTAGTTCCGCAAAGCAGGGGGGCTGTAGGGCAGCCTCATCAAAGCGAATGTACCTGATTTTATGTGATGGTACGGTGAAACGAAACATGAGTAGCCGGTACTACCGCAAAGGCTTCTTGCAGCGCTTATGAGTACAGAGGGTTGGCCCAAGGGCCCCCATCCCCTACACCATATAGACAGTAAATGCACTGCCTTTATCCAGCTGGCTGGAAACCTCTATTCTGCCCCCATTATTTTCAATTACCCGCTTGATGGTATACAGGCCAATGCCGGTGCCTTCCACATGGGTGTGCAGCCTGGTGAACATGGAAAAAAGCTTGGGAAGCTGCTGCTCGGGGATGCCAAGGCCGTTATCTTCAACCCTCAATAGTGTATACGTGCCATTTCGGGAGGTGCTGATGCGAATGGCCAGGGGCCTGTCCGCAGACCTGTATTTGATGGCATTTGACACTAAATTATACAGGATGGTTCGCAGGCCTGCCCGGGAATAAAGAATGGTATCCACCTGAAAATCCTCCCGGATAAGAGCACCTAGGCTTGCATACTCCTGAGGCAGATCCGTTTTGATATCCTCCAGGATCTCTTTAAAGGAAACGGCTTCCCGCACATCGTCTACCCCCTTTTGGGCCTTGGTGATTTCAGTGAGGTCTTTGATGGTTCTCTTGAGCTTATCAATGGAAACACCCGCCAGCTGGAGCACAGTAGTTGCCTGGGGGGTTATGCTGCCTGCGAGGTGCTTATTTAAGGCCAGCAGCAATCCCTCCAGGTTAACAAGGGGGCTCCGCAGATCATGGGAAGCGGTGTAGATAAAGTTGTCCAGGTCATTGTTGATCCGGCCCAGCTCCAGGTATTTTTGATTCAGCTCTTCATTCATTTCCTGCATCAGCAGGGCATTTTGCTCCAGCTCCTGGCGGGCACTCACATGTTCGGTTACTTCATAGCCAAAGGTCACAATACCGCTTACCGAACCGTCCAGTTCCCGCAGGGGTTCATAGATCAGGTTGAAGTAGCGGGTATACGGGCTGTTATTGCGTTTCCAGTCGCCGGTGATCGACAATTCTTTGCCGACAAAGCGCTGCCCGGTTTCAAAAACATTGGTATAGATCTGGACAATGGCCGGATCGGCATCCGGAAAAACATCCAGGGCTGCTCTGCCAATAATAGAAGCATCCACCATAAACACATCCAGATAACTGGGGTTTGCCAGCTCATAGACAAAGTCTCTGCCCCGGTTAATGCAGAGCAGCGAGGGCGCCTGCATAAAGAGATTGTACAAGCGTTCTTTTTGCTGCTGGGCCTCCTCCAGGGCAAGGGTTTCCCGCTCCAGCAGTTCCACAATTTCTGCATTGGCTTTTTGCAGCTACTGTTGGGTAATAACCTGTTCGGTAATTTCGGTGCTGGTTCCAATCCAGCGAATGATGGCGCCCGCCTGATCCCTGATGGGGATGGCACGGGCCAGAAACCAGCCCCATTCTCCATCAGCCCTTTTTAAGGGAATGGTTAGCTCCCAGTTTACCCCCTTCTCCCTGGCTGATCGTACATGGGCCATGGCAGCATCAAGGTGGTCGGGGTGGAGAAAATTCACCCAACCCTGCTGCTGGCGCATTATGTCAGCGGTGGTGCCTGTATACTCATACCAGCGCTGGTTATACCACAGGACCTGTCCGCCGGCATCAGACATCCAGGCCAGGCTTTGAATGGAATCGGCAAAGGTCTGAAACAGATTCCGGCTCTCCTGCAGGGCCTGCTCAGCCACCTTTTTGTTGGTAATATCCTGGCAGACCGCAACTAGTGACAAGGGCTGATGATGATCATCTTTAACAACCGAAACCGCATTTCTCACCCAAACCTGCGTCCCATCGGCACGCGTATACCGCTTTTCTATGGTAAAAGGGCTACCTGTTTTAACAGCTTGCTGGAAAAGCTGCATGTTATGGGGCAGATCTCCTTCATGGCTAATGTCCTGCATGCGTTTCTGGTACAGCTCCTCCCTGCTGCGTCCTACCAACTGGCAGTAGCAGTCATTCACCAGCGCAAATTTTCCTGTCAGGTCTACCTCGGCCATCCCAACCGTATTCTGGTTGAAAAGGTTGCTAAAGCGGGCTTCGCTTTTCTTAAGGGCCTGCTCGGCCTCTACCTGCTCCGTAATATCCGTAAACAGGGCATAATAGCCCAGTACCTGGCCCCCTTCCCGCTGCGGCACATAATGTACCAGCACATGCTTTGGCGCTCCTCCCCGGGTAATTAGCCGGGCAACGTATTGCAGTTGCTCCCCTGCCAGGGCACGCCTGATGTATCCCCTGATCTCCCGGTAGGCGGCTGCCCCCCCTTCTTTCCCTAAGAAGAGTGGCAGTACATCCGGCAGCCTTTTGCCCATTGCCTGGGAGCGTGCTATGCCAAACCAGTCTTCAAATGTTTTATTGATAAAACAGTATCGCTCCTCCCGATCGATATAGGTGATAAGACCGGGCAAGGCATCGGTAATGGTCAGCAGCTGGTGCTCACTGGCCGAAAGGGCTGCCGTGCGCTCCTGCACCCGCACCTCCAGCTCGTTATTGGTCCTCAGCAGTTGCTCCTCTGCCGCCTGCAGCTCTTCCAGGGCAGTAGCCAGTTCCTTATTCTTTTCCTGCAGCTCGTGCAGAACGGCTCCCTGCATTTCCTCCTGCAGATCTACGTACAGGCCAAAGGCATACTTTTCAGTATGGGCAAAAAGAAGATCCAGTTCTCTGGCAATGGCCACAGCCTCAGGCACCTGCTGTGTATAGCGCTCTACAAAGCTTAACAGTACCTGCTTACGTACATGGTAGCCCAGGATCAGATCAGCAGTGGCAACACCCGCTCTCGGAATTGTGGGAAGTGAATCTTTTCTCCAGTTGTGCAGGGCGTCCAGTGCATGCTCCAGCGCGCTATGCTCACTCAGATGGTGTAAAAACACAGCCAGGTTCTCTTTTACAACCTCCAGCAGTTGCTGCTCACTCAGGTGGGCAAACAGGGTTAACAGCGGCATTTCTGCCTGCCTGGCCAGTGCAAGGTTTACTTCTGCGGCTTCCTGCAGATGATGCCCTAACAGGTAGGCACCAAACCGCTTCAGGTGGGGAAAATTCCTATCAGAAAGCGAAAAATCAGGCATGGACTCCATCATCATGCAGCTAAAAAAAGATTTACCAGCAAGGGTACTGAAGCTTTGCTGCAATTGCAAATGAACATTAAACATACCCCTACAGATTGCTGCAATTGGTGCAGTGATGCACCATCTTTTTCTGAAAAAGACTAAGTAGGCTGTCCAGATAGCAATCCCCTTGCTTCTGTACCGGCAGCAAAGCAGGCATGCCCTCCCCCTCACCCTGTGGCTCAGGGCCGTATCCCCTTAGTTGCCCAATACCACTGCATCGGTGTTATCGGTCAGCTTCCAGTCGATCATAAGGTGGCGGGGGTCTATGCCAGCGCTGGCAGGTTTTTCAGGGACCAGTACGGTAATGGACTGTTTGCCGGAAGTGATGCGGTGCTTCCGGAGGTAGAGGGGTTTAGCGCCCTCTTCAGCAGGGCCGTAAATTCCAATCTCTATCCAGTCATTCAGCAGAAGGGGCGTTTCCGTACCCATACTGTCCACTGCCATTTTGCTGGCCTGTACCTGTAGGGTTACCTCCCATGTGCCGGCTTGGGCAGGCCGGGCGCGTACCTGACTGGCGGCCAGGTCCCAGAAGGTGTTTGCCTCAAAGAGATCGTGCAGCAGGTACTGGAGCGAGTCTGGCGTAACCCGCTGCAACTCCTGGTAGAGGTCCAGGCTGGTGGGCAGGTCGCCTGTTTTTGCGGCATGCTTCCGGAGCAGGTGCCGCAGCGCCCCGTTTACCTGATCCCTGCCGATGTACTCGCTAAGGGCATAGAGGGCAAAGGGTCCTTTGCGATAAGTATGATAGGCAGAATGTGCGCGCAGCAGGGGTACATCGGCACGGCTTTGTGGTGTTTGATAGGCTGTGCGCATCACTGCCAGTAGCCGCTGCAGGTGCTCCTGACCAAAGGTTTCCTCTACCACGCCAAAGGCCGAATACCAGGACAGGCTCTCCGTCAGGAGTCCTGCACCCTCGACATGAGCATACAGCAGCTGATTTCCCCACCACTGGTGGGCTACTTCATGCGCCGCCACCGCAAAGGCAAAATCCAGATTACGTTCATCGGCTTCGGGACGGAGGTAGGAAAAGCCCTCCAGGTAGGAGACATTAATGGCCGAGGCGTGCAGGCCGCTGCCCGGACCAGGATGCTCCACAAAGCTGATGTGGTTGTAGGGATAGGGGCCAAATTGGCTGCTGTAGTAATCCAGGGAAGCCGCTATGCTGCTGGCCGTACGCTCCAGATGAGCGCTGTGCCCCGGGTGGTGGATAAGCTGTATGGCAACATCCTGCCACTGCGCTTTATGCACCGCATAGCGGGCAGAAAAGACCGCCCATTCATTTTGAATTGGTGCGTCGGTAGCATAGCGGTAGTAGGCACGCCCCTCTTTTTTCCATGCCTGCTGGAGGGTACCCGGTACAACAGCCAGCTGATCTTCATCAGTCCCAATAATGGCTTCGAAAGCGGTTTTATGGTCCCAGAACAGCTCCTGACGTGCACTTACATCCCACAGTAGGGGTATTTTCGGACGTGCAGCAAGTCCGTGCGCCTGCCGTGCTGCAGCCTCCTTTAGTTCAAGCGTGGTCTGGTAACCAAGGGCAGGCAGCCAGTGGTAGTTGCGAAAATAGGTGCCGTTTGCCACCACCGACGCGTTTGCGCCCTTATTGCTGAACCCCTGCCCGCTGAACTGCAGCCTGAAGCTGAGCTGCAGCGAATCTCCAGGCTGCAGAGGCTCTTGCAGCACATAGGTATAGTAGCCGAACTCCTTATCTGAAATTACCGGAACAGCCGTTCTGTCAAGGTGCAGGAAGTCTGTTATGACCCCTGCAGCGGTATGGATATGAATGGAATCCAGCGCAGCGCCATGCCTGTTCACCAGCAGGTAGGTTCCCTGAATTTCTGCTGCCTGTTGCCGGGGATAGAGCTCTACCTGCAGGCTGGTTTTGGCCAGGCGGGGCTGCGGAAGGCCCCTGTATTTGCTGTAGCGCTGCTCGTAACGGGCCTGCCAGGCGGCCGCTTCGGAGGCGCTGGTGTAGTCAGTCAGCACATGGGTATTGTAGAAAATAAAGCCGCCGGTAACAAGCAGAAGCCCGGCCCCCACCCCTGCTACCAGGGCTGTTGTGGCGCTGAAACGCTTTCTGGCCAGCCGGAGCCGTGCTCCCGTGCCAGTCTCTCTGCCGCGCACCCAAAGCAGCGTTGCCGCTACGCCCAGGAGCAGCGCCCAGGCCAGCCAGTAGCCCTTAAACCAGAGCCAGGGACCCAGGTGGGGCTCAAAGCCGCGCATGTCGCTATAGGACCAGCCCGTATCGGCTCCGAAAATGAGGAGCTTGTGCTCAACCCCCAGGCTGGGGGCCTGGGTGATGAACCCATAGACCAGGAGCATTGCCAGGTGGCCCACCCATTTCTGATGCACCAGCACATGTACCACCAGGGCAAGCAGGGCAAAGAGCAGCGCATCGACCAGCTGCAGCCCAAAGAGGGTTTTCAGGTAGAGCCCAAGCTCCGGCCTTGCGCCCCCCATGCTCAGCTCTGCCAGCAGTCCGGCGGCCATCAACAGCGCCGTCCATACCACCAGAAGCAGGCTTAGCCCCACAAACTTGCTCAGAAAAAGCACCCATTCCGGAACGGGAGTTACGCCTGCCATATCCCCCAGGCCCGCTTCCCGCTCCCGCCAGACCAGCTCGCCGGCCCAGAAAATGGTCAGCAGCATGATAACAAGCCAGGAGGTGCCGGCTTGCGTAAGGGCTGCGGTGATAAAGCTGAGTAAATACCCTGTATTCGGCAGCATGGGCACGCCCAGGTGCTTCATGTTATTGGGCAGGACCAGACAGCTTATCCCCGCAATAATTGCCAGCAGCAGCAGGCCGCTGCGGCTCCTGGCCAGCTGCAGAAATGATTTCCAGCTGAGATAGCCCACCTGGTATACCTGTGCCTGAAGGCCAAACAGGCCCTGTACCTTTGGCAAGGCTGCGCGTGTTTCCCATCGTAGGGCTTCCAGAGGGGGTACAGGCGGTGCCACCTGCACTTTGTTACGCTCCTGTTTGCCTGGAGAAGGATGCGTAAAGGTGAAGCGGAAATAGGTGAACAGCAGCAGGCCAAGGGAAATGCCCAGCCACAAAAAGCGGTTTACCAGCAGCATCCCCTCCAGGCCCAGCTGGCGGGAATTCTTGTCGATGGGCGTCCACACTTCCAGCATGTCCATGACGGGCGTAAAGCCGATCGGGTCGATCAGGGTGGCCAGCTCCGGCATATTCATCCCTTCATATACAAACTGGGCCACCAGATAGGCGGTACTAAAAAGAAGTACGCCGCCTCCGTAACTGGCCAGCGCGCTGCGGCTAAGGGTAGCCAGGGAAAACTGGATAGCCGTAGCAAAAAACGCATTAGGCAGTACAAGGTATACATAAGGACCCAGGTAGGAAGCGGCCTCAAAGGGAACAAGAAGTTCTGCTTCTATCCCAGCGAGGTAGATAGTCAGCAGCAGGCCTGCAGGAATGGCCATCAGCAGCAGTGCATTGAGGCTAAAGGCGGCCAGGAAGCGCCCGCCCAGGTAAGCAGCCTTGCTGGCCGGGGCGGTATAGGTAAGGGAATACATGCGGCTCTGCACATCCCGGGCAGCAGCATGGCCGGCAACTGCCCCGCCAATCAGCAGCCAAAACACGCAGCAAAGCACCGTACAAGTCGCCAGCACAATGGGACCATTCAGCAGAAAATAGCCCTCCCGCGCATCGTGAATGAAATTGCCCATCAAGAACAGGAACGCAAGCACGGCTACAACCAGCATGTAAAGCCAGGTAGAGACCTGGCGTAGCTGATAGCCAAACTCAAGCCGAAATATTCGCTGAAGGATCATACTGTAGCCTCCTCTTTTTTTGTTTCCTGAAGAGGGGCTGTGTAGTGCCCGGTCATGGTGCTGAAGTATACATCTTCCAGATCGGGGGCTACCGGCTCAAATCCCTGACCGGGGTCTTCGGGGCTGTAGACATGCACCAGGGTGCGGCCGCTCAGGAGCTTGGCAGAAATAAGCTTGTGTTCGGCCTGCAATGCTGCCAGATTCTGTTTATCAATCAGTTTGCGCCAGATCCTGCCTTTCAGGGAGGCAACCGCCTGCAGCGGCTGAGCCTCCAGCAGGATGTTTCCCTTGTTGATGATGGCCATATTGGTGCAGAGCTCCGCCACATCGGCTACAATGTGGGTGGAGAGGATCACCACGCTGTTCTCCCCCAGTTCGCTGAGCAGGTTCAGAAAACGTACCCGTTCGGCCGGATCCAGCCCTGCCGTGGGTTCATCTACAATCAACAGCCGGGGATTACCCAGCAGGGCCACCGCTACCCCAAAGCGCTGCCGCATCCCTCCTGAATAGCCCCCAAGCTGCTGCTTGCGTTTATCCCAGAGGTTAGTTTGCCGCAGCAGCGATTCCACCACTTCTCGCCGCGCTGCCCGGCTGGTGATCCCCTTCAGGACCGCAAAGTAATCGAGCAGTTTTTCTGCGCTTATCTTGGGGTACACCCCAAACTCCTGCGGCAGGTAGCCCAGCGTCTGGCGCACCTCATCTTTCTGGTTGAGCACATCCAGGGTGCCCAGGGTAATGCTGCCCTCATCAGGCTCCTGCAGGGTAGCCAGGGTACGCATCAGGGTAGATTTTCCTGCACCGTTTGGCCCCAGCAGGCCATACATGCCTACCGGAATGGTGAGGTTTACAGCGCTGAGGGCTTTTACGCCATGGGCGGAACGTCCGGCCGGGTAGGTTTTGCTGATGTTTCGGATGTGCAGTTCCATAGGATCAGGGGGTTATAGCAAATTGGTAGAGAATAGGGAGTAGGTAAAGAAGATCTCGACACGGGCGTACTACAGCTGATGCCTAGGCTGTGGATGGTGGTGCACCTGCCTGGTGGCTCTCCCTGATACCAGGCACCAGCTGAGACTCTGTCAAATAGGTATCTTCATTGCGGGTATCTTTCTGGTAGGCTGTCACTGCTGAGAGAATTTCTTCTGGCAAGTCTATTTGGTGAATTCTCATTAGTAGTGCACTACATCACTAATACACTATAAACATAGAGTTTATCGGTGAGATAAAAAATAGTAAGTGAGACTTTAAGAAAAATTTTTTGAGTATCCCTGGAAAGGGGGACATTAACCAACCATTAGAGTAGGAGAATATCAGACCCCTGCGGCAAGCGGGTTTGGGCTTTGGAAGGCATTCAAAAAGGGATTCTGCTGCGGCAGGTAGCTGCTCCTAGCTCGTACACCTTCTACAAACATGCCTGGTTCACTAGTGTTGATCTAGCTGGTCAATTTCGCCACCCGTTCTAGCTCCCGACCACAAAAGCCCATTGTACGGCAAGAACCTACCTGATCCTGTAGGATCATCTACTATTGGAAAAAATACGAAGCTCCCTCATGCTTTTGGAAATAGCTGTTTGCAGGGTGAAGTGAACAGCACTAGGCCAGATAGCCGTAAACACCCTCATATTGTAAAAAAGGTATGCACCATAGACATGCTGGTAAAGATTAGGTCGCGTATAGGTTCTATGGAGCCAAGTAAACAGCCTACCCCATTCCGGTAAACTTTGAGTGAGAGGGGTGGCCTGCAGTAGCCGTAGTATATGTCCAGATCAACCCTATCTGATGAAATACATCCGGAGTCCCTGGCGGATGGCAAGCGAGTAAATGCCCCAGTGGTACATGGGCTGCAGCTGAACCCTTCTGGGGAAATCATTTTTGCATACCCCTGTTTTACCCGCGAATGTTTGGCTACCCCACTGCTGCAGCCATGTGTTCCCTTGCTGAGCCTGTTGCGCTCAGACGATACACCTTCCTTTCAACAACTTCCATCCTCTCAACTCGACTGGAAGAATTCTTTAGACGCAAAAAACAAAGCTCTCGATGGCGATACACCATCAGGAGCTTCATATAATTTGCGTAAGCTGGTATACTATTTTAGCTTAATAAGCTTAACCTGCTCATACCGTTTGCCTTGTACCAGCCACAGCAGGTAGGTGCCCAGCGGATATTTCTCACCTATCTCCACAGCTGAGTCATCAGTGATGGTTTTGGTCTCTACCAATCTGCCGGTGAGGTCATACACATAGAGCGCAATGGGCTGTTGATATGAATCACTCCGCACGCTCACCCTGAAGCTGCGCAGGCTGGGGTTAGGAAACGCCATTACCTCAAATAGAGGCTGCTCACCCTCCAGGGAAGTATCTGCTTGCCGATTTGCAGTAACTGTCCTGGTGGAACTGCCGATAATATCAATGACACTGTTGCCGCCTACTGCTGTAAAGGGGTCTGCCGCATCGCTAGCGCCACGTTCATTGTCATAGATAACCTCTCCCGTATTCTTGTTGAAGATTTTCATGCGAATCTTATCTACACCGCCACCCCCAGGGGCATCGCCATCGATCACCGTCATGATGAAAGCATAACCGCTTCTATCACCTACCACATTACCCGAGCCCTTAAACTGTGCCCTGGCTCCGGAAACGGCTAAATATTCAAAATTCAGAGCATTGAATTCAAATTCTCCCGCCTTAAACTCAAACTGCGTCTCCCCTTTTGGTATGGTAGCTTTCTTATAATAGGCCGATGTAAATCCGTAACTCACCTTACCCGTGGCCCGCGGGTTTGCGGAAAGGGCTCCCTGTGGTGAATAGAACCAGCCGCCCCCTACTGTGTACCCGCCACTGGGGTCATAGATTACCACAATGGCCTCCAGGTCTCCATTGGTGGTTGCATAGGTGGTCACCTTATGCTGGTCCGTCACATTCATGCGTACCTTGTATACACCCGGAGAGGTAAATTTATAGCTTCCGGCCACGCTACCATTCTTCATACCAGAAGGCTCTGTCAGGGTTGCTTTGGTGGTTGTTCCGTCCAATTGCCATTGGGCGGTATGGCGGTTACCGGGGATATCCCAAAAGCTTCCTTTCAGGGCAACTGTTGAGCCTACTTTGTAGGAACTGCCGCTCACAGGTGAGGTAATGTTATGAGCCACCACTACATGTACTGTTTCCTGCGACTGCTTGCCTGCCTCATCTGTAGCGGTAATGGTAATGGTATAGATACGCCCATCGCCGGAACCAGCACGTTCAGCGCGCAGCCTTATGCGATGCTCATCAATAATCTCCCAGTCCACATCGGTATCACCATCGCCTGTGCCATTGGTGGGTTCATTGCTGGTGACAGAGAGCTCCGTAACTACAACTGCAGTGCAGTTGTCTGCCACACTGTAATTAATGGTGACATCTCGCATTTTGTGGTTGGGCGGGGCCAGCACGGCCGGGCTAGCCGAGATACCCGAGATAACAGGGGCTTCGTTGTCTACCACAGTTACCGTAAATTGGCAGGTAGCGCTGGGCGATATCCCATTAGAGGCCGTTGCCGTTACAGTTGTCACCCCTACAGGAAATAGGTAGGGAGAGCTTATCTCGGTAGTACCAATTGTATAGACAACAGTAGGATCCGGGCTTCCGCTTGCCACAGCGGCAAAGCTCACCGATGCATAGCATTTACCAGCCTCTGCATCTACCCTACTACTTGTAGGGCAGGTGGTAATTTGCGGAGGTGAGCCGAAGGTATATACTTCACCAGTGGTAAAACCACTACTGATGGCGTTGCTGGCTGCATCAACGATGCCAGTGCCGCTAGCCTTCAGGTCCAGCCGCAGCGTGCTGCCCCCTGTGGCTGAGATGCTGGATACCGTCACATCAATGGCTGCACCTGAGGAGGCTGAGACACTGCTGATGGTGGCCCCGCTGATTGTACCCGTGGAGGTGAGTTGGAAATCAGCGACATCAACACCTGACACTGTCTCTGAGAAAATAACCCGCCACTGTACGCTGGTTGTGGTAGTCATGGCCGAACTTGGATCCTGCCGATTGATGCTGACTACAGTTGGAGCGGTTTTGTCAAAAGTAACGCTGCTGCTGTTGGTAGTAGAAGTGACTTCCGCACCGGCATTTCCGGCAACATCCCGAACGTTGATTGAAAAACCAATAACGCCCTCCGCATCAGAGGAGGTCATGGTGTAGGTGGCAGTATAGGAAATACCGCTACCGGGTGTGACTGTTGCTGCCTGACCGGCAATGGTTGCCAAAGGTGTGCCGCCCAGGACTTCCGAGGCTGTAAAGCTAAGGGTAATCACATCGCCTACTTTGACCAGGGCAGGGTTTGCATTGGTTGAGACAATAGTAACAGGAGAAAGTGTGGGTGCTGTCTGATCAATGGTGTAGGTTTGACCACCTGTAAAGCCTCCGGATGTATTCCCCGCCGCATCTTCGATGCCCGTACCGCTGCTATTCAGGTCCAGCCGCACTGTACCATCTCCACTGATGGTAGTTACCGTCACATCATAGGTTGTGCCTTCAGTGCCAAAGGCGGCCAGGGAGGCTATGCTAGCAGTTGTTGCTCCTGTGGTTGTTAAAGCAAAGTCACTGACATCCACCCCGCTCACCTGCTCTGAGAATAGTATCCGAAAAACTACTTCGGTAGCGTTGGTAAGCTCCTCTGCAGGTTCATGCCGGTTGATGCTGAGAACCGTCGGAGGGCCATCCAGCTCCGTCAGCGTAGGGTCATTGGCTATCTCCGTGGCAGGATCATCGGTAAGCTTGCTGGTAAAATTTGCCCCACTGACCGTACCCTGGCTGGAAATCTGCTCCAGCCCGGCAGGCAGCGGGCTATTTACAGTTACCTCATATTGAATGACGAGGCGTTTGCCCTTGGGGATTGTGCCAATGTTCAGGGGCGAGAGCTGTGCCAGGATGGGTAAGCTGCTGCAGCATAAAAGCAGCAGCAAAAACAGCTTCTGTATGAGTACTTTATATCCCTTTTTCATATTCTGAATGATGAAAATGTCTTGTTCAAAAAAATAGTAGTAAGGTTGCGCATTCGCGGCACCGCCAACAAAGCCACTGCCAATACCAACCGCAAGCGAGTGCCAGATGCACCATCGCCAGTCTGGGGAAAGAATTGCCCTCATCCCGGGCCATTATTCCCCCATGGGTAAAGATTTTCAGGGCGAGCTTGTGCAATTGGTGAAGCCACTGGTAGCAGAAATCAATAAGGTCCCTCCTCCGGAAGGATTCGCAGCATTGACAAACGCTTCTACGCCGGGCGAAGAGGTTGCTGCCATACCTTTGATTCCAAATGCATTGACAGTGGAGGAGGTGCCCTGCTTTCTTAGTCCAATGCCCAGGAAACCCCCACTTCCTGCGCTTGTATTCCCACTAATGTCCAGGCATACATCATTATCTCCGTTTGTAGAGCCTGCATTTACCTGTATACCCGGCCGTGCCCCTCCAAGTGGAGCTGCCACAGTGTTATTTTTGATTGACACGTTCAGCAGACCGGCAGCGTCCCGTGCTACGGCAAGAATTCCGTTCCCGTCGGTCTGACTTACCGTGTTGTTGTTGATGGTTACTGTATAATTGGTTGTCTGGGTATGTACTCCAGGAGCGCTGTTGCTTATGCCTACCCCTATCCCCTGAGAGCCAAAGGAGTTGCCTGGCGACACAACATTATTGTTGACTTCCGCCGTCACAGTAACTTGCCCAAAGGCCGAGACTGAGATGGCGGTTCCAACTGTTTTTCCTATTGGTAGTAGAGCCGTACCGTTATTATTCACACGGAAGTTGGCCTGGCCAGCATGGTTATGTACAGCAACGATACCCTCCGCATTAAACGGCTCGGCTGCGGTTGCTGTGAGGGTATTTCCGGATATCGAGATAACGTTGGTGCTATGGCCGGCTGTACCGAAGGTAACTGCGGGTCCGGTTCCGGTATGTCCACCCTGAGCCTGGATACCTGCTGAGAGCCACCCATTTTGAACCGTGTTGTTGTCCAGGCTGGCTCTGGTCACACTGGCTGAAGTTGCAGTTGACCCTCTGGCAATAAGCCGGATAGCAGAACCAAAAGACCTTGTAGCACCGGTTTTTGCTGTGATTACGTTATTGGAAATATTGGCATAGTTCAGCAGGCCGGCCCAATTGAAGATGTCAACGCCATGGTAGTGCGGGTTAGAGAAGGAATTGCCCGTAATCGTTACAGTTCCAGAGACGTTGTTCTCATTGAAGAGGACGCTCTTGTTAAAGGCTATGTTCGACTGGTCTGCAGCACCACTTGTGCCTGAATTGTTGATGGTGCCATTTGTGAAGGAAAAGTCAATCACCGCTGTCCCATAGATGCCACTGCCTCCGGTATTCTGAAGGTTTACCTGATCCAGGGAGACGCTTCGTGTGTTCATGAGGGAAATTCCGTCCCCTGATGTATTTTGTATGGTACCCCCTGAGTTGTTCTTCGTACTTCCAGCATCTCCGGTTATGGTTAATCCCCCGCTGCTGCCCGTATTGTCTAGAACAATACCATTCGCTGCCCCATTAGCAGAGATGCTTTGGAAGTTCAGCCCACCCTGACCTGCAACTGCCGGTGCTCCAATGGCTGTATTGACTACATTCAACGCAGTACCCGTACCGCTGGTGATGCTATTTCCTGTGCCTGCTACTGTTACCGTACCACCGCCGGTTGCCGTGAAGCCAATGCCGCTGGTAGTGGTAAGTGAGAGGTTATTACCGCTGAAGTTTACGGTTGTACCCGCACTGTTGCCGGTGATGGTGACGGCGTTGCCGGTTTGGGTGCTAAGCGATTTGGTCCCTGTTCCATTGATGGCTATTGTCTTTGTGTCGGTATTATTGGTGATGGAGATGCCCTGCCCGGCACTTGATTTTGAAAATGTTCCGCTGTAGGTGACGCCTGCAGCGCTGGCATTGATGGTCATTACCCGGCTGGCAGGATTGGTGATAGACGTGCCACTTGCAAAAGTGAAGGTGCCTCCCGAGCCGTTGAGGATGTCTATGCCAGCATTGCCACCATTCAAGGTAGTTGTTCCATTGAAGCTGTACGTACCGTCTGCATTATCGAACTGTAGTCCTGTGCCATTGGTAGCCGAAAGGGTTCCGCTGAAGGTGAGCGTGCCGGTATGGCCGCCGCTTATGCTTACCATCGCAGCATTGTTTGCCTGTGAAATGCCCCCGCCAAAGGTGACACTTACACTGCCGCCTATTATAGCAAAGGGGGCAGCGGTACTGCCCGAAAGCGTGCCGCTGCTGATGGCAAGTGTGCCCCCAACTCCATTTAATACAATGCCGTTGGTGGTAGTCCCGCTAGAGGTAATGCTGGAAAATGAGGCTGCAAGCGTGCCCGTGGAGAGACTTAAGGCCCCACCGGAAGAGGTGGTATTGATGCTCACTTCTGCAAGGGTGAGTGTACCGAAACTATTGCCTGAAATACCAACTCCGCTGGTACTGCCGATAATGAGGCCGCGTATGGTATTGCCGGTACCTACCACAATACCGGTACCGGTGCCGGCGATCAGGGGACTAGTGCCATTCGTTGATGGTAAGGAAGCACTATTCGCCGGTGGCGTTAGACCGGTAAGGTCCGAAAGGGACAGGCTCGCCCCCTGGCCAAACAGCTTCTGGTTTGCCAGCAGGATCAGGCCAGGGGTATAGTCCGTACCGGTACCGTAGAGAAAGATATTATCACCTGCCGCCGGATTGTTGGCGCTGCCATTGTTTACCGCCTGAAAGGCTGAAAGGCTGTTAAAAGGAGAGCTGAGCCTGCCATCTCCTGCTGTAGCGCCACTGTTATTGACAAACCAGATCATACCGCTCACCGTCAGCGTCACTGTTGCCGTTGCCAGGCTGGAGAAGCCATTATCAAGTGTATAGGTAAACTGGTCGCTCCCTTCATATCCCGCCGGAGGATTGTAGGTGAAGCTACCATCAGCGCTTAAGGTAAGATTACCACCCTGTGTGGTGGTAATGGCTGTACCTACATTAGCCGCGCTACCGTTCACTGCCACAACTGTTTTAGCGTCCCCCCCATCATTGGCTAAGACGCCAGCAACAGCGGCAGGGCTAATGGAGACGTTTCCCAATACACTGAAGGACTCTGGAAAAGCCGCTACTCCACTTCCTACCGCTACAGTGACAATGCCTGTATCAGTAGGCTCAATAGCCGTTGCAGCCGTATAAGCAAACCGATCGAAGCCCACAAAGCCCATGGGAGGGGTATAGGTGAACGTTCCGTCTGAGGCCATTACCACCGTACCGCCATTGTCTGAGCTGCCACTATTGGAACCATTAGCGATGATAGCGGCAGCATCCTCACCAGGTCCGAAGGAGACAACCTGCAAACTTGCACTTGGCAAGCCAACGTCATTCGCCAGCACAGTAGTGCCGGAGAGGGGGGTATCCATAGCGGTGGCATAGCTATCATCATTACGCGCCAGCGCCGACGTTTTAACGGAAACAGCGTCCAGCGTAGTATTAGCAGGCGTAGGATTGGTATAGGCCACCCCCTCAGCGTTACCCGTGCCCGTATTGGTGATGGTGGCCCTGTAGGTAATCTTATCCCCTGGACCAGCCTTGGTTTTGCTATCGGCTAGCTCATCCTCCAGCGTAGCGCTAACAGCAGGACTTCCATCTCCAGCCGTTAACGTTACATTATCCAAGCCTATTCCCTGTGCATCGGTACCGGAGCTGGTAAACAGCCAGCGCAGGTAAAAGTCTCCGTTGTCGGGGATACTCAGTCCGCTGATGGTCACTGTTTTGTATACTGTCCGGGGGGAGGAGAAGGTGTACGCGCTGCCAGCTGGGCTGAACACCGCACTGGAAATAGTACCTTCTGGCCTTTCTGTCCAGGCAGTGCCATCCAGAGAAGAGGCCAGGGACAGGGTAAAGGCAGACGTATTTACCCGATAGCGCTCCAGCTGGAAGGTGAGGGTGACGGAGGAAATGGGCGCTCCTGTATTGTTACGGAAGTGTGCCAGAACAGCGTTTGGGCTTGGGTAACTACCATCCGTCATAAAGCCGATGGCACGATCCAGCCCGGCAGAGGTGCCCCAGTTGTAGCGACCGGCGGCCGAGGGACTCCCATTACTTGCCTGCTGCGAAACTGTTGTTACGTTGGTCCCCGCACTCCAGCTTGCTATGTTCCCTAAGCCGGCTCCAGACATTTTCCAGCCCGCTGGCAGGCTTGCTGAGCTGCTTCCGGCTAAACCATCAAAATTTTCTGTGACCAGGGCCTCATTACTTATGTTTATCTGGGCCTGCACAGAAATGGACAGGAAGAAGAAAAAAGCAAGAGTCCATGAAAACCGGCAACGTAATTTGCTTTTCATAGAAGTATAAGAAAAAATGATTAATCGAATCGGCTAGAGACATAGGAGTGCATAGCCTCCAGAGGGGACAGAGGTGCACAATGTAAAGAAGGGAGTAGGCAAAAACTACATAGTCCGTGTTAGCGAGGCTACCACTAAAAATTACCCCAACTTTCTGCACCGACAAAAGGTGCATCAACCCTGGGTACGCTTGCTCTGAATACTAAGCTCTAGATTCCTCCCTGTCAAGGGCGCTGTTCAGATACAAATGACCTCAAAAAATGAAGAAAGGAGAACAGACCTGCAAATAGGCAAAAGTGCTTTCCCTGAAGCTACCATCCTGTCTGTTCACAGGCCGGATTGGTAAAGTGGCTGCTTCTGCTTCAGGGTATGACAAGGTAAAATAATTCTTGCTTAAATCCCAAACACTTCTTGTAATTTTTTAAGATTATTTTGAAGCTAATACTGCCTAGCCAATGCCATCCTGGTGGCATTTCCAAAACAGCTATCTGCGCTAAAAAGCTGCCGTTCCTGCTTGTAAATGCCAGTGAAAGAGATAGATCCAGGTAAAACCATTCAGAAGCAGCCGATTTTATTCATTCTTCAGTCATAAGCAGGTAGCTAGTGCAATCGACTCTTTTTTGAAATTGAAGAAGATTCTATGCTCTTGGTTTGTTCTAATTGCGGAGCGCTTATGGGCTTGCTCCCACTCCTCATCCTGAGAAAGAACTCTTAAAAGTTAATTCATCTCCTGGTATTTTTCCTGTGTGGATGTGAGTTCTTCCAGCTGCTGGCGCATTTCTTCTTCGTTTTGCCGTAGTTCTTCGGTTAGGGCATTGGCTCTTGCAAGGAGCATACTGGTTTGCTCCTGTAAACGCACTCGTGCGATGGCATTGGCCAAACCCTTACACACCTGCTCAATGAGGCCCCTCTCCTTTTCTGAATAGCCCCTGAAGGAAGCAATTTCAAGGATGGCTTCTACCTTATCTTCCAATACAGCCGGCACAATGAAAACAGCGGTGGGTTTATGTTGCCCTAGCCCGGATCTTATTTTAGAATAGTTTTCCGGAATGTCCGTCATATAACAGGACTCCTTCTCCTGCCAGACAGCTCCAATCAAGCCTTCTCCAAAGGCTATGCGCTGGTTTAGGTACCTTTTCTTATCATCGGCATAACAGCTCTGGATCTTCATAAAGGAATTGCCATTCTGATCAACTTCCGGTAGCAAAAGGGCAGCCTGGCTGCTGTATAGGCAACCAGATTACGCAAAAAGTCATCTGCGAGCGCATGCACATCATTGGCATGCTTTACCACTATACCATCAAAAAGAGAAACACCTTCCGTTATCCAGATTCTCTCTTTTTCCTGTAGGGCAGTTGTTTGGAGTAGGAGGTTCTTTTGAGAGATCTCTTCTATTTTTAGATTGATCTCCCTGAACATCTGCCCAATGCTTACGATCAGTGTTCCCAATTCATCTTCCCGCTGCATGCCCTCCAGGGTGCGCAGGGTTGTGGAATCCCCAACCGAAGCCTGGGCGACCACCTGGCTAAGCTGAATAATTGGATTGGATATTTTTCTGGCCAGCAGGAAATTAAAAGCAAGGCCGCAGGCAAGCATCAAGCCAATCGAAAAGAGCAATAGCAGCGTTGAATTTTCTGCAAGGGTTTGATTTCGATCGTGTATGAGCTGCTGTAGGTGCGCAAGCAAAGGCTCCGTGCTTTCAGCAGTCTTGTTTAGTGCTCCAATGAAACCTTCATTTTTAGTAAGGCCAATCTTTGTTTCAAGTGCGGCAATCCGATCAAAATGTGTCCTGTAATTTCGGATGGCTGCTGTGGTTTTTTCTTTATAAGCAGCCGTCATATGCGGTAGCCGGGAGTCTTCAACGAAAGCGATAAAGTCCTTTGCCCGTTTATGCAGTGCCTGAACGTAGGCGGGATCATGGCGGATAAAAAAATCCTTTTCGTGCCGGCGCAGCATTAAGGCAAACCACTGTTCTTGCGTTGATTCGCAGTTCTGCAACTGGTGTACTACTTCACGCATGTCCCCTTCCATGCCATGATCTCTAAATCCACGGATTTTGTAAGCGTTCACTAATCCCCAAAATTGCCGGTCATAAAGCAGAACAGCCGCTTCTAAGGCGTCAATCCTGGTATAGAGCGCATCTTCTTTTGGTAATCCCTCAGAATGTTTTATCTGCCGGATGAGCTGTTGACTAGTGTGTATAGCGCGGGCAAACTCCTGCAGGCTTTCGCAGGTCCCGTTTTCAAGAAAAGCTACCTCTTTTCTGCCATACAGGATAAAGTCTTTTTCCTGTTTTCGTGCTTCGGCAAAATGTGATGCCATCTCATCAATTTTACGTTTCAGCGCCTCATGGTCAAGGATGGTATCGACTATGGTATAGGATAAAATCCCCGTAAGGGTTGCCAGCAGAATAAAGGTTAGAAAAGCAAGTTGGATTTTGGTTTTGATACTTGCCAGGAGTTTTTTCATATAAACCGATATAAACCGAACCTAAGGGCACAAAATAAGCGCTCGGTCGGGGCTGGCACAAAAAAATCATGTGATCATTAGGTTACGAATTACAGGGCTCAAGGAGTACCCCCGCTATGCTAGTGCCTGGGCGTATCTGGTTATCTGGTGCCATCCTTTCGCCTTAAGAATCTTGGCTTTCCAAAAGGAAGAGATTCCCCATGCCTCTGTAAAGCGATCAGGCAACCTAGCGCCCGCAGCACTGGGACCGCTACCCGTATTCTTCAGCTGTTACGTATGAGTTATCTATTCATCAACGCACTGCGTAACTTCAGCTGAAGTGCTCTCCAGGCACAACCAATTCCGCTGGCTCCTAGCCTGTGGCTTCGGGTTATCGCTAGGGGGTAGCCAGATCAACGCTTATTCGGTCCTGGAAGACTACAGCTAGATATGGCAGGCACGTCTTCAGGCCGTTTGCTCGCCTGTAAAGTTCCTGCAGGGAGCCTGGCCGGTGCCTGACTTTTCCAAGTTCCCAGAGCACGCCTATTGTGCGGCTTGCTCATTATTGAGCAATTGCTTAATAGGCGCAATCGTATAGGCCAGGGCATCTACATTTTTATCCAGATACACATCCGGAGCAATGCCATGCGGGTCAATGGGGTTTTTATCCAGATCCATTGCCCTGAGCGAGGAGGGAAACACCAGCTCAAAACAGCCGATGATCTTCGCTAATCCCTTGAACCCATCCACCACGACGGCGGTGTTTTGCCTCCTCTTTATCGCTTTGCTTTGCCCGAAAAAACTACCCTGTCATAGATCTGGGCAGTGCAGATGCTGCCATGGCAAGCATTTTGCTGACCAATTTGATAGGCTCCCCCCTGGAAAGCATTACCATAGTGGCAAAGGTATTGCGGGTCAGGTGAAAGGTTAGGTCTTCATTGATGCCACACAAGTCAACAATCTATCTTAGAGAGGAATTCAGCATCTGATTTGGTGTAAAAAGCTCACTTTAGAGATATTTTTCTCACCAGTTCTTCCCCAAAACAGTTCAAACTAAAACAAATGCAACTAATTGATATTCATTTATATGCAATGTGGTATGTGAGTCTGTTTCAAGATAAAAAAGACTCACCGGATTACTCACCTACGCATTGTAAATGTATGCCTGAAATGGAAGGCCTGAAAACAAAAAACCTTCCAAACATATTATTTAGAAGGTTTTGGGGGCTTTTGAGAACCCCTCAGTCGGGGTGGCAGGATTCGAACCCAATCCATTAAATCGCTAATTATCAGCTTCTTACGAAAACAATCTCAACAAGGGACCACGAATAGGGCATACCGCTAGTGCAATCTTTAGCTCCTTGTTTTCAAGACTAAGTTGGAGGGAAAATTAATCTTAGCCAAGAGAATCGGATTAAAATTTACCTCGAACCCGGAAGTAGCCTAAGTTAAACTCAGTACTGGCAAGTGAATCAAATATGCTGTATGGGAAAGAACTGGCCATTTTCTTTCTGTTAAGATACAATGAAAATGGAAGTCAGGGAAGAAAGCAGCACGCGCTTGAAGTGAAATTCCACTTTAGGGTACTGGCCGGAGATTGCCGGACTACTTTGTCCAAGCCTAAAGGCAGTTAAGCCAGCTAATTTTTGCTCCTGTTAGCGGGATGCATATAGGCCTGCCAGGTGACCAGTACGTATTTTTCCTTTCCCTGCTCCTGCAGGGAAAGGTAGCCAAACTCATAACAGAAAAAATATACCTGCCCTTTGCCGTTTTTCCAGTAGTGGGTAAAGAAGCGGGGATTGAAACCTTCGGACAGCAGCACTTCCTGCCGTAGGGTGGTCATGCCCACCTGGTTATACTTGCGCAGGATGCGGCGGTTTTTCTTTAGCTGTCGGTCTACTTCAAAATAAAAAGCCTCCTCCTCCAGCCGCTGTTCGTACTGCTGAGTGGACTTACAGGCAGGCGAGCAGTAGATTTTATCGCGTCTTCCTGTTACTTCTTTCTGACATACAGGACAGATTTTCATCACTAACGTTTTTTATGTGTATAGTATACGAAACATAACCATATAAGACTCTTTTTGTCCGATAGCAGCTCCGTATTTTTGATTATGAGTTCTCAAAAGTCCCCTCCTCTGCAGCTTACGCTTCATCACCTTCAACTGGGAGGCCAGCCTAAGATTGGGCTGGAGTTCAGGCCGCACCCTATTATACAGTCACTTATCAAGCAGCATTTTTCGGATGCCCGCTGGTATAAGGAACAGGCCCTGGTAACGCTGCCCAATACCAGGGAGCAGGTGAAACAGCTATTTGCTGTTTTTAAAGGTGTGGCGTATATCAATGGCACACAGTTTTTTAACCGGCCTGTTCCTTCTACACTCTCTTTGGAAACTGCTGCCACCCCCTCTCCTGCTGTCACCGGGTGTAAGCCCTCAGATTTGCCCCCTGTTACCATCTATCCAGATAAGGCCGCTCTGGTACTCATAAAGCACCGCTATGATAGTGTCCTCTACCGAAAACTGTCTACGCTGCCCTATCTGCACTACAGTAGAGAAAAAGGAGGATGGTTAGTCGATACAGCTAGGACTGCCCTTAAGCAGGTTTTGATGGAGATAAAGCAGTTTACGCACGTGCGCCTGGATGCCCGCCTGGAGCTATGCCGGGTAGCGGACATACAGGAAGCCTGGCGGGGAAATGAGCGGGATGAGGGACATGTACGTTGTCCGCAGAAGTATCTGGAGATTCTTTTTGCCCGTAATTATAGCCGCAATACCATAAAAAGCTATCATAGCCTGCTGGTGCGCTTTATGAAGGAGCTAGGCCTTAAGGATGAACAGGCACTGGCAACAATTACAGCCGATCAGATCAACCGCTACCATAGCCACTGGATTGCAAGCGGGCAGGCGAAGGCCGCTTCAGTGAACCAATCGGTGAATGCGTTACGGTTCTATTATAAGCATGTAGTCAAAACACCCCTGGTACTGGAGGAGACCATCCGATCACAGAAAGCCTTTCAGCTGCCCAAGGTAATGAGCCGGGAAGAGGTCGTTGCCCTAATCCGTGCAGCTGGGAATGCCAAGCACCGGGCCATGCTAGGGCTTATCTACTCTGCCGGCCTGAGGTGTGGTGAATTGATCAATCTGCAGGCAGGCGATGTGCAACTGGAGCGTCAGCAAATCCGAATAAGGGCAGGAAAAGGCGGCAAAGATCGCATTACACTTTTGTCCAGTCGTGCCGTAGCTCTTTTAAAAGTATATCTGGAGCAATACCAGCCGAAGCATTACCTATTTGAGGGACAGTATGGCGGTCCCTATACAGGCTCAAGTCTGAGGAAAGTGCTCGGGCAGGCCTTAAAACGAGCCGGCAATTCCATACCCTATACCCTGCATTGCCTCAGGCACAGTTTTGCAACACATCTCTTAGAGGATGGCACAGACTTGCGTTACATCCAAACGCTATTGGGGCACAATAGCAGCAAAACCACAGAAATCTACACACACGTTAGCCAAACGGCGATAAACAACATACAAAGTCCGCTAGATCGCTTGGATTTCTCTCAGCCTATGCGTAAGTTGGAACTTAAACCATAGCGAAAAAAAACGCACCTGGTGCGTTTTTTCAGTAGTTGTGCTCAATACAATGCGTAGAAACATATCCATCGTCATTTTTGCTTTGCTCATTTTGACGAGCTGCCAGTATTCTCCCTATGCAGATGAATACACCACTGAAGAACCACTAATGTCGGCAGTGATAGGAAGTTATGTGCTGGATAAGCAGACAATTAGTCCTGACCTTAAAACAATTAAAGATAGTATGACTGGAGAGGAAGTTATTCCAAGAATAGAATTTTTTGAAGATAGCACTTATAAAGTTGAGTATTTGCCAAACAAGCTTAATACAGTCAATAAAGAATTCATAACTAAATAGGGTACTTGGCATATATCAATCGGGGGTTCCATTGGTAACCATAATGGAAATATTAAGAAGCATTGGGGCATGCAACTAGATGATATGCCTATGGAGATGGAATTTGCTGGACTAATGGATGAACAGCCTCCTCATAGAATAATATTCGTAATTGGAGACCCTGATGCTGGAAGGGTGATGATATTCAAAAAAGAAAATATACTGAGCACAACAACAGAATAATGCAAGCGCCCCCAGCGGGTATAGTAAGGGGGTGCCAAGCATTACCTTTTACTCTTACTCTACTGGAGCAGGGGCGCCTGCTTTATTCAATGGACGTTAGCACACATCTAAGAAAACCAATGAAAACAATACTTTTTTTCCTGACTTTAATTCTGGGAATTAACCAGTCGAACGCACAAACTAACTCAGAAAAAATACTGGTTGGAAAATGGATTTTAGTTGAGGAAGCCGATTCTTTTCCAAGTGATATAGAGCCACTCGAGGAAACTGACTCTGACTCGGACTTTGACTCTGACTCAAAAACGGATTTAAAAAACTATCTGACATTTAAGAATGATGGATCAATTTTAGTCAATCAAATGGGAAATGATTATAAAGCGACTTACCGTCTTAAAGATTCAACTCTGACTTTTGGAAATCGAATTTATTCAATAATTAAGCTGGAGAAAGAGGAACTGGTTTACAAAGAAAAGGATGATTTTTTCGACACACATTATTATTACAGGAAACTGGAATAAAGACGTGTGCTAACAATATATAAAAACAATGCTTAATTCAGTCTCAATTCGAAAGTCTATCCTCGCTAGCTTAGCTGATTGTCCTGCGGACAATCAAGCTCGCCAGCTCGCACTGTTTTTATACGGGACGTTGGGGGCAAGGCAAAATATCGTACCATTAAGCATACGTCATAGTGCAAGCAATTTTACTAGTAATTGGAGTATCTGTTAGTGCGGTTGCAACCTTTGTTGTTTACCGGCTTCTGACCGTCAGGAGGCAGAATGCAAAGCTTAACCAGCAAAGGTTTGACAGGATTAAGCCTCTGTACGACCAACTCGAGAATGATGGTGAACTTTCCCATCAGCAGATTTATGAATATGCAAAATCTGCTCAAACTAGAGAGATGACTTATCTTCTTTTGAGTGAGCACAATAAAGCTGATGCTTTTCCTGCTGAATTCAATACAATAGTGAAGGCAGCTGAAAGCAACCTAGTGAGCTGGTTGGAATTTCCAACAGAACTAAATGCTTGCCCAGATGAGATAGAACACCTAAAACGTGTGACCATTGACTTTGACGGGCAACAGAATTATGTTCACTACGAGGTGTTTAAGTATAAAACTTATGAACCACATTGGGCTGCAAAGGGCGGCTGGATACTTGGTGTAGTTGGACCTTATTTCGACGACAGTAAACCCTATGATCATCCCAGTGCCACTTTCAGCAGGGTGAGTAGTAGATTAGAAACTACAACACCAGATGAAGAAGCAAAATGGGTGCATGAAAACATCTCAATGAGAAAATAATAAACCCTGCCCCCAACAACAGAATAAAGCAAATGCCCCCAGCGCATTCGGCCATTGACAATGCAGGAAGCAACCCTTGCATCCGTTCAGCAAAAGGCAGTGAAGGGCATCTGCTTTATTCAATGGACGTTGTGCCCAAGCAAAATAGCAGCTTCGGCAAAGTAGGGGTGGTAAGGGGGTAAATGCTGCTTGCCGAAACATGACCCATAATGGGGTAGCTGGACGGGAAAGCAGGATGCTCAACTAAACTGTGGAATACAATAGTATGAAGGGGGGTGGCTGGCGGTAGGATCTGGCCGCAAGCGTGTGGATGCTCACCTTCACTGACCCCAGCTTAGAGCTGGGCCAGCTGGAGCACGGATTTGGCCGCCTGCTTCGAGCCGCAAAATAGAATAAGCTGGACGCAGGATGACCTTTAAAATATTAACCACTAAGCGCAGCGTGACGGTAAATAATATGACCCCTAAGCGTAGGTTGACGGTGAATACTATGGACCATTCCCCGCAGGGTTGACGCTAAATTATTATTAATATAACAGAAGATGCGCTGGTAGAGAGCTAAAAGCTGAAGCTGGCGTAGACAGAAATAAGTAAGCCTGGGCACAACAACAGAATAAGGCAAGCGCCCCCAGCGGGTATTGTAAAGGGGGTGCAAACCATTTACCTTTAACCCTTACCCAACCTCCGCAGGGGCGCCTGCCTTATTCAACGGACGTTGTACACTATTATGAAAAAAATCACCCTCCTGCTGATATTCTTATGTAATGCTGCATTAGCACAAGAAATTTTCATTGGTGACATAAATCCACATACAAATAAATCAGATTTAAAGATTTCCCAAAGGATTGCAGGAGAGCAAGTTCGAATAGTTGAAGACAAGTATGAGTTGTTAGTTAACAAGAAACTTTTGATTCAAGCCATTTCTGCGGATTTAGACAGCATAGATGCAGACTACCAAAAAATTTTTAAAACGGCAATAAGATATCTTCAGAAGAACAAGGACATTGTTTTTCATAGGATTTGGACCGATTCAGAATTTATAGATAATACATCTTTTTTTGATATCGAGAGTTTAGGCGAAAGAAATCTAACTATCAAACTTATTAAGGAATTAATTTGCCCTCTATTAGAAAGAGGACAATTCGAGCTAATTGAAAATGGTGTAACAAATAAAGTGTACTATTTTCACTGGGTAAAATCTGATTATGGAGGGAGTGGAAAAGGTGCATTTACAGATAAGAACATGCTTTTCTGGATATGTCCACCTTTTGTTATTGATTAATAAAATAAACAGTGTACAACAACAGAATAAAGCAAATGCCCCCAGCGCTTTCAGCCATTGACAGTGCAGGAAGCAATCCTTGCGTACTTTCATCAAAGGGCAGTGCAGGGCATCTGCTTTATTCAATGGACGTTGGGGTTAATTCATAAAAGCATGAAGCTATTTGGATTCTTTAAAAGCAAGCAAGAAACGCCTTTTCAGATCACTGAAGCTGATAGAGAATGGGTTGAAGATAATTTCAAATGGCTGGTGCAGCTTTATGGATACCCAAATAGGCAAAGCGGTCAAATTGAGTTAAATGAGACCTCATTTCCTCAAACCTTTAAAGCACCTATAGTAGAAGTTCGGAATATCATTGATGATTTATGCTCACTACTGCATCTGAATTCAGGTAAAATCATATTCGAACTTCACGAAGATATCCGTGACACCTCAGGAGTTCCTTATGAAATCGAAGGAATGCCTTTTGAGTCAGAAACGGTTTTGGGTGAAGATTCATACAAGATATTTATCGCTAAGAGCCTTTTACAGCACCCCCAGAGGCTTATATTTAGCCTTATCTATGAATGTATTAAGATAAGGTTAAGTGAGGATAAACTTCAATATGATACAGGAGAGGATACAAGCTTGTTTATATATCTGACAGGTGTGTATTTCGGCTTCGGTCTTATCTTATCACAGAATTTAGTAGACAGAGGGTCAGCAAGTAATGGTGTTTGGGAAACTAAATGGAATTATGTTTCCGATATGCCTAACGAAGTTATGGCATTTGCATTAGCCTTCGATTCTAAACTCGTTGCAGAAGATAACCCTAGCTGGAAGAATCACTTACCTAAAGATTTAAAGTCTCTGTTTGAAAGCGCTATTCGCTATTTAGAGAAGAACCCAAGTCAGCTATTCTCCAAAGCAGAATTAGATTCTAATGATTTATTTCAACAAGCGGAGCAGGAGTTTTTAGATAATGATTTTGATGCTGCCATTACTACATCTCAAAAGATACTCTTTCTGACAAATGATGAGCTGCTAAAAGCAGAAGTGTATAATAATATTGGCTACTATCAAGTTCGCAAGGGTGACCTTGAGCAAAGCATAAGGAGCTTTAAAAAGGCGCTGGAGATTGATTCTAACTTTGGGTATGCCTATGATAACCTAGCATATGCGCTTATAAGAATAGGAAGTGCTGAAGAGGGGTGGCAATACCTCGAGCAGGCACGTGCGACCAAGAATAATGATAAGGCTTATTCATATAGAAATCATGCTCTATACTATCAGGCTGTTGGAAATTACGAAATGGCCGAAAAGAATTATGAGCTAGCCTTGCAATGTGCAGCAGGCCCGGTTGATCTTTTAGAATTCCATTATGGAGAATACTTACTGGCTAAGGGAGAATCAGACAAAGGATCAAAATATATAAATATAGCCATTGATAAAGGCGAGCCTGAAGCTGTTAATAGAATAAAAAATAAAAACTAACCCCAACAACAGAATAAAGCAAATGCCCCAACAGCTTTCAGCCATTGAAAATGCAGGAAGCAACTTTTGCGTACCTTCAGCAAAGGCCAGTGAAGGGCATCTGCTTTATTCAACGGACGTTGGTGGCAAGTAAACTACAATGGAAACGACAACATTATACAGACCGGTCAGCAAAAAGGAGTTGGATAAAATAGCGGCCAGTGATTGGAAGCGGTTTCCACCTCGATTAATGGAGCAGCCGATATTTTATCCGGTGATGAACATAGAATATGCTCGACAAATTACTGTAGAGTGGAATGTGCCGGCATATGGGAATGGCTATGTGACCAAATTTGAGGTAAACTCAGACTATCTCAAAAAATTCAAAGTAGAGAATGTAGGTGGACCTATACATGATGAATTATGGGTGCCAG
>NZ_AODQ01000045.1 GCF_000348925.1 Cesiribacter andamanensis AMV16 | reverse complement strand
GTGTGGCCACCCGCCTGCTCCATATCGAGTACAATGTGGGCCGCACCGGAGCCGTTACCCCTGTAGCCCATCTGGAGCCCGTACTGCTGGCCGGCACGGTGGTTAAACGTGCCTCGGTGCACAATGCCAATTTTATTGCCGATATGGACCTGCGCCTGGGCGATACGGTCTACATCGAAAAAGGGGGTGAGATCATCCCCAAGATCACCAGCGTGGAGTTTAGCAAGCGCCCGCTGGACAGCCAGCCGATCATCTACCCCCATGAATGCCCGGTATGCGGCACCCCCCTGGTGCGGCAGGAAGGCGAAGCAGCCCACTACTGTCCCAACGAGCGGGGCTGTCCGCCGCAGATTAAGGCCAGGCTGGAGCACTTTATCCAGCGCCGGGCCATGAACATTGAGGGGCTGGGCGAGCGCACCATCGAGCAGCTATACGAGCAGGGGCTGGTCCGTACGGTGGCCGATCTGTACAAACTCAGCTACGAGCAGATCTTTGCCCTGGAAGGCTTTAAGGAGCTGTCCACCCAAAACCTGCTGGCGGGTATTGACCAGTCCCGCCAGGCCCCCTTTGAACAGGTGCTGTTTGGCCTGGGCATCCGGTATGTGGGGCGTACGGTAGCCGATAAGCTGGCCCGCCATTTTCGCTCCATTGATGGGCTGGCAGCGGCCTCGCTTGAGGAGCTGGTGGCCGTGCCCGAAATTGGCGAGCGCATTGCCCAGAGTGTGCGGGATTACTTCAGTAATCCGGAACACTGCCAATTGATAGAAGAGTTGCGCCTGGCAGGCCTGCAGTTGGAAAGCACTGTGGCTGACACCCCCCTGGAATCGGCTGCCCTGGAGGGCAAATCCTTTGTGGTGAGTGGCGTTTTCAGCCAATGGGGACGCGATGAGATCAAAGAGGTGATTGCCCGGCATGGCGGCAAGGTAGTCTCGGCCATATCGGCCAAGCTGGACTACCTGCTGGCCGGCGACAAAATGGGGCCCGCCAAGCGCCAGAAAGCCGAAGCGCTGGGGGTACCTATTCTTTCTGAAGATGAATTTATGCGCCTGATCGGTAAAGAAGCCTGATGTCCTTTTTGCATACCACCCTGCTCCCCATGCGCACCCGCTCGCAGCTGCGCAAAAATAAGCCGCGGCGCGGCAGCACCTCCTACCGGCAGGCCCGCAAGGTGGGGGTGCTCTTTAGCATGACCAACCTGGACGATTACGAAGCCATACGGGCATTTGAAAAGAAACTCAAAAGCGAAGGAAAGGAGGTGGTGGTACTCTGCTACCTGCCCAAAAATGTCGAAAACTTCCATTTTCACTATGATGTCTTTACGGTCACCGATTTTTCGGCTACCGGCAAGGTGAAAGCCGCCAATGTGGCGAACTTTCTGGAGCAGAAGTTTGATTACCTGATATGCCTGGACCGCAGCCCCAACATCTACCTGGAGTACCTGCTGGCGGCCAGCCAGGCCCGATTCAGGATTGGAAATTATACCGATGGAAAAGAAGCGCTCTTTGAGCTGATGATTGGCTTTCCGGAGCAGGCATCCATTGCTGAGCTGATCCAACAAATCTACCACTACACGAACGAATTCAATGCAAACTAGCTTTAGCGGCGTAGGCGTAGCCCTGGTAACTCCCTTTACCCCTGCAGGTGAGGTGGACTACCCCAGCCTTGGCCGCCTGATACAACACGTTACCGAGGGCGGTGTGGATTACCTGGTGGTGCATGGTACCACGGGCGAATCAGTTACCACCACCCCCGAAGAAAAAGCGCAGATCCTGGACTATGTGCGCAGCAACAACCCGGGCAAGCTTCCGATTGTCTACGGCCTGGGCGGCAACAATACCATTGCCATCCAGAAGAAGTTGAGATCGCTTGATCTGCAGGGGGTTGATGCCATCCTTTCGGTGAGCCCTTACTACAACCTGCCTACACAGGAAGGCCTCTACCAGCACTACAAGGCGCTGTCCGATGCCTCCCCCCTGCCGCTGATCCTCTACAACGTACCCGCACGCACTGCCCGTAACCTGAATGCTGAAACCACCCTGCGCCTGGCCGAGCTGCCCAACATCATCGGCATCAAGGAAGCCTCCGGCAATCTGGCCCAGTGTGCCGAGATCGCTCGCAGCAAGCCTGCCGATTTTCTGCTGATCAGCGGCGATGACATGCTGACCCTGCCCATTGCCTCCCTGGGAGGAGCCGGGGTTATTTCCGTACTGGCCAATGTGCTGCCCGGAATATTCCAGAAAATGGTGGATAGTGCTTTGGAAGGCGATTATGCTACCGCCCGCCAGGCCCTGTTTGCCCTGCTGGAGATCAACCCCTACATTTATCAGGAGGGCAACCCGGCCGGAATCAAACAGGCGCTCTGCTGCCTGGGCCTCTGTGGAAACAGTGTACGCCTGCCGCTGGTGGCCGCCTCACCGGCCCTCTGCGACAGCATTGAGCGGGCGCTGCGCAAGCTGGAATCTTTCGCTTAACACAGCCAGGACCCCTTAAAACAGAAAAAGCGACGCCGATGGGCGTCGCTTTTTATTCGTATAAGCAGTGCTTACAACAAAAAGATTATTTGTTGTCAGCGCTATTTTTCGCGTTCTGTACTTCGATACGAATTTCCTGCGCCAGGTTTTTCAGTTCCTGCATTCCTTTACGTACACGAGTACCAGCAGCCTGGTTGTCTTTGTCATAGAACTTTTGGAAGTCTCCTTCAAGTGACATTACCAGGTCTCTGATTTGATCGAAGCGTTTCATAGTTTGGCTTAATTTTGGTTAAGTGATTATGTTTCTTGTTATGGGTAGCAATATAGCTAATTCGTTAAAAAACGCAAATCAATAGCATTTTTTAAGCATCAAACAGGGACATTTTTGCCGCATACTCGTGGTTTACGTAGGCGCCGGTGTCCAGTTTGTGCTTGATTTCCGAGAAAGCGCGGATGGTCTGCTCCACATCTTCCAGCGTATGCACCGCGGTAGGGATCAGCCGGAGCATGATCACATCCTTGGGCACTACAGGATAAATCACTACAGAGCAGAAAATGTTGTAATTTTCCCGCAAATCTTTATTCAGAATGGTGGCTACACTCAGCGCGCCTTTCAGGAATACAGGCGTAACGGGTGATGTTGTGGTGCCGATGTTAAAGCCTTTTTCGCGCAGGCCGGACTGCAGCGCTTTCACAATGGTCCACAGTTTCTCGCGGTGCTCAGGCTCGTTGCGCAGCATGGCCAGCCGCTTGCGGGCACCCTCTACCAGGATCATGGGCAGGGCTTTGGCAAAGATCTGCGAGCGCATGTTGTACTTCAGGTAATCAATGATATCCCGATTACCGGCTACAAATGCACCAATGCTGGCCATTGATTTGGCAAAGGTAGAGAAATAAAGGTCAATCTGATCCTGCACCCCCTGCGCTTCGGCAGCACCGGCACCGGTGGCACCCATGGCGCCAAAGCCGTGGGCATCGTCAATGAACAGGCGGAAGTTATACTTCTGTTTCAGGGCCACAATATCGGTGAGGTTGCCCATGTTGCCCGACATGCCAAATACCCCTTCGGTGATCACCAGTATACCGCCCCCGGTTTCGGCTACGATACGCTCGGCGCGCTTGAGGCTTTTCTCAAGGGCTTCCATATCGTTGTGCTGATACACAAAGCGCTTGCCCATGTGCAGGCGAACGCCATCTACAATACAGGCATGCGACTCGGAGTCGTATACGATCACATCATGACGGTCTACCAGGGCATCGATGATCGACACTACCCCCTGATAGCCGAAGTTCAGCAAATAAGCAGCTTCTTTTTGGGCAAAGCTGGCCAGTTCGCTCTCCAGGGCAAGGTGCTGGTCGGTGTTGCCCGACATCATGCGCGCGCCCATGGGATAGGCAGCTCCCCAGCGTGCGGCCGCATCGGCATCGGCCTTGCGCACCTCCGGGTGGTTGGCAAATCCCAAATAATTGTTAAGGCTCCAGGTAAGCACCTCTTTGCCGCGCCAGATCATGCGGGGCTGTATCTCACCCTCCAATTTAGGGAACATGAAATAGCCTTCGTCAGCTTGCGAATGCTTTCCCAGGGGGCCCCTGTCCTGTAGTAGTTTTTCAAACAGATCCAAGACTGTTATGCGTTTAGTTGTGTAAAGCTTTTGTACTTCTCGAAAAAACAATCAAAAGTAAAATTAATTCCCGATTGAACCAAGAAGGCCACAAAAAACCGGCTTCGCTTTCGGTTTTAGCGCTATAATTAGTAGCATTGTACAGGTTTATATGTGTTTCTAAAGGCTGTTTTACGTTTGTTATGCCCCAGATAAAAAAACTACTCATTGCCAACCGCGGCGAAATAGCCCTGCGGATCATTCGCTCGGCCCGGGAAATGGGTATTCGCACCGTAGCCATTTACAGTGAGGCCGACCGCCAGGCGCTGCATGTGCAGGCGGCCGATGAAGCGGTTTGCGTGGGTCCTCCCCCCTCCTCAGAGTCTTACCTGAAAGCCGATACGATCATAAAAATTTGTAAAGAACTGGGCGTGGATGCCATTCATCCCGGCTATGGCTTCCTGTCAGAAAACGCCGGCTTTGCCAAAAAGGTAGAAGCCGCCGGCCTGATCTTCGTAGGCCCATCGGCCCATGCCATAGAGGTGATGGGCAGCAAGCTGGCCGCCAAGGCGGCCGTTTCGCAGTACGATATCCCCCTGGTGCCCGGCACCGCCCATGCCCTCACCGATGTGGCCGAAGGCCAGCGCAAGGCCCAGGAAATTGGCTACCCGGTGCTGATCAAGGCCTCGGCCGGCGGCGGCGGCAAAGGCATGCGGGTGGTTGACAGCCCGGAAGGCTTTGAGGAAGGCATGCAGCGGGCTATTAGCGAGGCCACCTCGGCCTTTGGCGATGGCTCTGTTTTCCTGGAAAAATTCATTACCTCGCCCCGCCACATTGAAATTCAGGTACTGGGCGATCACCATGGCAACATTGTCTATCTTTTTGAGCGGGAATGCTCGGTGCAGCGCCGCCACCAGAAAGTGGTAGAGGAGGCCCCCTCTGCCATACTAACGCCCGAAATACGAAAAGCCATGGGCGAGGCAGCCGTAGCCGTAGCCCGGGCGTGCGGCTATTACGGGGCCGGCACGGTGGAGTTTATTGTAGACGAGCAGTTGAAATTTTATTTTCTGGAGATGAACACCCGCCTGCAGGTGGAGCATCCCGTTACGGAAATGATCACCGGCATAGACCTGGTGAAGGAGCAACTTCATATTGCGGAAGGTAAGCCCCTCACCTTTTCTCAGGAAGAGCTGCAGATAAACGGCCATGCGCTGGAGCTGCGGGTGTATGCCGAAGATCCGGCCAACAACTTTCTGCCTGATATTGGCACCCTGCAGACCTACAAGCGCCCGCAGGGCCCCGGAATCCGGGTGGACGATGGCTTTCAGCAGGGCATGCAAATCCCCATCTACTACGACCCCATGATCGCCAAGCTGGTTAGCTGGGGCAAAGACCGCGAAGAAGCCCGCATGCGCATGCTGCGGGCCATTAAAGAGTACCAGATCACCGGCATTGCCACTACCCTGCCCTTTGGCCGTTTTGTGCTGGAACATGAGGCCTTTATCAGTGGCCAGTTCGATACCAAATTTGTAGAGCGCTATTTTACCCCTGAGGCCCTGCAGCAAGAGGGAAGTGCCGAAGAAGAAAAGCTGGCCGCCGCCCTGGCTGTATACCTGCATGCCCAGCGCAAAAGCAGTTCACCTGCCGGCAGCAGCGCAGCAACCCCTTCCAGTGACTCAAAGTGGCGCAGACGTAGTAAACTATAAGCACCCGAATGGCCGAGATACATCCTTTGCGCGCCTGGCGGTACAACCCCGAGCGATTTTCCAGCATCGACGAGCTTACATCTCCCCTGTTTGATGTGGTAACGGAAAAGTACCGTCAGGAGCTCTACCGCACCCCCTATAATAGCATTCACCTCTCGGTACCCGCCGGTGGCGAGGGCGCTGCCCAGCGGGCTGCCCAGCTGGCCGAGCAGTGGAAACGGGAAGGCATATTGGTGCAGGACCCCCTGCCCGGCATTTATGTCTATTACCAATACTTTACCATACAGGGCTCGTCCAGGGAGTTTGTCCGTAAAGGCTTTGTGTGCAACATCCGCGCCTATGACTGGGACGATAAAGTGCTGCTGCGGCATGAAAACACCATTCCCAAAGCGGTAAACGACCGCCTGGAGCTGCTGCACGAGACCCAGCTGAATGTAAGCCCCACCCATGGCCTGTATACCGACCCCCACTTTGAGCTGGAGCAGTACATGGACGAAAGCATGCAGCTGCCCCTGTACGAAAGCGAAGACTACCAGGGGGTGCGCGATTGTCTGAGTGTGATCCACGATGCTAAGATAATCAGGCGTTTTCAGGAGGTGCTGGCCCAAAAGCAGGTGATCCTGGCCGATGGCCACCACCGCTACGAGGGCTCGCTGCTCTACCGCCAGCAGCGCCAGCAGCAAAATCCGGAGCACAGCGGGCTGGAGGGCTACAACTTCCACCTGATGTACTTTACCAATACCGAGTCCGATGATATCCGCATTCAGCCAACACACCGCCTTATCAGCGGCATAGAAGGCCTAACGGAAGAGAAGCTGCTGCAGAAGCTGGAGCCTTACTTCTTCATCAAGCCGCTGGACTCTCCCTACGACATCAACACCATTATCCTGGGCAAAAAGTGGGCCTTTGGCCTGGTGCTGAAAGACAGCACCTACAAGATACGCCTGAAGCCCGAGGTGCTGGAGCAGATGAAATGGCCCATGCCCGATGAGGTAAAGCACCTGGACCTTACGGTGCTGCACCATTTTGTGATTGAAAAGCGCTGGGCATACCCGGCAGGGAGCAGCGCCGCTCGGAGCACATCAGCTTTGAGCGCAACTTTGCCACCTGCCTGGCCAAGGTGATGAAAGAAGAGGCCCAGTGTGCGCTCATCATCAAGGATATTTCCATGGAGGAGGTAAAGCGCGTGTGCTACAGCGGCTATACCATGCCCCAGAAATCGACCTATTTTTACCCTAAGGTGATCTGCGGATTTTTGTTCAGCTCCATTAAAGAAGATGAATTTCAGCTTCCCCCTTATTTTAGCCTCTAACTCGCCCCGGCGGCAGGAGCTCCTGCGGCTGGCGGGCATCCCCTTTAGTGTGCGGGTAAAGCCTACGGATGAGCACTTTCCGCCCGATATGCCCGCCGATGAGGTGGCCCGCTACCTGGCCGAGCAAAAAGCAGAAGCCTTCCGGGACGAGCTACAGGATGAGCTGGTGATCACCGCCGATACCACCGTGGTGCTGGGGGACGAGGTACTGAACAAACCCGCCGATGAACAGGAGGCCTATGCGATGCTGCGGAGGCTCTCAGGCACCCGCCATAAGGTCATTACGGGGGTAAGCCTATTAAGCCGCAGCTATACTAAGAGTTTCGACGATTGCACCAGTGTGTATTTCAGGCCGCTGGAGGACGAGGAGATCTGGCAGTATATTCGCCAGTATAAACCCTTTGACAAGGCGGGTAGTTATGGTATACAGGAGTGGATAGGCATGGTGGGGATAGAACGGATTGAAGGCTCCTACTACAATGTGATGGGTCTGCCTGTTGAAAAACTCTACCAGCACCTGAAAAAACTCGCCCTATGAACCACCGCCTGCTGTTTGTCTTTCTGCTGCTGCTAGGGGTAGGCTGCAAAAAGCCCGAACCGGCACCCCTGCCCGAAAATATGCAGCGCCTTACCGCAGGCGATTATAAAGACTGGCGACTGGAAAAAGTGGTTTACCTGCTGCTGAACGTATCCGATCAGGTGCCCGCCTGCCAGCGGGATGAGATCTACCGCTTTTATGCCGATGGGCAGGGCGAGATCAGAAGCGGGCAGCAGCCCTGCCAGGCCAGCGAGCCCGAGGTGCAGAACCGCGGCACCTGGGAATTTAAGGACGGGGGGGCGCGCCTGCTTGCCCACTGGAAGGACAGAACCTGGGATGCCAGCGTAGATGAACTGCAGCCGGATAAACTGGTGGTAACCGGGCTGATCTTTGATAACTATGTGGTAACGGCTACCTTTCGGCCGCAGTAAGGCGTAGGGCTCTTTCCCTTCTCTTCTGCTATTTCCTGGAAAAGAATTCTCTCTTCTTTCCCAGTCCCTTCGCTTTTATGCTGGTTCAAGCCTGCAGCTCAGGCTTGAGAGTGCTAACCGAAAGGTTCGGGAAGTAAGCCAGCCCCAGAAAATTCCCCCTCACTTTCGCATGCGTTTTTTCTTGCCTGTAGGGGTATAGTACCACCAGTCGCCTACCCGCTCTCCCCCCTGATAGCGTCCGCTGTACTCCAGGCTTCCATCCTCGCGGTAGTAGCGCCATTCGCCTGCTTCTTTGCCCTCCTCAAAACGCCCCTCCTGCCAGAGCTGACCTCCATTGTGGTAGAAGAGCCATTTGCCTTCGGGCAGCCCGCCGCGGTACTGGCCCTGCCGGATCAGCACCCCCTGCTCGTTCCAGAACTGCCAGGGACCGGTATGCAGGTTATCCGTAAACGCTCCCTTGCTGCGCAGTTGACCATTGCTGTGGTAGTGGTAGCTGGTATCCTGCAACAAGCCCCGCCGATAGTATTCTTTGCTGATCAGATTCCCCTCAAAATCATAGCCCAGCACAGGGCCTTCCAATACTCCCTGCCGGTACTCCTCCTGCGCATTTTTGGTGCCATCGGGATACAGATAGGTCCATGTTCCCTCCCGCCTGCCCTCCAGCACCTTTCCCCAGGCTTTGGGAGCTCCATTGGCGTAGTACAGCGTATCGCTTGGCTGCGCTTGTGTGGAAAGACAAAGGCAGAAAAAAATTGCCAAACAATTAACAAGCGTCATGGCTTTAAACAAAATGGCAGTGAGGCGTCTATTATTATTCATACTTATTGTTCAAACAGGGAATGCCGCAATGGCTCAGCTTCCCCAGCACTTTTTTGGGGCCCGGGCGGCGGGTATGGGGGGTGCGGTGGCCCCACTGGCCGATAGCTGGGCGCTGCAGTACAACATTGGCGCTCTGGCAGAAGCCACAGAACCCCAGCTGGCGGCTGGTTATCAAACGCGGCTAAACCTGCCTGAATTGTCCACAGCTGCCGTTATGGTCAACTACCCCCTTTTGTCCGGTGTTGCGGGGCCTCTTTTAGCCGCTATGGATTTGGGCCCTTTAGCCTGCAGGAGGTGAGCCTGGGACTTGCCCACAAGATACAACTCGTTTCCCTTGGGGTGCAAGGGGGTGTTGTGCAAATGGGGACAAAGGGGTTTGGGAGTCGACGGGTGCCCATGCTGTCCGTAGGGGGCACAGCACAGCTGCTTCCCAGCCTGCGTTTTGGCGGATCGGTATACAACATTACCCAAAGCCGCCTGCATGAAGAGACTGGTGAGTACCTGCCCACCCTAATGCGGGCCGGCCTGCTCTGGCAACCCCTGGAGCTGCTGCGGCTGGTGGTGCAAACCGATAAGGATGTGGATTATCCGGCCAGCTTCCGAACCGGGCTGGAGTATCAGCTCCGCAGCTTTCTATACCTGCGCACCGGCCTGAGCACCCAACCCCTGAGCCTGCATGGCGGGCTGGGCTTCTGGCCCGGGCGATTCCGCATGGACTATGCCCTGCAGCACCACGCCCATCTGGGGGTACAGCACCAACTTTCGGTTGGGCTAAAATTACAGACCGAATGAAAAGGGAGTTGCCGCTCATAGCCACCCTTCTAGCACTTAGCCTTCCGCTGCAGGCGCAGGAACCGCCACGCCCACCCATCGACCTGGAAGAATTTGCCGAACGCTTATTTCCCCTGCAGGAAGAGGACCTCCCCTACGAAGATCTCTACGAACAACTCCTTTTGCTCTACACACAGCCGCTGGACCTGAACCGCGCCAGCCGGGAAGAGCTGCAGGCGCTCTACCTGCTTAAACCGGCCCAGGTAGCAAGCTTTATGCATTACCGGGAGCAAAATGGTCCTCTGCTAAGCCTCTACGAGCTACAGGCCATTCCGGCCTGGGATCTGACCACCATCCAGCAGCTGCTGCCCTTTGTGCGGGTGCGGGACCTGGGCCTGCAGGGCGACAGCCGCCCTCTGCTGGAGCAGCTGCGCCACAGCGGCACCCGCTTTGCCATACTGCGCTGGGAGCGGCAGCTGGAGCAGCAGGCAGGCTACCGGCCCAGGGCCGATACCCTGAACCCAGCCTATGCAGGCTCGGCTGATAAGCTGTACCTTCGCCTGCGCATGAGCAAGGCCCGCAGCTTTAGCCTTGGGCTAACGGCCGAGAAAGATGCAGGCGAAGCCCTGCGCGTTAATTCCGCTTCCCGGCAGTATGGCGCCGACTTTTATTCCATACATGCCATGTTCTGGAACCTGGGTCCGTTTAAGCGGCTGGTGCTGGGCGACTATCAGCTGCAGGCCGGGCAGGGGCTGGTGCTGGGTGCGGGCTTTTACCTGGGCAAGGGAGCCGAAACCATTACGACCGTAGGCAGGGCTTCGCTTGGCCTGCGCCCCTATACCTCTGTAGTAGAGGGCGGGTACTTTAGAGGAGCAGGCTTCTCCCTGGGCAATCAGAGGGCGGAGCTTACCCTTTTTGGAAGTTCGGCAGCTCGCGATGCCTCACTAAGGGGAGTCTCAGATAGTCTTTCACTTGCAGAAGATCGCTACTTTTCTGCGCTGCAGTCCAGCGGGCTGCACCGCACCGCAAGCGAGCTGGCAAACAGGCATGCCGTACGGGAAAGCAATCTGGGGCTCACCGGCCGCTGGAAAGTGGCGCCCGGGCAGTTTAGCCTGGGGTTTACCAGCCTGTATACACACTTCAACACGCGCCAGCAGCCCCAGGACCACCTCTATAACCGCTTTGCCTTCAGGGGCAAAGAGAACTGGACCGGCAGCCTCTTTGCCGAGGGCCGCTGGCAGCAGCTTAGTTATTTTACCGAATGGGCCTTGAGCCAGGGCGGCGGCTGGGGCAGCTTAACAGGCCTGATAGCCCCCTTAAGCCACGGACTGGACGTCTCGCTGCTATTTCGTAACTATACCCCCACCTTTTACAGCTTTTACGGAGCCGCTTTTGCGGAAGGAAGCCGTCTGCAAAACGAAACCGGCCTCTATTGGGGGCTAAAATACCGCCACAGCCGTGCCCTCTGGTTTACAGCCTACTTTGACCATTACTGGTTTCCCTGGCTGCGCTACCGGGTGAGCGCCCCCTCCCAAGGGCATGATTATCTGCTAAGGGCCAACTGGCAGCCCAGCCGCAGCCTGTTGCTCTATTTTCAATACCGGGGCAAGCTGCAGGAGCGGGATGCCCCCGGCGGAGACAAAAGCAGGGCACCCGCTCCCCTCTACCGACGCCAGTATATCCTCAACCTGGATCATAGTCCCCTACCCCATCTGCAGTTTAGAAGTCGGGTACAGTGGAGCCGGATTACGCTGGAAAGCAGCACCAGCAGGGGCTATCTGCTGGTGCAGGATATCAGCTACAGCCTGGGCCGCTGGCGCCTGAGCAGCCGCTATGCCCTTTTTGATACTGACGATTGGGAAAGCCGGCAATATGCGATGGAACGCGATGTGCTCTGGGCCTTTTCAGTACCCGCTTATTATGGCAAGGGCAGCCGCTACTATGCGCTGCTGCAATGGAAAGTCCTTCCAAACCTGGATATCTGGCTGCGCTGGGCCCGAACCCATTTTCGGGACAGGGAGCAGATCGGCAGCGGGCATGCGCGCATCGAGGGCCCGCACAGAAGCCAGATCAAGATGCAACTGAAGCTGGATTTCTGAAGCACTCTTCACTTCTTGGGGCAACCCTGCCTGGCAGGGTACGTTTAAGAAATAGTACTATTTTTTAAACAATGCTATCTCGTAAAAATCCATATACCTCACCCGAAGCCCGTAGACACAGCAATTACCACTTGCTGCAGGCAGGTCCAGAAGGGGCTGAAGAGGCTGCAGCACATCCCTTACAGGCCCAAAGCAAGGAAGTTGGCAAGCTGCTGCATGAATTCATTCTTGGAAATGACCACCCCTGCATCATTGCCCGCTCTACCCTGCGGCTTGGCAGCTGCCGCTATGGCCTCTACCCCACGCTGGGCAGCCCTCAGGCCAGTGCAGGCCTGGCAAGGGATCTGGTGCACTTTCTGCAGGAGAGGCAGCAGCTGGAGCAGCCCTTTGCCTCCTTCATGGCGGTGTTCCAGGGGCCGTTTGATCTTTCTGAAAAAGCCTTTGAGCTGGCCCTGTGGGAGCAGCTTAGCCAGCTGGCAGCCTTGTCTGCCCCCTATTATACCCCCGAGCCCGGCACCAGTCCTAAGCCCGAGGATGCCAACTTCAGCTTCAGCTTTGGTGGAAAGGCCTTTTACATCGTGGGCATGCACGCAAACAGCAGCCGCAAGGCGCGGCAGTTTGCCTACCCCATGCTGGTATTTAACCTGCACGAGCAGTTTGAGGCCATGCGCGCCACGGGCAAGTATGATAAGGTAAAAGCAGTGGTGCGCCAGAATGATCTGAACCTGCAGGGCTCCATAAACCCCATGCTACAGGATTTTGGCAACAGTTCCGAAGCTCGCCAATACAGTGGCCGGGAAGTATCCAAAAATTGGAAATGTCCGTATGCACAGTGATTATGCACTAAGCCTCACCTAACGTTTTTTATGACAGCATTGGCCAAAGGACGCATTGCCCCCCAGAGCGGCACCGCGTTTGAAGTAAAAAAAGGGCAGCTCCTGAAAATAACGGACCCTTTTGGGGAGCAGGTCTGTGACCTGATGTGTTACCGCCTGCAGGATACTGAAGAATGGCTTAGCAGCGGCCGCACCCTGGACTATGCCGGTTCCTGGCTTATTCGTCAGGGTCATGTGCTCTACAGCAACCGCAGCAACCCCATGTTTACCATCCTGAAGGATACCTGCGGACGGCATGATTTTCTGCTGACGCCCTGTAGCCTGGAGATGTTCCATAAGCTGTACCACCATCAGGGGCACCACCCCTCCTGTCATGAAAACCTCTATACCCATCTGCAGCCCTGGGGCATAGGCCCGGATAGGATCTTCACTACCTTTAATATCTTTATGAATGTGCAGCTGCAGCCTGATGGGAAATTGACTGTAGAGCCCCCCATGAGCAAAGCCGGCGACTGGATTCTGCTGCGGGCCGAGATGGACCTGATCGTAGGCCTTACGGCCTGCTCGGCGGGCCAATCCAACAACGGCCGTTTTAAGCCCATAGACTGGGAATTGCTGGAACCCGAACAGCAGGCGCTAAGGCTTTAAAATTCGGCAGAATTACCATTAAGAATTACTTTAATTAATACATTATATATAATTGTCAATCAACGTTATATAATTGCTTTAGTAAAGCAACAATTGAAGTAGGTATAGCTCTTTTTACCCCAACTTTACGCACGGCAGAACGTACATAAAGGCAGCAAAATACATCATACCACCATGGCATTTTTTAATCCCTTCTGCAGTGAGGAAGCCATATCGCATAGCAACTATTGCAGCCTGCAAAAAAATCACCCCAGCCAGAAGACCCAGCCCCCTGGACCGCTGAAACAAACTACCCGCAAAGTAGCCGGCAAACTAACGGAACTGCTCGACGATAGCAGCACCCCAAAACAGCTGCTGGGCCATGCCCGCCGGCAGAACTGCTGCTTTGGGGTCTACCCCCAGCTGGGCAGCACCAAAGCCACCGCCGGCCTGTGCCGGGACCTGGCCCGCTTTCTGCATGAGTATAAAGACCAGCCGGCAGCGCATGCCACCTTTATGGCAGTCTTTACCACCTCTTCCAGCCTGTCGGAAGCAGACTTTGAAAAAAAGGTGGCCGAGCAGATTTCCCTGCTCCAGCAGGCCGCAGAGCCTTTTTACTGCCTGCCCGAATCTGAAAAGGAAAAAGCCGAAACCGGCTACACCTGTGTGGCCTTTGGCGGAAGACTGTTAAAAGTGATCAGCCTGTACCGGAACAGCTCCGGCGGCCACCTGAAGTTTGACTATCCCATGCTGGCCTTTAGCTTGCAGCCGGCCAAAAAGGCTAAGCAGGCCTCTGCCGCCTAGGGCTGACCTAAAAGCTTACCATAAAATTTCTGATGGGGAGCATAGCCCGGATGGAGAGAATACCTCCGGCAGGTATCAGGCCGAGCGAAGCTCAATGATGGTAATCTCGGGCAGGATGCCAATACGGCCTGGATAGCCCAGGTAGCCATAGCCCCTGTTCACATACAGGTATTGATTACCTTCTTTATAGAGATCGGCCCACTGCTTGTACATCCACTGGGCGGGGCTCCAGCGAAAACTGCCAATCTCAACCCCAAACTGAAAGCCATGGGTATGCCCGCTAAAGGTAAGGTCAATATCCGGAAAGAGGGGTCTGATTTGCCCGTCCCAGTGCGTGGGGTCGTGGGAGAGCAGCAGTTTCACCGGCGCTTGTTCGGTACCGGCATGGGCCTGCGCCAGGCGGCCATACTTGGGCCAGCGGCCGGTGCCCCAGTTCTCCACCCCTAAAATGGCCAGTTGTTCGCCACCGCTGCGAATTATCCGGTTTTCGTTCATGAGCAGATCAAAGCCCATGGTTTTATGTGACTCCATCAGGTCCTGCACGTTGCGGCGGCGGGCCTGATCACTGGGCCACTGTACATACTCGCCGTAATCATGATTGCCCAGGGTGGAATACATGCCCAGGGGGGCTTTCATTTTGCCAAAAATAGGCACATACTCCTTTACCTCAGAAGCCACATTGTTTACCAGGTCGCCGGTAAAAAAGATCAGGTCGGGTTTTTCGGCCATGAGCATGTCCACTCCGCCGGCTACAGCCGTTTTATTGAAAAAGCTGCCACTGTGAATATCGGAAAGCTGGGCGATGCGGATGCCATCAAAGGCCCTGGGCAGGTTGGGGAGCACCACCGAGCGGCGGCGCACCCGGTAATCATGCGCCCCGCTGATGATGCCGGCACTCATGCCCACCAGGGGCAGGACCGTAGCCGCTACAGCCGTTTTGGCCAGAAATTCAGAGCGACTGATGCCGGTGCCGGCAGGCGTATCCTGGGCCGGAAGGGGCTCAGCCGGGCTTACATGAATGACAAAGCGCCGCCAGATCCACAGAAACATGCGCCAGATATCATCCAGCAGCATAAAGAAGCCTCCAAACAGCTTGGAAATAATGTAGATCACCATCCAGACCTGTACCCACTGGCCCAGTTGCGGCAGCTGCTGGCGGATGTTGGTAAGGTTATAGACCAGAAATAGCAAAATGGTAAGGGCCGATAGTGACCAGTACAGGCCATAGGCCAGCCGACGCACCCCAGGGCTGCTCTCCCAAAACAGCAGCCGAAAGGCGCCAAAAACATAGAGGTCCAGCAGAAAGATCGCCAGCCCTACCAGGCCAAATACCAGGAGTTTCATCATTGCTTTTTCTACAAAAAAAGCTCCGGACTGCAGGTGCAGTCAGGAGCTTACTTAACCAACTAAACTAAACTTTACTGAGCTTATAACTAATCTTATCGGCGATCAGGTACATAACCGGTACAATCACCAGTGTTAAGAATGTAGCAAAAGTCAGGCCAAATATTACGGTCCAGGCCATAGGCCCCCAGAAAATTGCATTATCTCCCCCAACATAAAAATCGGGGTCGAAGCGGGAAAACAGGCTGAAGAAGTTAATGTTCATGCCCGTAGCCAGCGGAATAAGGCCCAGTACCGTGGTAATGGCCGTAAGGAGTACCGGGCGCAGACGGGTTTTTCCTCCTTCAATAATGCTGTCCACAATTTCCTTGTAGGGAAGGCGCCCCTCTTCGGGTATGCCCAGCTCCTGCCGGCGGCGGGCCCTGATCAGGTTGGTGTAGTCAATGAGTACAATGGCATTGTTTACCACCACCCCGGCCAGCGAGATAATGCCAATACCGGTCATGATCACCACAAAGTTCATGTTAAAGATCACCAGCCCCAGGAATACCCCAATGGTACTAAAGAGCACCGAACACATGATGATAAAGGGGGTCACCACCGAGTTGAACTGCGCCACAATGATCAGGAAGATGGCAAAGACGGCAATCATCAGGGCCCGGCTCAGGAAGGCCATGGACTTGGCCTGCTCTTCCTGCTCGCCCCCAATGCGCACCTCATAGCCCTGGGGCACATCCATCTCGGCTACCAGCTGCTGAATATCCTGCACAATCTCGTTGGCATTGTAATCCTCCTTTACATTGGAGTATACACTGATCACCCGCTTAAGGTCCTTGCGCTTAATGGAGCCGTAGGAAGAGGAATACTCTACCGTAGCCACTGCCGAAATGGGAATCTGGCGCATCTGTCCCTTGTTGTTGCGGAAGGTGATGCGCTTGTTCATAAGCGACTCAATATCGTAGCGATAGCGGTCTTCCAGGCGCAGCTGAATGGGGTATTCATCTTCCCCATCTTTAAATTTGCTTACCTCGTAGCCAAAGAGCGCATTGCGCAGCTCGGTACCGATCTGCTGGGTGCTCAGGCCGTAACGGCGGGCCTTTTCCCGGTCTACATGCGCTACCAGCTCGGGCCTGCCAATTTCCAGGTCGGTCTTGAGCGCCTCATAGCCCTGTATGTTGCTGTTCTCAATGGTGGCAATCACCATATCGGCCACTTCAATAAGCTTTTCATAATCTTCGCCACTGATCTGCAGGTCAATGGGCTTTCCTACGGGCGGGCCATTCCGGTTTTTCTCTACCGTAATCACTGCACCGGGTATTCCCTGCAGCTCATTGCGGATCTCTTCCATGATATCGCCGGTAGATTTTCCCCGGCGTTCCTGAAAGTCCTGAAAGGCTACAGTGATGCGGGCCTTATGCGGGGTAACACCGCCCTGCGGGCCTGCACCAGGGTCGCTGGTACCGGCACCTACCTGGGCCACTACCGACTCTACCATGTACTGGTAGGGCTCTATGACCCCCATAACCCGCTTTTCAATGCGCTCGGTAAAGGCGTTGGTGGTTTCTATATCGGTACCCAGGGGCTGCTCGATAAACACATTGACATACTGCGGCTCATTTACCGGGAAGAAATCTACCTTGGGCTGGCGCATAAAATACACCACAATGGAAAAGAACATAAGCGCCACCGTTCCGGCAAAGAACAGGTAAGGCCGCCAGCCACTCAGGGCAAAGCGTACGGTACGGTAATAGACATCTTCCAGAAACACCAGAAAGCGATTCTGGAACCACTCGGTAGCCGGATCCAGAAAATACAGGTTAATGGGGATAAGAATGGCCAGCAGCATCAGCAGGTTGGCAGGGGCCAGCTTGCCGGCGATGTACAGGATAATGGCCACAATGGCAAAACCAATGGCCCACTTGAGGGCTTTGCTCTTTTTGCGTGCTTCATCTTCGGGCAATTTCATGAAAATGGCCGATACCACCGGATTGATCACCAGCCCCACAAATAGGGAGGAGAACAGCACAATGATGAGCGTAATGGGCAGAAATTTCATGAATTCGCCAATGAGTCCGCCCCAGAAGGCCAGGGGCATAAAAGCCGCCAGTGTAGTAGCGGTAGAGGTAATAATGGGCCAGGCCACCTCGCCTACCCCTTCTTTGGCAGCCCGTATGTTGCTATACCCCATTTGCTTGAGGCGGTAGATGTTCTCAACCACCACAATGCCGTTGTCTACCAGCATACCCAGGGCCAGAATAAGGGCAAAGAGCACCATCATGTTGAGGGTAACGCCGGCCAGGTTCAGGATAATGAAGGCCAGAAACATGGACAGCGGAATGGCAATGCCCACAAAAAGGGCATTGCGCAGGCCCATAAAGAACATCAGTACCAGTACTACCAGAATTACCCCAAAGATGATGGAGTTTTCCAGGTTCTCTACCTGGCTGCGGGTCTGCTTGGACTGGTCATTGTTAATGGTAATACGCAGGTCTTCTGGAAAGCGGTTCTGTTTGGCTTCCTTGATAATCTCCTTGATCTTGTCGGAGGCATCCAGCAGGTTTTCGCCACTGCGTTTGGTTACATCCAGCGTTACTACCGGGTCGCCGCTTTCGCGGGCAAAGGATTCGCGCTCCTCATAGGTATCTTCCACGGTGGCCACATCATTGAGGTACACAATGTTGCCGTCTTCATTCTTTACAATGATGTTGTTAAGGTCCGATACTTTTTCAAGCTCAGCCCGGATGCTCAGCGAGCGGCGGTAATCGCCCATCAGCAGGTTACCACCCGACATGCTCAGGTTTTCGGCTGCTACGGCATTGGCGATATCATTGAAGCTCACCTGCTTGGATTCCATGCGGTACTGGTCCACGTTGATGCGGATCTCCCGCTCGAGGGCGCCCTTGATATCCACTCCGCTGATCTCAGGCAGTTTCTCAATCTCTTCTTCCAGGTACTCGGCAAAGGCCTTCAACTCATCGATGCCATAATCGCCCGACACATTCAGGTACATGATGGGGAAGTTCGAAATATCGAACTCCTGCACCACCGGGTCCTGGTCCAGGTCATTGGGCAGCTCGGTTTTGGACCGGTCTACGGCATCTTTGGTTTCCTGCAGGGCCTTGGTGATCTCAACGGTGGTGTTGAACTCAGCCGTTATGATAGAATAGTTCTCAATACTGGTGGAGGTGATCTTTTTGATCCCGTCCATGGACTTGAGCTCCTTTTCTATGGGGCGGGTGATCAGGTTCTCCATATCCTCGGGCGAGTTGCCGGGATAGAACGTATTGATATAGACCATGGGCTGCTTGATCTCCGGAAAGCTTTCCTTGGGCATGATGTTGTAGGCCATCACCCCTGCCATGGCAATGAGGAAGGTAAGGATAATGATGCTGGTGCGGTTGTTGACCGCCCCGGAGCTTATCCCAAATTCCCGCTGTACGTTCTTGTTTTCGATAGGGTCCATACGTAGGGGATGATTAGTTGGCGGTGGCGACCGTTTCGGTGGCTACCTTTACATTTACACCTTCGGATACCTGGCGGAAGCCTTCGTTTACCAGCACATCGCTGGGCTGCAGGCCGGATTTGATCATGGTTTCATTCTGGTAGCTAAGGCCGGTTTCGATGTGTTTTTTCGTTACCTGCTTTGCATTGTCTCTGTCTTCAACCACATACACAAAGTCGCCCTTGCGATCGCGCTGGATCAGGTGAGTGGGCACTACCAGGGCTCCCTCCTGCTCAAAATCCTTCACCCGCAGCACAGCCAGCAGGTTTGGGCGCAGCAGTTCGCTATCGTTGGGCAGGCGGGCCTCCAGGGTAAAGGTGCGGTTGTTGGGGTTGATCACCTGGCCTACGGCCTTAATGGTAGAGGTAATGGTTTTATCCAGCGAGGGGAAATAGACCTCCACGGCATCCCCCTGCTTAAAGGAGCCCACAAAGCGCTCAGACACATCGGCCCGAATGCTCATGTCCTGCAGGCTCACCAGCCGCAGCATGGGCATGCCGGGACTGGCCGCCTCACCGGCGCGTATCAGCACTTCTTCTATAGTGCCGGCAAAGGGGGCTGTTACATTGGCCTGGGCAAGCTGGGATAGCAGCATGGACAAGCGGTTCTCCAGGGCTTCTTTATTGGCCTTTGTCTGCAAAAACTGCACCTCGGTGCCAATCTTCTGATCCCAGAGGTTTTTCTGCCGCTCATAAACGGCGGTGGCAAGCTCCAGCTGGGACTTTAGTTCGCTGATGTTATTACGCAGCACATCGGCATTGATGCTCATCAGGGACTGTCCGCGGCGCACCTGCTGGCCTTCGGTTACCAGCACCCGCTCTACCACGCCCATGGCTTCGGCGCTGATGGTAACGTTTTTGTCTGACCGCACATCGCCGCTCACTTCTACAAAGTGCTCAAAGGTCTCCTGCTTCACCGGCAGCACGGTTACCAACTGCGCTTCCCGCACCTCCTGTCCAAAGGCGGGGTCGGCCTCGGCTATTTCTTTTTCCAGTTCGCTGATCTGTGCCCGCAGGTCCTGCAGTTCTTTTTTCTTTTCTTTCAGCTCTGCCTTTTTGGCGTCGATCTCAGTGCCGCCAGAGCAGGCAGCGGCCAGCAGGACCAGGCCAGCCATCAGTACGGGTAGGGTGGGTCTATTCATGGGTATTTGGAAAGGCTTAGTTTGTGTATAAGGTGCCGCTGGCTTTATCATAGGCCACACGGGCTATCAGCGCATTGTAAAGGGCCTGGTAATAATTGGTTTCGGCAGTTTTAAGGGCATTTTCGGCTTCTACTACCTCCAGGTTGCTGCCTACCCCCTGCTGGTACTTGATCTTGCTCACCCGAAATACCTCCTGGGCCAGATCCATGTTCTCCTGCTGGGTTTCCAGGCTTTGCAGGCTGTTTTGCAGGCTAATACGGGCCTGCTCCAGTTCCAGGTCTATGGCGTTTTCCAGGTTGCGCATCTGGTTCTCTACCTGATCGGCCAGCAGCTTTTTACGGCGAATGGTATTGGCTTTCAGAAAGCCGTCAAAGATGGGCACATTCAAGTTGAGGCCTACGGCGGCATACTCATTCCAGGTATCTACCTGCATGCGTACCGTTTCACCCTCAACGGGCCCGGGCATCACCACGGTGGTGGGCTCAAAGAGCTCGCCAAAATTTCGCTTGGCGGCATTATACCCGTAATTGGCAAAGGCCGTAAGGGAGGGGTAGTACTGCACCCGGGTGTTTTTTATGTCCAGCTCGGCCAGCTTGCGGGTGGTTTCCAGCTGCAGGTATTCGATACGCTGCTGGTATTGAAAGGCCTCATCGGCAGCCAGCGATCCGGGCTCAAAATCCTGGATGGACTCGGCCAGGGCAATGGGCTGGTTCATGGGGATCCCCATCTGAAACTTAAGGGCTGCCAGGTTAAGGGCCAGCGAGCGCTCTACATTATCATACTCGGTGCGCAGGTTGTTGAGGTTAACCTTCAGGCGCTGCACGTCGATGGCCTCTACAAAGCCATTTTCGTTCATGATCCTGGTTTCTCGGTAGAGGGTATCGAGCCGCTGCAGGTTGGCCCCCAGCAGCTTGAGCCGCTCTTCGGATACCAGGGCACCGTAATAGGCCAGGGCTACGGCCTCGGCTACATCTACATTGGCTTTTTGCACATTGCGCTCCGACAGCTCCCGAAACACCTTGGAGGCCCGCAGGCCAACAAAATAAGAGCCGTTAAAGATCATCTGGCTGGCGCTGAGGGCAGCGCTCCCCTGATAAGGCAGGCCAAACTGCACAGGCATGTAGGTGCCTGCCTCGCCTCCAAAGTTACCGGCATCAATAAAGGACGTCTGCACAATGGGGTTGTAGGTAATATTGCCTGTAGCATTGATCTGTGGAAGGCCCTGCGCCAGGGTTTCCTTGATCTGGGCTTCGGCAATGCCCAGGTTGAGGCGCTCGTTCTTTACCGTGGCATTGTTTTCTACCGCATGGGTAATGGCCTGCTGCAGCGTAAAGGTACGGGGAGTGACCTCCTGTGCCTGTGCAAGGCCTGCATGGGCCAGCAGTGCCAGCAGCAGGGGGTGTTTAAAGTAGCGTTTCATGGGGCTGTAGGGTGGTCTTGTACGTTTCCAGTAAATCTCTTCCTTTTTGGGTCATAATGCCCTCTACAAAGTGCCGGAATACCTGTAACTGCACGTCCGTCATGTCAAAGCGGTTGCGGGGAAATACCCGGTCTTCAAAACAAAGCTGCACCTGTTCGATGCGAAGAATAGCAATGATCTCCGGGTTGATATCTTCCCGAAAATACCCCTCCTGTATGCCCCGGGCCAGGGTGCGCACCAGGGATTGATGAAATACCCTGGTCTTGTAGTCGACAAAGATCTTCCATCCATCGGGATAATGCCGCTGCAGGTCCATCAGGGCACTGGGATTCACCCTGGTCATGTGCTGGCGGATCATGGTGGTGATCTTCACCAAAAATTCGATCACATTCTCCGACTCCCGCTCCAGTTGCTCCATCAGGGCTTCTTCTTTCTGAAGATGCTCTTCGGTAACTGCACACACCATTTCGTTCTTATCTTTGAAGAACTGATAGATGGTTTTCTTCGACATGGACATTTCCCGGGCAATGTCATCCATGGTTACCCGTTTAAATCCCCAGCGAATAAACATTTCTTCGGCTGTAGTAATAATATTTTGGCGTATATCCACCTGTATTTCTCCTTCTAATGCCAGCGGGCACAAAACTATGGAAACTCTTTTCTTTTACAAAGTTTCCTGTGTTAAAGTTTCGTTATTTTACCCCGGCTGAGTTACTTGGGGATGAGCGGTAATTTTGTGATGTGAATACCCTATGACGACTGGATTTTTTGAGTTTGAAGGAGCCAAACTGCACTGGTGGCGCTGGGGAATGGGACCCAAAAGCCTGCTGGCCTTCCATGGATTTGGGCAGCACGGCCAGTATTTTTCTCCTTTTGCCCGCGTGCTGGGAAGCCAGTATAGTGTCTGGAGCTTTGATCTGTTTTTTCATGGACAGAGCGTTTGGCCAGAGCCTAACCAGCCCCTTACCCCTGCCCTCTGGCACCGGCTGATCAGGGCCTTTCTGGAGCAGCAGGGCATTGGCCGCTTTGAGCTGGCCGGCTATAGCATGGGGGGTAAATTTGTGCTGGCGACACTGGAAGCCGCCGCCCCGCAGATTGACCGCATGTACCTGATAGCCCCGGATGGCATCCGCACCTCTTTTTGGTACAGCATGGCCACCTACCCCATCTGGGCCCGTACCTTTTTTAGAAGCCTGGTGGACAAGCCTGAGCCTTTTTACAAGCTCATCAGCGGGCTGGAGCGCTACAAGCTTATGGACAAGGGCATTTTGCGCTTTGCCGACTGGCACATGAGCAATCCCGATAAACGCCGGAAGGTGTACAACAGCTGGACGGTCTTTAGCCCCCTGCGCTTTAACATGCGCCGCATAGCCGATCTGCTGGTAGAGCAGCAGATAGCCCTGGAGATGTACCTGGGCCGCTATGACCGCATCATGACCCCGCAGGGCATGCAGAGCCTGCTGCGCCACCTGCCGCATTACCGGCTGGAAGTGCTCAATACCGGTCACAACGGGCTTATTGAGGCTGTGGCCCGCCTCATAGAGGAGGAATTGCGCAGAGGCACCCGCCAGCAGAACTATGAGCAGGGGGGCATGAAAGATCAGGCATTTGATGAACCCAAAAAGGGCTTTGGCCTGCGCTCCTGATGAAGGTACTGGTAGCAGTAGATAAATTTAAGGATGCCCTGGAGGCCCGGGCTGTGGCTGCAGCCATTGCCAGGGGGGTACAGGGCATATACCCTTCGGCCAAGCTTATGCAGCTGCCCCTGAGTGATGGTGGGGATGGTTTTGCCCGTCTGGCCAGCCGCTACGCCGGAGCCAAACTTATGGCCGTGGAAGTAAGCGGCCCGCTGCAGCAGCCCCATACCGCCCACTATGCCTGGCTGCCCCGCTACAAACGGGCCTACATTGAAATGGCCGAAGCAGCCGGCCTGCACCTGCTGACTCCTTCCCTGCGCTCTCCCCTGCACACCACTACCTTTGGGGTAGGCCAGCTGATCCGCCACGCCCTGGAGCTGGGCGCCCGGGAGATTTACCTGGGCATAGGCGGCAGCGCCACCCATGATGTGGGCGCCGGCATGGCTGCCGCCCTGGGCTACCATTTCCTGGACAGGGACGGCCGCCCCTTTTTGCCCACCGGGGGAAGCCTGCTGCAGGTTGATCGCATAGCCACTGGGGCTGTACACAAGGGTTTGAAAGGAGTGAAAATTGTGGTAGCCTGTGATGTAACCACTCCCCTTACCGGCCCTGCGGGGGCCGCCTATTCCTTTGCCCGCCAGAAGGGAGCTACCGATGCCCAGCTGCCGCTGCTGGACCAGGGAGCCAGCCACCTGGCGGCGCTCCTGCAGCAGCAGCTCCAGCAGGAGGTGCAGCAGCTGCCGGGTGGCGGTGCAGCCGGGGGCCTGGGGGCGGGAGCGCTGGCTTTTCTGGGAGCCAGCCTGCAGCCCGGGGCCCGTATGGTGCTGGCGCTGGCCGATTTTGGCAAAGCCCTGGCCGATGCCGACCTGGTGATCACCGGCGAGGGCAGCTGCGATCACCAAAGCCTGCAGGGGAAGATCGTGGGGGAGATAGCCGCCCAATGCCTGAAAGCCCGCATTCCCCTAGCCTTGCTGTGCGGCCAGCTGCAGCTGGATGTCCGCAGCCTGTACAAGGCCGGCATCTGGTATGCCCGCCCCCTAAGCCCGCCCGGCGAAGCGCTTGCCAAAAGCCTGACTCACACAGCGGCCCGGCTGGAAGCTGCCGCCGCAGAGTGCGCTTTATTTTTTAAAGCGCAACAAAAAAAGCCCCGCTAAGGGGGCTTTACTACTTCCTGGAAATGGCAGGTTTCAGTCCTTAGATCACATCAAAGATCACAAGCAGTGAGTAGATCAAGCCTGGCACATAGAAGAGCAGGGTAAGCAGCAAGCTGATCCAGAACTTGGCATTGATCTCGCCCTGGTGCAGGAACACCCCTAGCGGCGGTAGCAGAATGGTGATGATCACCAGCAGCACCCCGCTAACGGATGGAGAGCCGGCACGCCCATCGCGCTGAAAATCATCTGCTTCTGCAAGGCGCATGTTTTGCTGTTGCTCTTTGAGCTGGTTCAGTACACTTTCCTTAAAGGCTTCCTTTTCTTCGGCAGACATGCCTTTTACTTTTTCGCGCAGCTGACGCAGCATTTTGCGCTGCTGGGCAGGGCTGATCTCTTCTACGGCAGGGGCTGGCGCCACGGCAGGCGTTTCTGCATCAGACACAATGTCGGTGGCGCCACTTTCTTGAGCCTTCAGTACCTCAGGAGCGGGTGAGTTGATCTCGGTTGCTTCCAGGGGAGCTACCAGCTGCTCGGTTTTATCTGCTTTAGGGGCATGGGCGTAGGCGTCTTGCTTGGAGGGAGCAAAATGAGCACCATATTCCGGAGAACAGGCAGCCAGGAAGAACAATACGGCAATAAGGCTTGGAAAAGTAGATCTGTAAAATAATTTCATAGGTTGAAAGTTTATGTTTACCCCAATAACTGCGTAAAGCGCAAAAGGTTGAAGGAAGTCCCGGCTTTTGTCAAAAACTGAAAGGACCGGGAAGAAGAAGTCACATTTCTACCCGCCCTCTCTTTTTTTATCCCCTGCATCGGTGTACCTATGCGGTAGCGTGCAGGGCCAGCTAAAACATTCGCTGCAATCCTGTATTATTTTATAGTATAGAAGAGGAGTAGCCGGGCAGGCTTTCTTTTTCTGTCTGCATACCCTAGTGAACCTACTGTCTTGAAAGAAGCAAAACGATTATTCGACTGCCTGCACTACCAGCTGGCGCACTTTCCGCTGCCGGATATGCTGGCAGGCAAAGAAGGGGGTGCCTGGCGCAGCTGGAGCAGCCAGGAAGTAGCCGATACGTCCCTGCACCTGAGTACGGGCCTGCATGCTCTGGGCCTGGGCCCCGGAGATTGGTCTGCAGAAGGCCGGCACAAGATTGCCATCATCAGCAAGAACCGGCCCGAGTGGATGGTGGCCGATCTGGCCATCCAGCAACTGGGAGCTGTGGTAGTACCCCTGTATCCCAACATCAGCGAGCAGGAGCTGCAGTTTGTCCTGGCTGATGCCGGCGTACAGCTGGCCTTTGTAAACGACCAGGACCTGTACCGGAAGCTGCAGGCGCAGCAGTCCCGGCTGCCGGCGCTTAAGGCCATCTATACCTTTGAACGGGTGCCCGGCGCCCCCCATTGGACTGACTTGCTGCAGGAGCCCGATGCTCCTACCCGCAGCTTCCTGAGCCAGCAGGCGGCGCGCATTTCGGAAGAAGATCTCGCCAGCATACTCTACACCTCCGGTACCACGGGCAATCCCAAGGGGGTAATGCTCTCGCACCGAAACATCATGAGTGATGTGGAGGGCTGCAACCCCCTGGTGCGCGAGGTAGGCATACAGGGCAAGCGGGCGCTGAGCTTTCTGCCCCTTAACCATGCCTTTGAGCGGGTAGCCACCTATATCTACATCCTCAACGGCACGGCCATTTACTATGCCGAAAGCATGGAAACCATAGGCGATAACCTGCGGGAGGCCCGGCCGGTTATCTTCACCACGGTGCCGCGCTTGCTGGAAAAAGTGTACGAGCGCATCATGGCAAAGGGGGCCGAGCTAAAGGGGCCAAAAAAATGGCTCTTTGACTGGTCCATTGGGCTGGCCAAAAAATTTGAGATCAACCAGCATATGGGCGGGTCCTACCAGACACAACTGGCGCTGGCCAACAAGCTTGTCTTCAGCAAATGGCGGGAAGCCCTGGGGGGTGAGGTAAAAGCGGTGATCGTAGGGGCAGCGGCCTGTCCGGTAAAGCTGCAGAAGATCTTTACCGCCGCCCGGGTGGTGATCATGGAGGGCTACGGGCTTACCGAGGCGGCCCCCATCATCAGCGGAAACCGCTATGGAGAGAAAAACCGCAAGTTTGGCACCGTAGGGCCACCCCTGCACAATGTGGAGGTACGCATTGCCCTCGATGGGGAAGTGCTGTGCAAAGGACCCATGGTCATGATGGGCTACTACAAGCGGCCCGACCTTACCGCCGGGGTGATCAGCGAGGGCTGGCTGTACACGGGCGATATTGGCGAGCTGATAGAGGGAAAATTCCTGAAGATCACCGACCGAAAAAAAGAAATGTTCAAGACCAGCGGGGGCAAGTATGTAGCCCCCCAGGCGGTAGAGGTAAAGCTGCAGGAAAGCCGCTGGATAGAACAGATCATGGTAGTTGGGCCCAACCGCAAGTACGTAGGCGCCCTGATTGTGCCTGCCTTTCTGCTGCTGAAAGAATGGTATGCCGATCAGGGCCAGGAATATCCCGGTGATGCGGCTGCCAGCAGGGACCCCAGGGTAGAAGCGCTCATTAAAAAAGCCGTAATTCACCTCAATGAAGGCCTTAATCCTGTAGAGCAGGTCAAGCAATTTACCCTGCTGCCCGGGGAGTGGACCGTAGCGGCCGGGGAGCTTACCCCTACCCTCAAGCTCAGGCGCAAGGTGATAGCCGAGCACTATCAGCAGGAAATAGACAGCATGTACCTTGGCAGCTGACACACCCCCTTCTGCACCCCCCTCCTCAATGGATCTACCTGCTCCTTCAGAGCAGGTGCTCATAGTGTATTCCACCACCGATGGCCACACCCGTAAAATCTGCCAGCGGCTTCAGCAGGGGATTGAACAGGCGCAGCATACCGTTCAGCTGCTGTCCATTTCAGCCCTGCCCGAGCCCCTGCCTTCCTTCGACAGGATCATCATTGGGGCCAGCGTACGTTATGGAAAGCACAGCAAGGCTGTGGGGGAGTTTATGGAAGCCCATAAGCAGTTGCTCATGGCAAAGCCCGCTGCTTTCTTTTCAGTAAACCTGGTGGGCCGCAAGCCCCAAAAAGCAAGTGCCGATACCAACCCCTACCTCAAAAAGTTTCTGCTGGCGCTCAGCTGGAGGCCCGCGCTGGCAACGGTTTTTGCCGGCAGGCTGGACTACCCCAGCTACTTCCTAAGTGATCGCCTGCTGATTCGGCTCATTATGTGGATGACGGGCGGGCCAACCGATCCGGCTACTGTAGTAGAGTATACCGACTGGAAAAAGGTAGATGAGTTCGGCAGGAAGGTGCTGGCGCTGCCCACCCCAACAGGGAGGCACTAGCGCTGCTCGCTGCCGGCTGGTTGCGGTTGGCTGACTACTCAAGGCTCCCTCTGGCCGGCTAATACCCTGAGTCAAAGGACCAAGCCCCTCCATTACCCTAAATGCTATAAAATTATTGAAAAGGGCCTTTGCAGATTTAAAACAGCCTTTTATATTTGCATCCGTATTCGGGCACGCCGGATGCTTTCAGGAACAAACTGAAAAAATTCTCAAGCCAGGTTTTGCACAAAAGCGAAAAACAGCTACCTTTGTAGCCCTGATTGAGGAAAGAAAAACTGACCTATGGTGTAACTGGCAACACGTCTGATTTTGGTTCAGAAGAGTCTAGGTTCGAGCCCTAGTAGGTCAACTAAAAATCCCGGTCCTGTGACCGGGATTCCTCTTTTTAGCCCCCTTATCAGTACGCCATGACACCGGTAAAACTCTTCTCAGGTGATTCTTCCCGTTATTTGGCCGAAAAGATTGCCGAGGCGTACGGCCAGCCCCTGGGCAGTCTTACCCTTCAGAAATTCAGCGATGGCGAAATGTCGCCCAGCTTTAACGAATCGGTACGGGGCAGCGATGTTTTTCTGATCCAGTCTACCTTTCCTCCTGCTGACAACATCATGGAACTGCTGCTGATGATTGATGCCGCCCGCCGGGCCAGCGCCAATCAGGTAGTGTGCGTGATCCCCTACTTTGGCTATGCACGGCAGGACCGCAAGGATAAACCCCGCGTGGCCATTGGCGCCAAGCTGCTGGCCAACATCCTGATGGCCGCCGGCGCCAACCGCATCATGACCTGCGATTTGCATGCCGGCCAGATCCAGGGCTTCTTTGATGTACCGGTAGACCACCTGGATGGCTCGGCCATCTTTGTTCCCTACCTGAAGTCGCTGAACCTGGACAACCTGCTGTTTGCAGCTCCGGATGTTGGGGGAGTGGGCCGGGCCCGTGCCTATGCTAAGTACTTCCAGGCCGATATGGTGGTGTGCGACAAGCACCGCAAGCGCGCCAACGAAATTGCCTCCATGCAGGTAATTGGCGATGTGGAAGGGGCCGATGTGGTACTGGTAGATGATCTGGTGGATACGGCCGGAACTATCTGCAAGGCCGCTGCGATTATAAAAGACAAAGGCGCCCGTACGGTACGGGCCATCTGTACGCACCCGGTCCTGTCCGGCGCTGCCTACGACAATATAGAAAACTCCGTGCTGGAAGAAATTGTGATCACCGATACCATTCCCCTGCGGCGCGAGAGTGAAAAAATAAAGGTACTGACGGTTGCCCCCCTGTTTTCAGAAGCTATTCAAAAGCTGATGACACACGGCTCTATCAGCTCCCTGTTCATTTAAGAAGCACATTATTTTATATTTATCACTAATTACACGTTTTATGAAAACTGTTGAGATTATAGGGTATAACAGAGCAAATCTCGGCAAGACCGAATCCAGAGACCTCAGACTTGCAGGCCAGGTGCCCTGCGTGCTGTATGGTGGCAATGAGCAGTACCACTTCTCTACCCCCATGTATCTCTTTAAGGATCTGGTGTATACGCCCGAAGCCGCTTTTGTAAAAGTAAATATTGAAGGCAAGGAGTTTGACGCCCTGCTGCAGGATATTCAGTTTCACCCTGTGAACGAAATGATCATGCACGCCGACTTCCTGCAACTGTTCGAAGGCAAGCCAGTGAAAATGGAAATACCTGTTCGTACCGAAGGTACCTCTCCTGGTGTAATTGCCGGTGGCAAGCTTATCTCCAAGCAGCGCAAGCTTACTGTAAAAGCGCTTCCTAAAGACATGCCAGACTTTATTCCGGTGGATATCAGCAAGCTGGAGCTGGGCAAATCGGCTCGTGTGAGCGAGATCACCCCCAAAGGCTACGAGATTCTGAACCACCCCTCTACCCCTATCGTTACTGTGGAGATTCCTCGTGCCCTGCGTGGCAAAGGTGCCCAGGGCGAATAAGGCATACAAATTCTGTATTACAAAGATCCTGCTGGTACAAACCGGCAGGATTTTTTACTTTTGGGCCATGAAATACCTGATTGCCGGCCTGGGCAACCCCGGCCCCGAATACGAACTTACCCGTCACAACATCGGATTTTTAGTACTTGACCGCCTGGCCGACCGGGAGGGCATTGCCTTTACCACGGGCCGCTATGCCGACCGGGCCGAGTTCAAGTACAAGGGCCGCCAGATCACTCTCATCAAGCCCAACACCTACATGAACCTGAGCGGCAAAGCCATTAACTACTGGCTGCAGGAGCTGAAGGTGCCCAAAGAAAACCTGCTGGTGGTCACCGACGATCTGGCCCTGCCTTTTGGCAAGCTGCGCATGCGGGCCAAGGGTTCTGCCGCCGGCCACAACGGCCTCACCAACATTGAACAGCTCACCGGCGGCCAGGAATATGCCCGCCTGCGCTGCGGCATTGGCAGCGACTATGCCAAAGGCCGTCAGGTAGACTATGTGCTGGGCACTTTTCCGCAGGAGCAGCTGGACGGGCTCCTCCCCGTACTCGACAAGGCCAGCGATATGATCATGGGCTTTTGCACCATTGGCATTGCCCGCACCATGAGCCAGTTTAACGACTAGGCTTGGGCGGGGCCTATACAAAAGCTCTTATACAATCATAAACAAATAGTAGTATACCAGGCTGCTTCTGAAAAAAACCTGCCTGAGGGCAGAGCAAGACTTCTGTGTTTTGTACAGGAATAGATTGAATGGATCCCTATTTCCATCCTGTTTTCTCCCATTTTTCCAATTTATTGTCTGCTGGTAAGGTTTAGGGAGGATTTGCACTGAAAGTACGCCACTCTTTTCTCAACTTATTTTCCGGTCACAAGTCATCTGCAGATTATGGAAAAGGTACGAGAGAAAGGATTTACACTGCTGCTGCATGCGCTGTTCTTTATATGGATGTGGGCATTTTCCGAAGAAACCCCTACTCAGGATAGCACTCCCCCTTCCAACTACTCAGCTGCTTTTTCACCCAAAAATGCGCCCGCCGGCCAACCAAGGGCGCTTACCCCAGCGGAAAAGTACAGTTCGCATGTTCTGCCCATCCAGGGTGCTGCTGCAGCCCGCACAGGAGCGTTCAGCCTCTGGTCTGCAGTACTACTTCCCCAGCCTGCGCCCCTGCTGACCACAAGCTGCGCTCCTACTGGCGAACCAAAGCCCTACTATTGAGAAGAGGTCATAGATAGCCCAGGAGATAAATAATTGCAGGAGTATCGGACAGCACTATCTTAGATATCTAGTATATACCTAAGTTTTTAGGTATTGAATTTTTTTATATATTAGCCGTATGAAGAATAACCCTCTACTAAAAGGCAGCCTGAGCACCATAGTCCTGAAACTGCTGGAGGATGGCAGCCGCATGTACGGCTATGAAATTACTCAGCGGGTAAAGGCAATCACCAGTGGCGAGATCCACCTTACCGAAGGGGCGCTCTATCCTACCCTGCACAAGCTGGAGGCCGAGGGCCTGCTAAGCACCGAAACCGAGGTAGTAGAGGGCCGGGCCCGCAAATATTACCAGCTGACCCGGGAGGGCCATACTGCCACAGCGGCCAGGCTCTCCGAAGCAGAAGCCTTTCTGCTCTCCCTGAATCGGATCCTGAACCCTAAACTGACCTAAGCCATGCTAACGCCCACGCAACAGAAAGAAGTACGCCTTACACTGCTCAACAGCGACATCCGGTACTATGAAGTCTATGAAGAGCTGAGCGATCATTACCTGACGGCAGTGGACGAGCGCATGCAGGCAGGCACCCCCTTTGATCAGGCCCTTGCAGCTACCCACCAAAGCTTTGGCAAGCAGGAAGGCCTGAAGAAGCTGGAGAAATCCTACCGGAAAAGTGCTATTCAGCATTACCGCAGGCTCCACTGGCAGGAGTTTAAGGAGCGCTTTCGCTGGCCGCATATGGTGCTTATTGTCCTAATGGGTGTACTCTCTTATCAGTTGGCTGAGCTGCTGGACACCAGGTATGTGATCGGCTTAATTTTTGCCTTATCGCTGAGTCCCTTTCTCTTTACCATCTTTGCCGGTAGCAAAAAGACACAGGAACCCCTCCCCCTATGGGATAACCGGGTATTCATGCCCACAACACTAAGAAGGGAAGCCCTAAGCCTGCAAAGCAATGCCAGCCTTGGCCTATTCAATTTCTTTTTCTTTGGCTCTAAGATACTTATGAGTGAGACGCAATGGAAAGAAATGATGGGGCAGCTTCACCCGGCGCTCTTCACCGCCCTGCTGGTTTTTAGCTTTGTCTGGTCTTGGAGTTTTTACCTCACGGTGCAGCATACACGACCAAAATTGACCTAAAATAAACATGAATCATCC
>NZ_AODQ01000044.1 GCF_000348925.1 Cesiribacter andamanensis AMV16 | reverse complement strand
CTGAACTTGAAAATATTCCTCTCGAACAATCTTTTCCGATGGCTGATGCCGAGCTTCCTAAAGAAGGAAAGGAGCGGGTGCAGGTGGTTAAAGTCAGAGTAAATCAGGCATTCTTTAGAACCGCTGTTCTTGCCGCCTACGATGATCGTTGCTGTATCACCGGTTTACAAAATCCGCAATTACTGATTGCCGGCCATATTCGCCCCTGGAGTACTGATGAAAAGAACAGAGTGAATCCACGTAATGGCATCGCCATTAATGCACTACATGACAAAGCTTTTGAGCACGGGCTGCTTACCATAACCCCTGACTACCGAATCAAAATTTCCTCAGTCATAACTCAAAACAAGAAAGACCCTTCTCTGCAGGATCTGTTCATTAAATATGATCAGGCAGAAATCATTTTGCCTTCAAGGTTTTTACCTGATCCGGAATTACTAGACTACCACAATCAGGAGCGCTTTGTGCCTTAATGGCAATGGGTAGATACATATTAGCAGCTTATAAAGCTAACAGTATCAAGAAGCATAAATGAAGAGGGCTACTACATCAAGTAGCAGCCCTCTTCTCAGTAGCCTCGACGGGAATCGAACCCATATCAAAAGTTTAGGAAACTTCTATTCTATCCATTGAACTACGAGGCCATTTACCCGCTTCACAATTTCTGAAAAGGGGGGCGGGCAAAGATAGAGATTTCAATCGCTTAGTTCAAAGCCCCTTATTCCTCTTCCTCCCCATCATAGCTCCACTGGCCGTCGTAGACCTGGGGCTTGAGGTAGTTGGGGAAGATCTGAAAGTGGCGCTTCTCGACCTGCTCGCTGAGCTTGCGGCGCAGGCTGTCAATATTCTCGCGGTTGAGGGCCGAGATGAACACCCGGTCGGCAATGGGCTGCTCGCTGGGCTCGGGCACGCCGGCTTCCAGCAGCTCCTGCCGCTCTTCCTCAGGCAGGGCGTCTACCTTATTATAGACCATGATCATGGGCTTGTCGCCGGCGCCAATCTCGGCCAGGGTGCTATTGACCACCTCGATCTGCTCATGGCTGGCCCCATGGGAAATATCCACCACATGCAGCAGGATGTCGGCCTCCCGGATCTCGTCGAGCGTAGACTTAAAGCACTCCACCAGGGTGTGGGGCAGCTTGCGGATAAAGCCGACGGTATCGGTAAGCAGAAAGGGGATGCCCTCCAGCACCACCTTGCGCACGGTCGAGTCGACGGTGGCAAAGAGCTTGTTCTCGGCAAAGACATCGCTTTTGGAGAGCAGCTGCATAAGCGTGGACTTGCCTACGTTGGTGTAGCCCACCAGCGCTACGCGCACCATCTTGTGGCGCTGCTTGCGCTGGGTCTCGCTCTGGCGCTCGATCTTGTCGAGCTTCTCCCGCAAAAAGGCAATCCGGTCCCGCACAATCCGGCGGTCGGTCTCCAGCTCCCGTTCACCGGGGCCCCGCATGCCCACACCGCCTTTTTGCTTGGTAAGGTGAGTCCACATGCGGGTAAGGCGCGGCAGGATAAACTGGTACTGGGCCAGCTCTACCTGAGCCTTGGCCTGGGCCGTTTTGGCCCGTACGCTGAAGATGTTGAGGATGAGCAGGCTGCGGTCCAGGATCTTGCACTTGAGCTCGCCCTCCAGGTTGCGCACCTGCGAGGGGGTCAGCTCATCGTCGAAGATCACAATATCGACCTCATGCTCCTGCACATAGGCTTTTACCTCCTCCAGCTTGCCTTTGCCTACAAAGCTGCGGATATCGGGCCGCTCCAGGCGCTGGGTAAAGGTCTTGAGGGTCTGCACCCCGGAGGTTTCGGCCAGAAAAGCCAGCTCCTCCAGGTATTCTTTGGCCTGCTGACTGCTTTGTTTGGGTGTAACTAAGGCTACCAGCACCGCGGTTTCAATCTTGGGTGCGGTGGAAATGGGTTCTATCATGTATGTATCGCTGCGTCAAATATAGTATAAGAGAACAGGATGGCCTATGGCGCGGTTCCGCTTATATGGATAAATTACAGCTGCAGATGGCAAAAATTGACATGTTCTTTTATATTTTTGCAGACAGTACCTACCGATAAGTACCTGCTTAGCAGCCCCCTTAACCGGTCTGCCTCCTGTATGAAGAAAGTTGCGATCGTCATAAATACCTCCTGGAACATTTATAACTTTAGAATGGGCCTGATCCGGGCCCTGCAAAGGGAAGGAATGGAGGTATGGGCCATTGCACCGCGGGATGCCTACTCGGCCCGGCTGCAGGAGGCCGGCTGCCACTTTGTGCCGGTAGCCATGCAGGGCAGCGCCGCCAACCCCCTGGTAGAGGCCGGTGTGTTTAAGGAGCTTTACGCGGCCTACCGGCAGGTGAAGCCCGATGTGCTGCTGCACTATACCATCAAGCCCAACCTCTACGGCTCGGTGGCGGCCCGCATGCTGGGCATTCCCTGCATCAACAATGTAAGCGGACTGGGCACAGTCTTTCTCAACAACAGCCTGGTGGCCAAGGTGGCCCGCCGCATGTACCGCTACGCCTTTCGCTCGCCTAAAAAGGTTTTTTTCCAGAATCCCGATGATCAGGGGCTGTTTCTGCGCTTCGGTATTGTAGACCCGGCCATTACGGAGGTGATTCCCGGCTCGGGCATTGATACGGGCCGCTTTATGCCCAACGGCCACCACCGGGGCGAGGAGTTTACCTTTCTGGTGATCTCCCGCCTGCTGTTTGATAAGGGCCTGGTGGAGTTTGCCGATGCGGTGCGCCTGCTGAAGCAGCAGGGTATAAAAGCCCGCTTTCAGCTGCTGGGCGCTGCCGATCCGGGCCACCGGCGGGGCATTCCGCTCTCGGTGCTGGACCAGTGGGTGCAGGAGGAGCTGATCGACTACCTGGGCACTACCGATCAGGTGCTGCCCCATATTCACAAGGCCGACTGCATTGTGCTGCCCTCCTACCGCGAGGGCACACCCCGCACCCTGCTGGAGGCGGCCAGCGCGGCCAAACCCATTGTAGCCACCGATGTGCCGGGCTGCAACAATGTGGTTACCGATGGCCACAACGGCTTTTTGTGCCGGGTGCGGGACCCCCGGGACCTGGCCGATAAAATGCTGAAAATGTACCAGTTGGAAGAAGAACACCGCCTGCAGCTGGGCCGCAACAGCCGTAAAATTGCCGTAGAGCGCTTTGATGAGCGCCTGGTGATTGAGCGCTACCTGGCCACCATCCGCGAATTCGCCCGATAAATTTTGACTTTACTCCTGCCTGCGCTTATTTCGCAGCCAAATCCACTACTACATGCGCGCTAGCTTAACCCCCATCCAGGGACTTCTGGAAATTTACCCCAAGGTGTTGCAAGATGCCAGAGGCTACTTCTTTGAGTCCTATCAGCATAAAAAACTAAAGGAACTGGGCATCAAGGACCTGTTTATACAGGACAACCAGTCGTTTTCCAGCAAGGGGGTGCTGCGCGGCATTCACTTTCAGAACAGCCCCAGCCAGCAGAGCAAGCTGATCCGGGTAATCAAGGGCCGGGTGCTGGATGTGGCCGTAGACCTGCGGCCTGACTCGCCCACCTTTGGCAGGCACCATGCCACCATTCTGGATGATGTGGAGCACAAGCTCTTTTACATGCCCGAGGGCTTTGGCCATGGCTTTCTGGCGCTGGAAGATACCATACTGGCCTATAAATGCACCGATTACTGGGATCCGGCTGCCGAAGGGGGCATTCTGTGGAGCGATCCCGAGCTTGCCATAGACTGGGGGGTAGCCAGCCCGAACGTATCGGAAAAAGACCAAAAATTGCCTACCTTTAAGGAATTTACAAATAGCCTGAACCGTTGAAAACCAATCTGCTCTATTCTTTACTGGTATTCGTCCTCATTCAGAGTAGCTGCCGGGTATACCGGCAGGATATCATGCTACAGGTGAAGGAGGAGACCCAAAAGCTTAAGGAAACTGAAGCTGAGCGAACCTATATTATTCAGCACTTTGACCTGCTGGATGTTTCGGTCTATACCAATAATGGCGAGCGCCTGGTAGATCCCAATGCCATGCTCATGCGGGAGCTGGCTGCCGGCGGTAGTGGCGGCGGTGGCATAGGCATGCAGAACATGAACCTGCAGAACCGGCCCCAGTACATGGTGCAGGAAAACGGAGAAGCCCGGCTCCCCATGGTGGGCAACATTGCCCTGGCGGGCCTATCGCTTCACCAGGCCGATAGCATACTGGCCATAGCCTATAGCACCTATTATAAGGAACCCTTTGTTATTACCCGTTTTTTAAACAAGCGGGTAATTGTACTGGGTGCTGCAGGCGGACAGGTAATCCCGCTTGAAAATAATCAGCATGTAAACCTGCTGGAGGTACTGGCCCTGGCGGGTGGCTTTGAGGGAACCGGCAAAGCCCATAACATACGTCTTATCCGGGGCAATCTGGATGATCCCCAGGTGCAGATCATCGACCTGAGTACAATAGAAGGGATGCGAATGGCCTCCTTACAGGTACAATCCGGAGATATCATCTATGTAGAACCCATTAGAAGAATTTTACCTGAAACTATTCGGGACATAGGTCCTGTTTTAGGTCTGGTATCCAGTTTGATTACCTTTACCTTGTTTGTTATCACCCTGGGAAACAATAACTAAGCCAGACAAAAAGGAGGCGCTTTGAAGGAAGAAACTACCTATGTAGAATATACCGAGGGTCAGGACACCAAAGGCTGGCTCCCTATTCATAACATCGACTTTGACAAGTTGTACAATGTTATGAAGAAGAGCCTTCCCATTATCATTGTGATTTTTCTGGTTTGTAACCTGAGTGCCTATCTCTATCTGCGCTATACGAAACCCCTGTACCGCTCAGATTCTGAGCTGCAATTGGGCGTAAACAAGCAGGCTGATTTCCTGGGCTACCGCTCCCTGGATTCTGACCCCAATCAGAACATGAACGGGATGTCAGAAGAGATTGAACTGATCAAGTCAAAGCTCTTTCTCACCCGGGTGCTCAAGGCCGTTGACCTGGATGTGAGCTATTTTGAGAAGGGTAAAATTCTGGATGATGAAAAGTACCGCTCTTCTCCCTTTGAGGTAAGCTATCTGGTAAAGGATGAAAGCTTCTTCAACAGACGGTTTTTTGTACGCATTCACAACAGTGAGGAATACACCTTATCCTACCAGCTGGGAGATCAGGAAATCTCCGGCCGGCACCGCTTTGGGCAAACGGTTGAAACAGACCCCCTTACGTTTAGCCTGAGTCTGAGAAACGGCATCAACAAGGATATACCCGAGAGCCGCTATTACTTTATTATTAACAGCGACAATGCCCTGATCAATTATTTCAGGCAGAACTTAAGTGTATCCATTCTCAACCCCAGCGCAAAAACCATCAAGATTTCACTGTCGGACCATAATCCTTTTAAGGCCAAGGTACTGGTAGATGTGCTCAGCAATATGTACCTGGGCTATACCGAAGAAGAAAAGATAAAGTCAAACAGCAAGCGCATTGCCTTTCTGGATGAGCAGGTAGAGGAAACTGAAGCCAAACTGGAAGACTTTGAGTCGTACTTTGAAAACTTTACCATAGACTACAAGACCACCAACCTGGCGGGCGATATAAACCGAACCATCATTATGATGGAGGCAATAGACAGCCAGCGGGTACAACTCAGAAAGCAGCTTAGCAGCATCACCTCACTGGCAAGCCGCATTGAGGCGGAGGATTCTTATTTCGCACAGTCTCTGGTAAACCGGCAGGACGGAAATTTTCCGGCAGAACTCAAAGGACTGGTAGAAGAACTGAATACCCTTACATCTGAAAAAGAAATTTTACTGGCTTCTCAGAATGAGAACACCCAGGCCGTACAGCTGCGAAACAAGAAGATCAGTGCGGTGAAAGAGGAACTGGCAAACGCCATCCAGGGATATGAAAGTGGCATCAGAAAAGAGCTCAATAACCTGCAAAACAGGCAAAAACAGCTTCAGTCCACCTTTGTCCGCCTGCCTTCCAAGGGCACCGAATTCAATAAATCGCAGCGCAACTACCAGCAGCTGCTGGGCTTTTTGCTCAACCTACAGTCTAAGAAAATAGAACTGGAAATTGAGAATGCAGGTACGACCACGGATTTTAAGATCCTTTCGTCGGCCAGCTTACCCTCTGCGCCCATATCGCCAGACAAATGGGTGATCCATGGTTTGGGCTTTATGGTAAGTATGATGCTTACCGTGCTATTTGTAGGATCGCTCTATACGCTGGATAATAAGGTAAATGGGGTGATTGTAGTGGAAGAAATGGCCCATGCGCCCCTGCTGGGTGCGTTGCCGCAGACCAATAACAAGTACCCCACTGCCCGCATGATTGTGACGGACAATCCCAGATCAGCGTTTAGCGAATCGTTGCGGAGCATCCGTACCAATATGGAGTTTGTGGGTGCCCGGCAGAATACCCGCCTGATCTCCATTACCTCAACGGTAAGTGGCGAAGGCAAAACGTTTGTTGCTGTAAACCTGGCCGCCGTAATTGCACTTTCCAAGAAAAAGGTGATCATCCTGGACCTGGATATGCGCAAACCTAAGGTACACCTGGCCTTGGATGGCGAAAATGCTTCTGAGGGCATTAGCACCATTCTGATTGGAAAACATTCACTGGAGAGCAGTATAAAGAAAACGGCTATCCCCAATCTGGATTATATTCCGGCCGGCCCAACGCCTCCTAACCCCTCGGAGCTGGTGATGAACAGTGATTTTGATGCCATCCTGTCAAAACTTAAGGAAAGGTATGATGTAATTGTAATGGACACCCCCCCGGTGGGCCTGGTTACAGACGGTATCCTGATCATGCAGAAGGTAGACCTGGCCCTGTATGTGTTCCGGGCCAACTACTCCCGCAAGGCCTACTTTAATACGCTAAACCGCCTGGTGAATGTAAACCAGTTTACCAACCTGTCGGTAATTGTGAATGGGGTAAGCCGCCGCAAAGGCTATGGCTATGGCTACGGCTATGGCTACGGAGGGGGCTACGGCCATGGTTATTTTGAGCAATAAGAACCCAAAACACCTTGTTTAGTCTATTTAAAAAACGCAGCAAACATACCAACGTACTGCCCCTGCAGGCCGATATGCACTCGCATTTGCTGCCCGGCCTGGACGATGGCGTACAAACCCTCTCCGAGGCGGTGCAGCTGGTGCGCCAGATGAGCGAGCTGGGCTACAAGCAGCTGGTAACTACCCCCCACATCTTAAGCGATTTTTACCCCAATACCCCCAATGGCATTCGCAAGCAGCTGAAAGCCCTGCGGGAAGCCTGCCAGCAGGAGGGGATTGAGATGCGCCTGGAGGCCGCCGCGGAATATTACCTGGATGAGGTGTTCTTTAAAAGCCTGCAGACCGATGAGGACCTGCTCACCTTTGGCGCTCAGAAATACATTCTGTTTGAAACCGGCTTTGTAAACCAGCCGGCCATTTTGCTGGATGCCATCTTTCGCATGAAGGCCAAAGGGCTGCAGCCCATCCTGGCCCACCCGGAGCGCTATGAATACATGGCCCAGCACCGGGAGCTGGCCCAGGAGCTGGTAGAGCGCGGCGCCCTGCTGCAGCTCAACCTCAATTCCCTCTCGGGCTACTATTCCATTCCCGCCAAAAAGATCGGCGAGTGGCTCATCGATAAAAAGCTGGTACATTTTGTGGGCACCGACTGCCACAACCAAAAGCACATGAACCTGCTGAAGGAAAGCGTAAAAGCGCCCTACTTTGATAAGCTGCTGAAACTGGATCTGCTCAACAACACCCTGCTGGAGGCATGATCTTTTTAACGGGCGCCAGTGGTCTGATTGGTTCGCACATAGCCCGCCGTCTGCTGGCCGAAGGCTATGCGGTACGTGCCCTGCGCCGCTCCACCTCCAATCTGCAGGCCCTGGCCGATCTTCAGGACCGAATCGACTGGGTAGAGGGCGATCTGCTGGACACCCCTCTGCTGCTGCAGGCACTGGAAGGCTGTGAGCAGGTGATCCACTGTGCCGGCATGGTATCCTTTGCGCCCAAAGATGCCGAGGCCCTGTACCAGACCAATGTAGAAGGCACCGCCTCCCTGGTAAATGCTGCCCTTATAGCCGGCATCAGCCGCTTTGTACACATCAGTTCCGTAGCGGCCATTGGCCGGCCCAGGCGCAAGGGGGTGGTGGATGAGGAGCAAAAGTGGGAAAAATCGCCCCTGAACAGCTGGTATGGCGAAACCAAGTACCTGGCCGAGCTGGAAGTGTGGCGCGCCCATACCGAAGGCCTGCCCGTAGTGATCTTTAACCCCTCGGTGGTACTGGGCCCCGGCCCTATGGACCGCTCCAGCACCCGCCTCTTTGGCTATGTGCAGCAAAAAGGGGCTTTTTACCCCTCCGGCCTCCTTAATTGGGTGGATGTGCGGGACGTGGTAGCGGTGGTGATGGCTTCCTTACAGTCCCGGACGCATGTGGGCCAGCGTTACATTGTTTCGGCAGGTTCGGTCCGCTATTCGGAGCTGTTTGGGCAAATGGCTGATTGTCTGGAGGTAAGCCCACCAAAAATCCAAGTAAATTCCCTTCTCACTACCGGAGCATATTACCTGGAAAAGTTTAAAGTGGTATTCGGTAAAAAAGAAGCCATGATTACCCGGGAAACGCGCATTTTAAGCAATCTTGAGATTGAATTTGATAATTCCAAGATAACAAAAGCTTTTAACCTCCGCTTCCACTCCCTGCCCGACACCATCCGCTGGACCTGCCAACATCTTGAGGCTCAGATCCGATAATATTTGCTATTATATTACGCCCGCTGTTATCTCTGGCAAGCTTTATGTTATTTAGTAAAGTGACTAAGACGCAGAAAAAGAGAGATAAGCATGGCTGAGAACTACAAGAGAAGACAGGAGGAAAAAGCGCTTATTGAGCGCTACGAGGGTATTGCCGAGGCAACCGACCACTTTCCCTATTTTGAAGTAGAGGAATACGAGACCATCGTAAACCACTATATAAAGAAGAGCAAGTGGCAACAGGCCATCGGCGCCTGCAAAATGGCGTCTGAGCAGTTTCCTTTTTCTACTGAGGTATTAAGCCTGAAAATTCAGATCCTGACCCGCCTGCAAAAATACGAGGAGGCGCTGGAACTGCTGGAACAGGCCGAAGCCCTGCAGCCCACCGATGCAGAGGTTATGAGCATGAAAGCCAATGTGCTGTCGCTGAGCGGCCGCCACGATGATGCCATTGCCCTCTACGAAAAATCGCTGATCTTCTCTGCCGATAAGGACGATGTATACTATAATATAGGACTCACCTTTCAGAGCACCGGCCGCTACGAAGAAGCCATCAAGCACTACAAGCTGGCCATCGAAGAGAACATCAACCACGAGAATGCCCTCTACGAGCTGGCCTACTGCCTGGATGTAACCGGCAAGCTGGATTCCAGCCTGGAGTACTACCAGAAGTTCATCGACCGGGACCCCTTCTCCTTCTATGCCTGGTACAACATTGGCATTATCTATAACAAGCTGGGCCGCTTTGAAGAAGCCGTAGGCGCCTACGAATACGCCACGGCCATCAACGAAAAATTTGCCTCGGCGCACTTTAACATGGGCAACTCGCTCATGAACCTGAGCCGCTACGAGCAGGCCCTGGAAGCCTATAAGAATACCCATAAGTGGGAAGGCCCCAGCGCCGAAACCTACTGCTGCATTGGCTCTGCCCATGAAAAACTCAAGCAGTGGGAGTTTGCCATTAAATATTACCAGAAGGCCACCAAGGCCGATGCCTCCTATGACCGTGCCTGGTATGGCATTGGCTACTGCCTGTGCCAGCAGAACCGCCACTTTGAGGCCGTATACTTCTTTAGCAAAGCCCTGAAGTACGATGGCGAAAACGGCCACTACTGGCTGTCGCTGGCCGATGCCGAGTACCGCAGCGGCAACCTGATGTCGAGCTTTGAGGCCTTTCAGGCCGCCAGCCAGTACGATGGCCTCAACCCCCTGGTGTGGCTGGAGTGGTCCTATGTGTACTACGACCTGCACGAGTACGACAAAGCCTTTGTGATCATCAAGGCGGGCATGGACGAGCTGCCCGACAATACCGATCTGCTCTACCGGGCGGCCATTTACCTGATCTCTTCGGGTAAATACAAAGAAGCCTTTAGTTTTCTGGAAAATGCTTTAATTTTGGACTTCGATAAGCATACCGTGCTGTTTGAGTACTTCAAAAAACCCGAGGTACAAAAAGCGCTGTACAAGATCATCGATCAGTACCGAAATTAACGCAAACAGATGAACTACGAGATTGGGCAGATCCCAAACCGAACGCAGAAGCCCCGGCAGAATGGCTTTACCATGGCCATGGACAAAGGCCTGAGCAACCGGGAAGCAGAAGATTTTCTGAGTGTTGCCGGCCCGTATGTAGATATTGTGAAACTGGGCTGGGCTACCTCGTATGTAACCCCTAATCTGGACCAGAAGCTGGAGATCTACCGCGCTGCCAATATACCCGTGTACTTTGGCGGTACGCTCTTTGAAGCCTTTATTGTGCGCAACAGGTTTGATGACTATCGGCGCATCCTGGACAAGTACAAGATGCAATACGCCGAGGTATCGGATGGCTCCATTGACATGCCCCACGACCAGAAGTGCGAGTACATTCGCCAGCTGGCAGGGCAGGTAACCGTACTCTCCGAGGTAGGCTCAAAGGATGCCGACAAGATCATCCCCCCCTATAAGTGGATTGCCCTGATGAAGGCCGAAATGGAAGCCGGCTCCTGGAAAGTGATCGGCGAAGCCCGCGAGGGCGGCAACGTAGGCCTGTTCCGCAGCACCGGCGAGGTGCGCTCGGGTCTGGTAGAAGAGATCCTGACGCAGATCCCCTCCGAGCGCATTATTTGGGAAGCCCCCCAGAAATCGCAGCAGGTGTGGTTCATTAAGCTGCTGGGCAGCAATGTAAACCTGGGCAACATTGCCCCCAATGAAGTAATTCCGCTGGAAACCATTCGACTTGGCCTGCGCGGCGATACCTTCAGCGATTTTCTGGACGCTGCCGCTGAAACAAAATAACGCTCTGCGAGTATGATACAAAGCCCGGACCCCTTCCGGGCTTTTCTTTGTGCCGCCGCAGCGGCCCGCTCATCACAACCAATAATTTTTTATGTTTGTAGTATCCGGCCCTCCGGACTCCCTGCTTTTATGAGAACCATTAAAGATTATGCACTCCTGTACCTGAAAGGAATGGCCATGGGCGGCGCCGATACGGTGCCCGGCGTATCCGGCGGTACGGTGGCCTTTATTACCGGCATTTATGAAGAGCTGCTGGATAGCATTAAATCCTTTGACCTGCAGGCCCTGCAGCTGGCCAGGGGCTTTCAGCTAAAAGCGCTCTGGCAGCATGTAAACGGCAATTTTCTGCTGGTGCTGCTGGCCGGTGTGTTTACCAGCCTGCTTACGCTCTCGCGCCTGATCACCTGGCTGCTGGCCGAGTACCCCATACAGGTGTGGTCCTTCTTTTTTGGGCTCATCATTATTTCAGCGGTGCTGGTCACCAAGGAGATCCGGCAGTGGAATGCTGCCGTGGTGGTGTCGGGCATTGTCGGAATTGTAATTGCCTATCTGGTTACGGTGATCAGCCCGGCCGAAACCCCGGAGGCGCTCTGGTTTGTGTTTATTGCCGGGGCGCTGGCCATCTGCGCCATGATCCTGCCGGGCATCTCCGGCGCCTTTATTCTGCTGCTGCTGGTTAAGTACGAGTTTATTCTTACCGCCCTCAAGGAATTTAACCTGCCGGTGATCCTGGTCTTTGGCCTGGGCTGTGTGGTGGGCATTCTGAGCTTTTCCCGGGTGGTTTCCTGGCTGCTGGACCGTTACTACAATGTGGCCATTGCCCTGCTGGCCGGTTTTATGATTGGCTCCCTGAACAAGGTATGGCCCTGGAAGGTGGTAAGCGAGTACTACCTCAGCAGCAAGGGGGAGCAAAAACCCCTGATCACTGAAAGCGTATGGCCCACCCAGTTTGCGATAGAAACCGGCCAGCAGCCGCATGTGCTCTGGGCCATCCTGTTTGCCGCCCTGGGCATTCTGCTGGTGGTGGTGATCGAAAAACTATCCACCTATAAAGTAAGTCCTCAGCACTAAGCATGCGCCAGTTTGGTCTCATCGGCTACCCCCTGGGCCACAGCTTTTCCCGGACCTACTTTACCGAAAAGTTTGGCCGGGAGGGCATAGCCGATGCCGCCTATGCGCTCTACCCCATCTCCTCCCTTGACCAGCTGCCCGCCCTGCTGCAGGCGCAGCCCAGTCTGGCAGGACTCAATGTGACCATTCCTTATAAAGAGAAGGTGATCCCCTACCTGGACCAGCTGCATGAAAGTGCCCGCAAGGTAGGCGCTGTTAATGTTATCAGGATAGAGAAGGGGGTGCTCACCGGCTATAATTCCGATTATTTCGGCTTCAAGCAATCGCTGCTGGAGTGGATGGGCCAGGAGGCGCTGGCCGGTAAAAAAGCCCTGGTGCTGGGCACCGGCGGCGCCAGCAAGGCTGTATGCGCTGCCCTAACCGACCTGCAGATTCCCTACCGGCTGGTCTCCCGCCAGCCAGCCAGCCAGCAGCTCAGCTATGCCCAGTTGCACCAGCAGCCCGAGCTGCTGCAGGAGTACCGTCTGATCATCAACACCACCCCCTTGGGCATGCATCCCCAACCCATGGCGGCGCCCGACCTGCCCTATCATGTGATTGGCAGCGGGCACTATCTGTATGATCTTGTCTATAACCCGGCCCAGACGGTATTTATGCAGGCCGGTAGCCAGCGGGGAGCGGCTACCAAAGGGGGGCTGCAGATGCTGCAGCTGCAGGCTGAGCGGGCCTGGGAGATCTGGAACAGCTAAGGGCTTAGCTTTCTTCTTCCTGCTTCAGCCACTTAACGGCCGCATCGCAGGAGCCAAAGGTGGTAATGCTCAGCTGGCCATACTGCTGCTCGGTATTGACCTTCTGCACGGTGGCTTTGGCAAAGATATCGGCCGCTACGCGCACAGCTATTTTGCGCAGGCCCAGCCGCTCTACCTCGTAAAACCAGGTACCTACCAGGTACTCCTGCACCTCGCGGCCCAGGATGCGCAGCTCGGCATGATCGCTCAGGTGCCGGCTTAGCCCCTTTTCGGCAATCACCTTGCTCATCAGCTCACATCCCCGGCGGGTCTGTTCAACGGTAAGAAAGCCCTTCCAGCGGGCTATGATTATTTTCTCGCGGCTGCTATAGGTTATTTCTACATAACTCTCCTGCAGCAACACCTCTCCTGCAACAAGCACACTCATTTTTTGGTATATTTATCAGCAGGTCCTGGCATGCTTCGGCATACGGGCTGCGCGGCAGACCTGTATACAAAGTAGTGTTTTTTTACTTTATTGAAACCGCCCGAAGGGCTTCGGGACAAAGAAAACAAAAATACCGGCAGCTGGTAATAAAGACCCGCATGCCGCACCTTTTGCCCCCTTTTTGATGTTATACCCGACAGCCCTCAAGGGGGTTTTAGGCATAAACGTACTTTTCCCAATTCCCTACATGGATTTTCAACTGGTGTCAGACTATCAGCCGGCCGGCGATCAGCCCAAGGCAATTGCAAGCCTGGTAGAAGGCCTTCGCAACGGCGAGCCGGCCCAAACCCTGCTGGGCGTTACCGGCTCTGGTAAAACCTTTACCATGGCCAATGTGATCACCCAGCTAAACCGCCCCACGCTGGTGCTCAGCCACAACAAAACGCTGGCGGCGCAGCTCTATGGCGAGTTCAAACAGTTCTTCCCCCATAATGCGGTAGAGTACTTTGTCTCCTACTACGACTACTACCAGCCCGAGGCCTACATTCCTACCACCAATACCTATATTGAAAAAGACCTTTCGATCAACGATGAGATTGAAAAGCTGCGCCTCAGCGCTACCTCCTCGCTGCTGAGCGGCCGCCAGGATGTGCTGGTGGTGGCCTCCGTATCCTGCATCTACGGCATGGGTAACCCTGAGGATTTTGCCCGGAGTGTGATCCGCATACAGGAGGGCGACCGCATTGCCCGCTCCCAGTTTCTCTTTGCGCTGGTGGATATTCTCTATCACCGCACCGAAGTGGAGTTCAAAAGGGGGAGCTTTCGGGTAAAGGGCGATACGGTGGATATCTTTGTGGCCTATGCCGATTTTGCCTACCGCATTATCTTCTGGGGTGATGAGATCGAATCCATCCAGCGCATTGATCCCGTCACCGGCAAAAAGCTGGGAAGCGAAAAGCTGATCTCCATCTTCCCCGCCAACCTTTTTGTAACCGGCAAGGATGTGGCCCAGAATGCCATTAAGGAAATTCAGTACGACATGGTAAACCAGGTGGAGCTCTTTGAGAAAGACCGTCGCTTTCTGGAAGCCCAGCGCATCAAGGAGCGTACCGAGTTTGACCTGGAGATGATCCGGGAGCTGGGCTTCTGCTCGGGTATTGAGAACTACAGCCGCTACTTTGACCGCCGCAAACCCGGTGCCCGGCCCTTCTGCCTGCTGGACTACTTCCCGCAGGAGTACCTGATGATCATTGATGAAAGCCACGTAACCGTAAGCCAGGTGCGGGCCATGTGGGGCGGCGACCGCGCCCGCAAGATCAACCTGGTAGACTTTGGCTTTCGCCTGCCCTCGGCCCTGGACAACCGCCCCCTTACCTTTAATGAGTTTGAAGAGATCATGGACCAGGTGATCTTTGTGAGCGCCACCCCGGCCGAGTACGAGCTGCGCAAGTCCGAGGGGGTGGTGGTGGAGCAGATCATCCGTCCCACCGGCCTGCTGGACCCGGTGATTGATGTAAGGGCCAGCCTCAACCAGATTGATGACCTGCTGGAAGAAGTGCACCTGCGCATAGAGCGCAAGGAGCGGGTGCTGGTGACCACCCTTACCAAGCGCATGGCCGAAGAGCTCACCAAGTACATGGAGCGGGCCGGCATTAAGTGCCGCTACATTCACTCCGAGGTGCAAACGCTGGAGCGGGTGGAGATTCTGCGCGATCTGCGCCTGGGCGAGTTTGATGTGCTGGTGGGGGTAAACCTTCTGCGGGAGGGCCTTGACCTGCCCGAGGTATCGCTGGTGGCCATTTTGGATGCCGATAAGGAGGGATTTTTGCGCAACGAGCGCTCGCTGGTGCAAACCATTGGCCGGGCTGCCCGTAATGCGGAGGGGATGGTGATCATGTACGCCGATAAGATCACCGACTCCATGCAGGTGGCCATAGACGAAACCAACCGCCGCCGCGCCATCCAGATGGCCTATAACGAGGAGCATGGGATTGTGCCAAAAACGGTGTTCAAATCGCGCGAAGCCATTATGGAGCAAACCTCGGTGGCCGATGCCCGTAAGAAAGAAACCAAAAAGGTGTATGTGGAGCCCGACAGCCTCTCGCTGGCTGCCGATCCGGTAGTGGCCTACATGAAGCCCGAGCAGCTGGACAAACTGCTGAAGGAAACCCAGCGCAAGATGGAAAAAGCCGCCAAAGAACTCGATTTTATGGAAGCTGCCCGCCTGCGGGACGAGCTGATGGAAATAAAAAAACTACAAGCAGAAAAAGCCTCATAATCCCCAGCATGCCCTCTACCTCCGCTCTCCTCTCCCTGCTCCCTGCAGGACTGGTTTTTGTTGTGCTAAGCTGGTGCCTCCCGCAGCAGGCGCAGGCACAGGGCAGCAGCCCCCTAAGCCCGGGCACCCGCAGCGTGCACCTCTACGGCGATGTGTACAAAACCGATTTTGAGAACCCCTGGCGCAAGCTGCAGGCCGGCTTCGAGGCTGCCTATCATCTCAATGAAAAGCTGATGTTCACTGGCGGTCTGGAGTTCTGGAATGCCGAGCCTACGCCCATGGTATCCATTGGCAACCGCTTTTACCCCTTTGGGCCGGCCTTTATCCGCTACCGGGCCCTGCTGGGCAGCCGGGCCGATGTGGCCCTGGGCATGGGCTACAGCTACCGGATCGGCAGCCGCTGGCAGATTGAAGCCGCCAGCGACTACTACGTCAACGAACGGGAGATCGGCTTCCGCCTGGGAGTAGGTTACCTCTGGAAAAACAGGGGAAGGGATTAACTTCTGATTCGAATACGGCTTGCTGCACCTGCCAACCAACAGCCGGCTGTGCCACTACCGGCCTATAGTCTCATACCATTTACTGTATGCCAAAGGAAATAGAACGTAAATTTCTTGTCGATAAAACGCTCTGGCAGCAGCTGGAGAAGCCACAGGGCACCTATTTGCGGCAGGGCTACCTGAGTACCGACCCGGCCCGCACCGTACGGGTGCGCATAGCAGGCGAGCGGGCTTATCTGACCATCAAAGGCAAAACCACCGGCATCAGCCGAAGTGAGTGGGAGTACCCCATTCCCCTGGCCGATGCCCGGGCCCTGCTGGATGAACTTATCCCTGCTTCCATTGAAAAAAGGCGCTATGTGATCGAGTTTGAGGGCAGGCACTGGGAGGTCGATGCCTTTGAGGGAGCTAACCAGGGCCTGCTGGTTGCCGAGCTGGAGCTGCAGTCGGAAGAGGAAGCCTTTGCCCTTCCCCCTGGGTGGACCGGGAGGTATCAGAGGATGCCCGCTATGTGAATGCCAATCTATCCAGCCATCCCTACTCGGCCTGGCCCGACAAGCCCTGACCGCAGGCTTGTACTGGCATTTGTTATTTTGCGATTACTTCCCTATCTTCTCCTACACCAACCCCTTGTCAGCCATGGGCTATATGGGCTTTGGCATGCGCAAGGAAGACTGGAGCCGCAAGCCAAAAGAAGCATTCAAGAAAACAAAGGACCGCTATGGCAACCGGCGGGGGCATGTTGCCCTTCCCGCTGGCCGCCCCGAGTTGGTAAGCACCAATTTTAGAGAACTGGCCCGCATTCGAGAGGCACATGAGCGGCGGTTCAACAGGGGCGCTGCCATCACCAGGCTTGTTTTTGGTCTGGGCATGCTGGTGCTGCTGGCATTGCTCGTATATGCCATGATGAATGGGCTGAACTATCAATAAAGAAATAGCCACTCTGTAAGCAGTGGCTATTTCTTGTATTGGGGTAGTTGGAGTCAGGTCCCGCCTTATTCCCGCAAGTGTTCCATCGCTTTCTCCAGGGCTTCATCTTTCCCTGCCCGTACATCGGCCGGATTGTTTTGCCATACCAGCGCAGGGGCTATGCCCTTGCCCTCATAGCTTACACCCTCGGCATCGCGGAAGTCGCCTACCGACAGGCTGAAGATCCAGCCATTGAGCAGCTGACGACTGGGATTATCTGAAAAGGCCCCGGCCGTGGTATCGCCTGCATGCACTACCTGCGGCAACTTGCGCATGGCCAGTGAAAAGGTTTCGGCTCCGCTGCCAGTAAAGCGGGTAGTCAGCAGCACAAGGGGGGTGTTCCGCAGCGCTTCCCCTCCCATGGGCTGCACCCACCAGTCGGTCCAGGGGGTGAAATCTGTGGGCTCGGGACCGGAGCGCTTGCGGGAGCGCATATACACATACTTTTCGGAGGCAAAATAGCCGGCCATCTGCTGCCCGGCCGGATCCTGCCCGCCGGGGGTATCGCGGATATCGAGCACCAAGCCCCTGGCTTCTTGAAAATCGGCTGAGATCTGGTTCATGGCAGCATCTACCTCTCCAATCTTGAGCATAAAATGCGCTACATGAATGTAGCCGATATTGCCAGGCAGCCACCCCCAGCTGATGGCTCCCATTTGCTTGTGGTTCTGCAGGTAGCGGTTCTTGACTACGTCAAACGCATAATCTTCCTGCTTGCTGATGCCATCCTTTAGATCCACACTCCAGCGGGGAAGCTCCGGATTGGTCGGGTAGAGGGTGATGTGCGCATCGTTGAGGATCGCCAGCATGCTGGTGGCTACCCCATAGAACTGGGCTTCTGTCATATCCTCATGTACCTGGGGTCTGTAGATGGTGTAGACCGAATCCCAGTTGATGCGCTTGACGGCAAACAGGCCATAATAGTCCCGGAAGTCCTGCCAGAGCAGTTCAAAGTTCCGGACGGGATCATTTTTCTGTACGGGCTCGGGCATCAGCCCTTTTTCGCAGCTGCATAGGCTCAGGCCCAGGCACAGCCCTACGAGTATTCCTATAGTTTTCATACTGGTTACTTGGTTGGGAAGAGGTAAAAAAAGGAGAGATTATAGGCACTTTCGGCCAGGCTGAGGGGGCGGGGCTCTTTCTCCCGCATCCAGCTAAGCTGGTAGCTGGCCACTGCAGTGGTGCGCAACCCCATGCGGTACTGGTACTGCAGCTCTGCCTGCAGCAGCTTTAGCTTGTCCAGGGTCTGGAAACGGGTATTGTGCTTCAAAAAGGCCTGCTCCAGATTTTCATTTGGCTGCGTAAGGGTGCCATGGTAAGGCGGGCGGGTTACCAGACCCAGCGCGGCTGCGGCCACATTGGCCTCAAACTGATGCCGTGTGGCGGCAGCATAGGTAAGCCGCAGCTGCGGGCTAAGGGCCAGCACATTCATCAACCCAGGCTGTACAAAGCCCTGGGGGTAAAGGAGCTGCTCGCTTAGCACAGCACCGGCCGAAACCTGCAGCGCATGGGGGCTTCCCAGACGGTGCCAGTAGCCTAGTTTAACAGCCGGCGCCAGCATACCCCCCTGCAGGGGCACGGCCGTTTCCCTGATGCTGCCATCTTCCTGCAGCTCTCTAAAATAGACGTTTTTTCCCCGATGAGCGGCAGGGGCAAAATTACCCAACTTTCCCTGAAGACTTAGCTCTACCCTGGAGCGATTGCCGGTATACAGCAACTGTAGCCCTACCTGCCGGTAGCGTCCCTGGTAGAGCAGAGGGCTTACGGCCCGGTCTACCATGCTAAAAGTGCTCAGGCCCAGTTGAACGCCTACCTGAAATTTTGGTGGCAGAAAATAGTCTGCTTTTTCCTGTGCATAGCCACTCACCATCAGCAAGTACCCGCACACTAGTAAAATTGTGGCTCTCATAAAAAATAAAATTTATAGAGCAAAGAAAGGGGGTTGAGGCGGGCCAGTCGTCCGAACCGAACGGATCAGACCACTACCGACGCAGCCATACCTCTAGTTTGGTAGTACTGCGAGGGGGTCTGGCCGGTAGTTTTCTTAAAAACCGCGTTGAAGGTTGATTTGGAATTAAAGCCAGCCTCGTGCGCCAGCGCCAGCAGGGTATAGTGGCCATAAGCCGGAGAAACGGCCAGCTCCTTAAAGGCAGTTACCCGGTAGTCGTTAACAAAGTCATAAAATTTTTGCCGGATAACCCCATTCAGCACGGCCGATACCTGATAGCGGGGCAGCCCCAGGTGTTGGGAAAGCTTGATAAGGTCCAGCTCCGGATCCAGGTACAGCTTGTCTGCTTCCATGGCTTGCCGGATGCGCAGGGCCTGGGCTGCCATGATGGCGTCGGGCTGCGACTGGGTCACTGGAACCATAGTTGGCTCGGTGTCCGGGGCCTGGGGCGGGCGCAGGGCCTCCAGCAGCGGATCGGCCTGAAAAAGCTGCGGCTGGGCCAGGGCCTTGTAGCCGATCCAGTACAGCAACCCCACCACGCCCAGAAAATGATAGGGATAGACCGCCGCCAGATAGGGCCACCCCCATTTGCGTGCGTAAAAGACCAGTACTGAAAAGCTGAGGATCAAAAAATACGCCTAGTAACAGCGTACGCAGCCAGAGCAGCCTCATCCGCGTTTCACTGCTATAAAGGGCCTGCAGGCGATCGGAATAACGGCGCAGGCGCCAGAGGCTCAGGGCCAGAAACAGCACATGTACCCCATTGGTGAGCTGGTTCATCCAGCCAAAATCTTCCCGCAGCACCCGCTCCCAGTCTGAGAGGTAGGCGATCTTTTCGGCAGCAGAAAGCAGGTAGTAGGGCATCAGAAAGCCAACCACCAGCAGAAAGGGCAGAAAATAAAGAGCGTGTTGCCCCGTCCAGCGAAAGCGGGGGTTGGTAAGCGAGCAGGTAAGCAGGTAAATAAGGGGACCATACAGTAGCGGAATGCTCCAGGTAAGCCGGCTCAGGTGGGGGTAGCGTAGAAAGAAATCGGCATGGTCGTTGCCCACCAGCACCAGGTGCAGGGCCAGCAAAAGTAGCAGCAGACCCAATATACGGTTGTTTCGTTTAGGGCCCCGCCGTGTAACCAGCAAAAGCGCCAGCAATATCCCCTGCCCTGCTCCTACAAATAAAATTATATCCAAGAGACTCATAGCACTTTAAAGATACAAAGTAGGCATAAATACAGAGTTTCCATAGCCATTAAGTGTCCGTTCACCATGTTCTGCAACCCCTTATAAAAAGAAAAAGCCACCCCTTTCGGGATGGCTTCCGGTCTTATCTAATCGCTTCAGCTGCTGTTAACGGTTTCTGGCTTCTTCGTAGCGGCGGTTTACTTCGTTCCAGTTCACTACATTCCACCAGGCGCCTACATAATCAGGGCGCTTGTTCTGGTACTTCAGGTAGTAGGCGTGCTCCCACACATCCAGACCCAGGATGGGGGTGCCTTTTTTGTCGGCTACGTCCATCAGGGGATTGTCCTGGTTGGGGGTAGAGGTTACGTCTACTTCGCCGTTACCAGTTACGATCAGCCATGCCCAGCCAGAGCCAAAGCGGGTGGCTGCGGCGTTGGAGAACTCCTGCTTAAAATTGTCGAACGATCCCCATTTCTTATTGATGGCCTCAGCCACAGTGCCAGAGGGCTGGCCGCCGCCATTGGGGCTCATCACTTCCCAAAAAAGGTTGTGGTTATAATAGCCGCCGCCATTGTTGCGCACCGCATTGTTGCCACCCACATTTTTAAGGATCTCCTCAATGGACTTGTTCTCCATCTCGGTACCCTGAATGGCTTTGTTCAGGTTGTCGGTATAGCCTTTGTGGTGGCGGCCATGGTGGATTTCCATGGTTTGCTGGTCGATGTGCGGCTCCAGTGCGTTGGAGGGATACGGCAGGTTTGGTAATTCGAATGCCATAAGTGAAAAAAGTTATTTAAAGATTAAACAATGTTATGTAACTGCAAGGTAAAAACTATTGGGTATAAAGCCCAGTGAATTGGTCATCGAGTACCCGGCTGGTGCAATAGACAACTTCTATGAGCCGCATTGGGAGCGGTTGTACAGGCTATACGCCTGCTGCTGATGCCTATTTGCTTTTTCTGGCTCAGCGGCCGTTCTTTCTTAGCTTCAGAAAAAATTCATTCAGCAGGGCCACACTTTCGGCTGCCAGCACCCCTTCTTTTAGCTCGGTTTTGGGATGCAGCATGGGGGTTCCCATCCTGGCAAATCCCCGCTTTTCATCCGGGGCGCCCCACACCAGGCGGCTGAGCTGCGACCAGTAGAGGGCACCGGCACACATGGGGCAGGGCTCCAGCGTTACGTACAGCGTGCAGTCCTGCAGGTATTTGGCGCCCAGGCAATTAGCCGCTGCTGTAATGGCCAGCATTTCGGCATGGGCCGTTACATCCTGCAGGCGCTCGGTCTGGTTGTAGGCCCGGGCAATGATGCGCCCCCGGCTTACCACCACCGCTCCTACTGGGATCTCCCCTTCCTGTGCTGCATACGCAGCCTGCTTAAGGGCCTCCCGCATATACTGCTCATCTGTACTAACCCCTAACATGCTAGAGTGTTTTCTTAAGCCGGATCGATTCTACCATGGCTTGGGCTACGGGTGCCCATTGCTGCTGCTGGCTGGCTGGTGCGGTAAAGGTAAAAACCACCACCTTGCCTTCTACCAGCCCATAGGCCACATAGGTATACACCTGCATGGGCTTGGTCTGTTTGATGGTATTCTCCTGCTCGGTATCGGCTACGGTGCCTACATATTCAAACAGGGCAAAGTTGGTGCCCCTGATCTCCTGGATCTCATCTTTTACCCACTGTATGTCGCTGTAGAGGGTAGAGAGCGAGGCTTTGTAAAAGTCCTTGACCAGTGGCAGGTCAAAGTGCTGCCATTGGGTTACCGATAGGTTTACACTAAAATCGGCCTGCTTGCTTGGGTTGGTATAGAGTGCCAGGGGTTTGCGGTAGGAAACGTACTTGGCCGAAAGCTCCTGCTCGCCTACAGCCGTAAAATCGGCCGGCAGCGATACGGTTATGGCATCATGTACCTTGGTTTTTACCAGTTTTGGAACCTGTGAGAAGGCTAGCAGCAGCGGAAGCAGCGCCAGTATATAGAGCGGTAGTTTTTTCATGCAGGCGAAATTAAGGGTTTCCTCCTTTTAACGCTCAACCCCAGGGCCATATTCTTTGGTTCCGCCTGCTATTTCCGGCGCGGGCTTTGCGTAGTCTGCTGCTAATCCTGTAATTTTACCCCCTTAGAACCTAATAAGCGCTTATGCTACGCACCCATACCAATGGCGAACTCCGCCTTCAGGATACCGGAAAAGAAGTAACGCTCTGCGGCTGGGCCCAGACCATCCGCAACAAGGGGGCGGTGATCTGGATTGACCTGCGCGATCGCTGGGGCCTTACCCAGCTGATCTTTGAAGAAGGCATTACCTCCCCGGAGCTGCTGGCCGCCGCCGCCGAGGTAGGCCGGGAATGGGTGCTGCAGGCCACCGGCCAGGTAGTAGAGCGCTACAACAAAAACCCGCACATGCCTACGGGCGATGTTGAAGTGCGGGTAACGGAACTTACCGTCCTGAACAGGGCCAAAACACCCCCCTTCCAGATCGAGGACGAGACCGACGGTGGCGAGGAGCTGCGTGCCAAATACCGCTACCTGGACCTGCGCCGTACCCCTGTGCGCAACAACCTGGTGCTGCGCCACAAGCTGGCCCAGGAAACCCGCCGCTACCTGGATGGCGAGCAGTTTCTGGAAGTGGAAACCCCTGTGCTGATCAAAAGCACACCCGAGGGCGCCCGCGATTTTGTAGTGCCCAGTCGCATGAACCCCGGCGAGTTCTACGCCCTGCCCCAGTCGCCCCAAACCTTTAAGCAGCTGCTGATGGTAAGCGGCTTTGAGCGTTACTTTCAGATCGTAAAATGCTTTCGGGACGAAGACCTGCGCGCCGACCGCCAGCCCGAATTCACGCAGATCGACTGCGAAATGGCCTTTGTAACTCAGGAAGATGTGCTGAGGACATTTGAGGGCCTGATCCGCCACCTCTTCAAGACCGTTAAGGGCATTGACATTGGCGAAGTGCCCCGCATGACCTATGATGAGGCCATGCGGCGCTACGGTTCCGACAAGCCCGACATTCGTTTCGGCATGGAATTTACCGAGCTGAATGATGTGGCCCAGAACAAGGGGTTTCAGGTATTTGACCAGAGCGAGCTGGTGGTGGGCATTGCCGCCCCCGGCTGCGCCGAGTGGACCCGCAAGCAGCTGGATGCCCTCACCGACTTTGTAAAGCGCCCCCAGATTGGCATGAAGGGCCTGGTATGGGTACGCTACAATGCCGACGGCAGCCTGAAATCAAGCGTCGATAAGTTCTATTCCGAGGAAGACCTGAAGGCCTGGGCGCAGAAGATGGGCGCACAGCCCGGCGACCTTCTCCTTGTGCTCAGCGGCGATGCCGATAAGACCCGCAAGGCCCTGAGCGAGCTGCGCCTGCACCTGGGCGGCGAGCTGGGCCTGCGCAAGAATGATGAATTCAAACCCCTCTGGGTGCTGGACTTTCCGCTGCTGGAGTGGGATGAGGAGACCGGCCGCTACCACGCCATGCACCACCCCTTTACCTCGCCCAAGCCCGAGGATATGGACAAGCTGGAAAGCGACCCCGGCAGCATCCGCGCCAATGCCTACGACCTGGCCATGAATGGGGTAGAGATTGGCGGCGGCTCCATCCGGATCCACGACCGCGCCACCCAGGCCCGCATGTTTAAGCTACTTGGCTTTAGCGAAGAGGAAGCCCGCAAGCAGTTTGGCTTCCTGATGGAGGCCTTTGAGTACGGCGCCCCCCCGCATGGCGGCATTGCCTTTGGCTTCGACCGTCTCTGCTCCCTGATGGGCGGCCAGCAAAGCATCCGCGATTTCATTGCCTTCCCCAAAAACAACAGCGGCCGCGATGTGATGATCGACACTCCCTCCACGATCAGCGAAGAGCAGCTGCGGGAACTGGAGCTGGCGGTAAAGCGGAGTAATTAAGTACGACCACTCTTTACTAGTAAGCGCCTGTATATAGCATACAGGCGCTTCTTTTTGTAATTTATACTTGCATGCAGCAAGAAGCATATTGTTATTTTTTCTTTCTTTACCGGAAAATAAGCTGATGGACAGCCCCCCTTTAGGAACAAGCATGCTGGCTCAACTTAAACACCTCCTATTCTATGAAGAATATCTTCCTTATGACAGCCTGCCTTATGTTAATAGCAGGAACGGGATTTTCCCAACACCGCACCTATCTAAAGGCAGGCCTTGGCGCCACCACCCTTCAGGATTTTACAGATACCCCTTACCCCGTACAGTACAGCCCCATCCTGAGCTATCAGCTTGGTGTTGGCCATAGGATACCGCTTACCGAGAGGCTGTCCCTTCGGGGAGAGGTAGTATACCTAACCAAGGGCTATACGTTTAGCCACTATAATGCCGATAGGGTGCAGTTTCATTGCATAGGCCTGTCGGTAGTGGGTGCGGTTAAGCTGTTTGATTTTCTTGAGCTGGAAGGGGGACTAATGCCCAATCGGGCCCTGATGATATCCAATCAGAATGGCAGTTTCCACAACACTCCCTATCGCATGGGAGATCTGGCCCTGTTGGTGGGTGCGGGAATCAGACTATCGGACAGAATAAGTCTTGCCCCAACGCTGCAGTACGGCTTGTTTCGGGCAGCACCAACCTTGATTTCATTTACTGACGAAGACACCAACACCCTCGTAAATATTTCCTTGCGCCAACACCACCTGCAGGGGATGCTATCGGTGCGCTATATGCTCTAAGGGGCAAAGGCCTTTTTCTCTCCAAGTTTACTCCCCCTTCATACTTACCCAGACCAACATGCAGCACTACCTTCGTATTCTATTCCCCATTTTGCTTGGCCTATGTTGCGGCGGCAACAGCCTGGCCCAAGCCACATTCGGAGCCAGAGTCGGTACGGGCGTTTTTACAGAATTTTACAGCAATCCGTTCGGGCAAAAGGACTTTGCTATAGCCCCTACAGCAGGTCTTGGCGGATTTGCCCGCTTTTCGCTAAATAATAAATTAAGCATACAACCACAGCTCATCTATACAACATTTGTACTAGATCCGGGGGGCTCAAGCACATTAAGCTTACCGGTCATGCTGGCGTATACGCTAACGCCAGAGATTGAGCTGGAGCTAGGCCCTTCCATGGAATATGACTTTATTTTATTCGCTAACAGAAAGCATTACCTTGCCAGAACCCCTTCACTAAACCTGGGAATCAACCCGGGTTTAACTATCCGGCTAAGCAATAATTGGTCGCTGAACATGCGCTATACCATTGAAATGCTGCGAACATGGTACAAACTTTCATGGTTTTCAGGCGATCCGGAAGAGCCCCTTTTAGGTGATTTTCAAAGGCCCTGGTCCCGGCAGGGCTATCTAACGGCTGCTATCCATTACACGTTCAGGTAAGCCTACACAGACTCACCGCCCAGCCAGTGCATACGCATTGGCTTTTTTATGCTGTGAACCTAAGAGGAGCCATCTAACGTTTAGCCATTGATTTACATCCTAAGATGAAATTTATCGGCAAAGCGCTCCTTTCCCTGCTTATCTTTCTGGCGTTTCTTGCCGTACTTACCGGTATGGTCCGACACTTGCACAAACCCTTTGGCCGGCCCCCACAGGCCGATGCCTATACCCACCTGCCCCATTACCGGGAGGGTAAATTCCAGAATCCGGTAGAAACCCCCATGCTGAAGGTAACAGAAAGCTGGCCGGTGATGAAGCGCTACCTCAGCCGGGATGTTGAAAAGGCACCGGCCCCCAGTTATCACTTCCGGGAGCAAATGCTATCAGGGGGTGATACCAGCCTCCTGCAGCTTAACTGGCTGGGCCATGCCGCGGTGCTGATCCGCAAAGGAGATTCCTATCTGCTTACCGATCCGGTACTGACCGAACGGGCTTCCCCCTTTGCCTTTGCCGGCCCCAAGCGGTACTTTTCTTCCCCCATTGCGCCAGCTGATTTACCCCCTATTGATGCCGTTATCATCTCGCATGATCATTACGATCACCTGGATTATGGCACCATTATAGCTATACACCAGAAAGTAAAGCAGTTTATTGTGCCCTTAGGGGTGGGAGCTACCCTTCGCTACTGGGGAGTGCCCGCTGAAAAAATAAGCGAACTGGACTGGTGGCAGCCCTTCGAGCTGAGGGAATTTCGGATTACGGCAGCGCCGGCCCGGCACTTTTCGGGCCGCTTCCTGAGCCAGAACAACACCTTCTGGGCTTCCTATGGTATAGAGTTCGGGGGGCAGAAAATTTACTTTGGCGGCGACTCGGGCTATTTTGGGGGATATGAGGAGATTGGTGAAAAACTTGGGCCTTTTGATGTGTCCCTGATGCCCATTGGCGCCTATGATGTGGCCTGGGCCAACATCCACCTGAATCCACAGGAGGCGGTTCAGGCTCATCTGGAGGTACAGGGGGGCCTGTTCTTTCCCACTCATTGGGGCACCTTTGATCTGGCCCTGCATAGCTGGTACGAACCCATGGAGCTGCTACTACAGGAAGCCGACCGGGCCGGCATCTCGCTGCTGACGCCGGCTCCGGGCCAGTGGATTAGCCCTGCCAGCCGTACCGATCCGCAGTGGTGGGCTGCGCACCGGGCTCGTAACTAAGGGTCAGGACTGGCAGATGAGCAGGATTCTTTTCTGCTTTCTGAAAAAAATCTGTTTTTTTGCTTATTTTATACAATATCAATCAACTCCTTTAGTTAGTTTATAGGCTAAACCCCTCTGGCACATGGCCAAACCCTTATTTTTTCTGCTTGGGTGTCTGCTCACATTTTCTTCGGCTGGTGTTGCCCAGGTGGTCTTTGGCCTGAAGGGAGGTCCCGGCTACGCCGATGTGGTGGCGCTGGAGAAAGGGAAAGACAGTAAAACCGGCCGCCTTGCATACCAGGCAGGGATGTTAGTTAAAAAGCAGCTACAGGAACGTGTTGGGCTACAGGCAGAGCTGCTGTACAGCAACAAGGGACAGGAGGGCTATTTTGTGCATGCGCTGGGCATTCCTCTGCTGGTGTGCTACCGTCCGCTGGAGCTGCTGGAACTGGAAGCCGGCTTAAACCCTTCCTATAACCTGCTGTCCACAGATGATAACAGTAGTAACATCCGTAGTATGCAGGCACAAGCCGTTGATATTGCCCTGCTGGCCGGCACCCGTTATTTTATCAGCAACCGCCTGGGCCTGAATACCCGCCTGGGCTGGGGGCTGCTCAATGCGCTGGAGTCTGTTCAGTATGTGGGCGAAAACAACTCACTGGTGCGGGTAGAAAAATCGGGCCTGCGCCATGCCTCTATTATGCTATCGCTGGAATATTATTTTTAATACCCCCATCAGGCCTGCCCCTTAGAGCAGGCATAAGATCCTCTTCATACATAGCTAAACCTGTCCCTGCTTAGGGGCAGGCTTTTTTATGGTTTGCCTGGAGAATCAGGCCTTTTTTTCTATCTTATGCGGGTATGCGACCCCTTTTCCTTTCCCGATCATACCGGCTACTTCGGCTGCACTGGCGCCGCCTGCTCAGCGAGCTGCTGGTGGTATTTATAGGTGTGTATGGTGCTTTTATGCTGAACAGCTACCGGGAGTCACAGCACGAACGCCAGGTGCGGCTTACCTACCTCAACAGCTTTAAGGCAGAGCTTGGCAGCATCAATGCATTTACCAAAAGCCTGGCCGCCACCAGCGATACCCTGCATATGCGCTATCAGCGGGCCATTGCGGCGGGAGAACGGCCCCTTTTAGGGGTTCATCCGGAGCTGATCTACCCCATCAACATGCTCATTATTCGCTCGGCTTTTCACCAGGGGCACTTTGAGGTAATCGGCAGCAAGTATGTGGTCAACATTAGCAATGGGTCCAACATCATCAGCCTGCTGCAGCAGCGGGTAGACCTTTTTCAGGAGAAAAGCCGGGAGCTGCTCCTGCACACCGGCGGCGATCCTGCCCTGCTGTATGCCCAGGACGGCAGTCTTAAACCTGCGTACCACTGGTACCTGCAGGACCTGGCCTTTCTGAGCCGCCTGGCCAGCCAGCTGCAGGCTGTTATCGAAAAAGAAGCCATTACCGATATTGAACGCCTTATCAACGAACACGAGCAATGAACCCCGAAAGCCTGAGAGAATTTTGCCTGCGCCTGCCCGCCGCCACTGAAGATTTTCCCTTTGATGCCCAGACGCTGGTCTTTAAGGTAGGGGGAAAAATGTTTGCCCTCACCGATGTGGATGAATTTACTTCCATTAACCTCAAGTGTGATCCCGAGCGGGCCGTAGAGCTGCGGGAGCAGTATGATAGCATTCTGCCCGGCTACCACATGAACAAGAAGCACTGGAACACCGTGCTGCTGGAGGGTAGCCTGCCCGAAAAGCTGGTACAGGAGCTTATTCTGCACTCCTACCAGCTGGTAGTGGCCAGCCTGCCTAGGAAAGTACGGGAGGAGTTGGAACAGAAAACAGGCGGAGCACAAGGTAGACTCTAAGCATCTGCCTGGCCTGAGCTAACGGTCAGGCTATAAACACTTTCCTGACCTTTTGCCTCCGAACCTTTCGCCAGAGTGAGTTTAGCTGCGCAGGCTACCGAAGGTTCTAACGAGCGCCTGCACCTCATACAGCCCCCAAAACAGCAGAAGCGGTGCAAATACCCCCAGAAAAAATGGCAGCAGGTACAGGGCCGAATGGGCGCCCAGAAGAGCGATGGTGTACACCTCCAGCCCATGGCGCAGCATTCCCCAGATGCTGATGGCATTTACCAGCAGCAGGCTTCCCAGCATGAGAATCGTATAGGGGCTGCGCGCTCTTGCGGTATAGATGGCCCCAAAGATCAGGCTGAGCAGCACTACATTGAGGGCTACGGCCAGCTGCAGGGGCACAAAGAACTGAAGGGCGGTACTGGTACCGGACGCCAGCAAGACCCCTAGCTGCAGGGCCCGTAGCCGGTGTTGCTGAAAAAAAAGCATATCAGAATCAGAGAAAAAGTAGCTAAAAAAAGGGCAGGTAACGCCAGGAAACACCCCCTCACCCTTCTGATCGGTTAGCCCGGGTTTACATCATGCGCTTCCACCAGTCCTGGAAAACAATGAGTGCCCAGATGCGGGCATGAGCATCGCCGGGGTTACTGGAAAAAAGTTGCTGCTTGAGGGCGCGGGTAGCGGTTACATCAAAAATTCCCTGCTCCTCAATAAACGCATCCTGCAGCCAATGGTTTTCGATTTTGCTGCGCAAGTCGGTCCGGAACCATTTTAAAAGCGGCACCTCAAAGCCCCGCTTGGGCCGCTGGTAGAGCTCAGGGGGCAGCAGGTCCCGGAACGCATCCTGCACAATGCGCTTTTTCATCTGTCCGTTGATCTTGCTATCGGCCGGCAGGCTAAAGGCAAACTGCACCACCTCATGATCCAGAAAGGGTACCCGCACCTCCAGACCATTGGCCATGCTCATCAGGTCTACCTTGGTGAGCATGTCGCCGGGCAGAACCAGCTGCACATCGGTATAGAGAATATCGTTGATGCCCCCCTTTTCGGGCAGGTACTGCAGCAATTCGGCTTTGTACTGGCTGTATAGGGCTTCACTCAGTTGCTGACGGCTTTGGGGCGAGAGTAGCTGCAGGCTTTCTCCTTCTGTGGCAAAGGTGGCCCAGCGCCAGTAGCGCTCTTTCAGGGGCAGGCGCATACCCTCCCCAAAGCGCTGAAACTGCCGGATCTTGTTGGAGAGGGTGCCGCTGCGGGATTTGGGCAGCACCTTCCAGAGGGGTAGCAGGGCGCTTACCCCCGCTTCGGCAGCGCCCGGGTGCAGCGTGCGCCAGAAGGCCTGGTGCTTGTTGTAGCCGCTAAAGAGCTCATCGGCCCCATCGCCGCTCAGGGCTACGGTGGCAATCTTTTTGGTGCGCTTGCTCAGGATATAGACCGGAATGGCCGAAGAGTCTGCAAAGGGCTCGTCCAGGTAGTCCAGCACCTCCTGCAGGTGTTCGTACAGATCGTGGTTGGAGAGGCTGAAGACCGTATGCTCGGTCTGGTGCTTGTCGGCCACCAGGCGGGCGTACTGCGTTTCGTCAAAGAAGGGCTCGTCCCGATAGCCGATGCTGAAGGTATTGAGCTTGGGCACGTGCCGGGCGGCCAGGGCGGTGATCACACTGCTGTCGATGCCGCCGCTCAGAAACGCCCCAAGGGGTACATCGGCCACCAGCCGTCGCTGCACCGAGAGGTCCATAAGCTCCCGCAGTCGCTCCTGCTGCTGCTCGTAGCTAAGCTTCAGGGGGTTCAGCTTGTGTGGGTCATAAGGCACCTGCCACCATTGCTTAATGCTTACCTCCCCCCCTTTCAGCAGCATGGAGTGGCCGGGCAGCAGTTTGTGCACCCCTTGCAGCAGGCTGTGCGGGGCGGGTACATAATTGAGCTGCAGGTAGAGGTGCAGCGCCTCATAATTGAGCTCCCGGGGCAGGCCATAGGCCAGCAGCGATTTCATTTCGGAGGCAAACACAAAGCGGTCATCATCGCGGTACCAGAGCAGGGGCTTGATGCCCATACGGTCCCGGGCAATAAAGAGGCTTTCCTCCTGCTGGTCGTACACGGAAAAGGCAAAAAAGCCATTGAGGCGGGGCAGCAGCGCCTCGCCCCAGGCGACATACCCCTTCAGCAGCACCTCGGTATCGGTCTGGGAATGGAAGGCAAACCCTTTTGCTTCCAGCTCCTGCCGCAGGGCACGAAAGTTATAGATCTCGCCGTTGAAGATGAGGGCATAGCGGCCGCTATCGTCCCACATGGGCTGGTGGCCGTCGGGCGTGGGGTCCAGGATAGACAGCCGGCGGTGGCCCAGGCCACAGAAATGGCCCAGGTGGGTGCCCCGGTCGTCGGGACCCCGATAGGCCAGGGCATCGGTTGCCTGGCCAAGATGGATAAGGCTGATACGGCCTATTTCGTTAAACGCGTACGCTCCGGTAATACCACACATGGGGACGAAGGTAGCCAAAAAAAGAAGATTTGGGAAAAATCTCCTTGCCCCCGGAGCCGTTAAAAAGTATCTTGCATCGCTAACACAGAAGGGTATGAGCCAAAGCACTTTACAGACGTATCTGTTCTTATTTTTTGCACTTGTGCTATTTGCCTCCTGCAGCAGCCAGCGGGTAGCCCGCACGGCCACCCCTCAGAAGCAGGCTACGGCCAAGGCCCCGCGCGAAGCCGCTTCCCCCAAGGCAGAAAAAGCGGAGAAAGCAGAAGTGGTGATCAGCACGGCCCGGGCCTACCTGGGTACCCCCTATCGCTATGGCGGTACGGATCGAAAGGGCATCGACTGTTCGGGACTTTTGCTATGCAGCTTCCGGGAGGCTGATATCAAGCTGCCCCGCACCTCGGCCGAGCAGAGCAGTTACGGGAAGGCTGTTAGCATTTACGAGCTCAGGCCCGGCGATCTGGTCTTTTTTTCGGCCAAAAAATGGAAAGGCAAGGTATCACATGCCGGCCTGGTGACGGAAGTACGGGGAAAGGACGAGATCCTATTCATCCATTCCAGCACCAGCAAGGGGGTGGTAGAGAGCAACCTGTTAAGCCCCTACTACCGAAACATTTTTGTAAAAGCGCGCCGCCCGTTTTGATAATTTAAATTCCACCATTATATTTGCACTCTCAATTAGGGAAAAGCCTTAATGATGAAGACAAGGGGGATTAGTTCAGCTGGCTAGAGCGTCCCGAAAGCATTCGGGAAGGTCATCTAGTTGACAGCCCTTATTGACATATTGAAAATACCTGGGGGATTAGCTCAGCTGGCTAGAGCGCTTGCATGGCATGCAAGAGGTCATCGGTTCGACTCCGATATTCTCCACCATTTAAACGAGGTTTTTCGAAGAAATTCGGAAGACCTTTTTTTATGGGTAAAACTCAGGTAAAACCAGGAGATTTTTTTCAGCCTGGGTAAAAAATATAAATTGCGTGCCTCCTAGTTCTTTGTTAGGCAGGGCTGTAATAGCAAAGAGCTTGCTTACCTCAATCTACCCTAGTGCGATTAAAGGTCTGTTATCTCTTTTAGGGGTAGAGCTGCGTACTGTATTTCAATCCTACCATAGTGCGATTAAAGGGCCTACAGACGGGGGGCACAATAAGTCAGATTAACAAATTTCAATCCTACCATAGTGCGATTAAAGGTCGTTGGTGCGGTCTACCGCGAGTGCTAGTGTGAT
>NZ_AODQ01000043.1 GCF_000348925.1 Cesiribacter andamanensis AMV16 | reverse complement strand
GGCTTTTACCCCTTTATTTTTTAAACTGCTTACTCCCCCCAGGCAATCGTTTCACCAGCAAGCATAACCGCCTCTCCCGCACAGAGACTGCTACAGACTGGTGGTAAAGACAACAACCTCATACCCAATCATTAAAGTTGAATTGTCGGCCAAGTGGCTGATGAATGCAATTGGCAATGCCCGCTAGTCCGGAACCTATGCTCCCGGACCAGCAAGCAGCACCTGCATCCCCCAATACGGGGGCCTACTAGTGCTATGCCCAATCAGGCTATAGATTTCTACACTTTTTATTTTTTCTATTTCCAATTTTTAAACACCCAAGTACCATGAAAAAATCAATTTTCACCCTCGCTTTTGCGTTTATCGCATTTTTGGCTATGCACACTGCCCAGGCGCAGAACCCACACTTTACGGATGTGCGGGTAAGTAACAATGGCCTTACAGTCTCTGGCAAAATTGCTGGGCTGGGTCAAAGCTCCGGCCTGGTAACCGTTACCTATACGGCTGATGTTACAGCAACACGCACCTGCTCTACAAGGGGCAATGGCAAGCCGGTAAGGCCGCATACAGAAACAAAATCACTCTCGGCAAGCGGAGAGTATGAGCGGGACAGAAATGGACAGGTTACCTTTTCTCTAACACTAGACCCCTCCTCCATTGGACAAGATGTTGATTTCAGCAATTGTCCAAATGGCTTAACTCAACTCGTTAACATCATCATCGCTAATAAAGTACTGAGTTTCTCTACACAATCTGGCGAATCTGGATCCATGCAAATTCCTTAAGTTGCCTGCTCCATTTCCCTCTTAGGACCGGAGAGCATTTCTCCGGTCCTAAAAGTGTTTGCCCCCTCCCCTATTAACTCCGCCTTGTCCGTTTGCAGCCTATAGCTGTAAGAGCGCCTGAATGCAAACTCTTTTTTCTTATGAAAACTCTACTATTGTGCTGTCTGGGGTATTTTGCATTGAGTACTTCATCTGCACAGATAGATGCTGTTGATACACTCCTAACCACTTCGGTAACAGGACAGGTAGTTGACGCCTCCGATTGCAGGCCGCTAGGCTATGTAACCGCATCCCTGCGTGCCCCTCAAACCAAACACCCCCTTGCCAGCGCTATTACCAATCCGGAGGGGCACTTTATTTTAGCAGACCTGCCCAAACAAGACTATATACTGGAGCTCTCTCATGTAGGCTATTCCACAATAAGCATTCCGCTCTCAGGTGCTGACGGGTCCATCCTTTCCCTGGGCCAGCTGGCGCTTTCCCTGCATGCGGCCCTATTAGAAGAGGTAGTAGTACTGGGCCCACCCCTCCTCATCGAACAGGATGCCGACAAGCTTACCTACCATGCCGCCCTCGACCCGGATAGCCGGAGCCTTTCTGCCCTGGACATGCTGGGCAAAGTGCCGATGCTCTCACTGGATGGGGACAATAAGCTGCGTCTAAATGGCAGCAGCAGCTATCAGGTACTGATCAATGGACAGGTATCCTCCCTTTTTGTGCACAACCCGAGCGATGTGCTCAGAAGCATGCCTGCAAGCGCCATTAAGAGTATTGAAGTGATCACTCATCCGCCTGCCCGCTTTGGAACTGAACTAACTGGAGGCATCATCAACATCATCACCCATCACAAAACAGTGAATGGGTATACTGGGTCAGCTACTGCCACCCTCAGCAACCCCCGGGGCACAAACCTGAACAGCTACCTAAGCGGCAAAATGGGCAAGCTGGGCTTCTCCGGACAACTGGGAAGAACAACCATCACCGATCCTCCGGCTGTAAGCAGCTTTCTACGAGAAGAGTATCAACAGCACACCAGGCTGCAGCAATCCGGAGAAAGCACCAGCCACAGCCTGGCTACCTATGCAGGCGCTGAACTTTCTATTGCGGTTAGCCCGCAAAGCCTGCTGACGGCCAGTTACCGGAGAAACAGCAACACCAATGAACAGGACTTTAAGCAACAGGCAAGGCTCTATGAGAACAGGCAGGTATTGGTAGAGACCTATGAGAACAGAAGCCTAGCAAAAGGCCGGTCTGGCAGCGGCGATCTGAGCATTGACTTCCAGCAATTTTTTAAAAAGCGTCCCGAGCAGCTGTTGAGTCTCAGGTATCGGGCCAGCCTTCAGGCACACACATTTTCATCAGATTTTGTTCTGGATCCCCTTGAGCCGGAAGGCCGCCAGCTGAGTCAGACGCAAAATACCAACGATATCCGGGACTATGTGCTGCAGGCCGATTATGTGCAGCCATTTAACCGCCAGCTGATGGAAATAGGGCTGATGTCAACCCTCAGACAGAACGGCAGCAGCTATTATTACAGTACTCAGGACCAAAAAACCGGACGATTCGATATAGACCCTTCCCAAAGCAACATCTTTGATTACCAGCAGGAGATCCATGCCATGTATCTTTCCTTCAACCTGAAAAAAAACGGTGGGGACTCAGGGCAGGCTCCCGGCTGGAGGAGACCCGGGTAAATGCCCACTTTCTTTCGTCAGGAACGGCCGCCCGCCAACGGTACAGAAACCTGATCCCCAGCTTTAGCCTCACCCACACGGTCAGGCGCTCAACCTCCTTAAAGCTATCCTACACTCAGCGGGTGGAGCGGCCTGGGCTCTACCATCTGAATCCTTATGTAAACCTGATCGATCCGCGTAATATCAGCTATGGCAATCCAGCGCTTACGCCGGCTACCATCCACTCCTTTACGTTTGCGCTCTCTACACAACTAAATACAAGCATGCTTACCGCCAGTGTGTTTCATCATGCCAGCCACAACACCATTCAGCAATTTACCAGCCTTCAGTCAGATACCGTTGCCCATACTACATTTGCAAACCTGGGCCAGCGGCAGGTGCATGGCATTAGCCTGAGCTGTAACACTCCCCTTTTTGGTAAGCTCTACCTAACTGCAAACAGCACACTTCAGTATGTTAGGCTCCTGGGCACATTTAAAAACCGGCTGCAGCACAGGGCTGGAACCAACCTAACCGCAATGGGTAGCCTAAGCTACCGCATAAGCAAGCGCTTCCGCACCAGTGGAGCCATCAGCTACACATCCCCTCAACTCTTTTTACAAGGCACTTCCGCGCCTTTGGTCGCTCACAACCTCTCACTAAACTGGGACGTTTTGCGGAATGAAAAAGGAGAACTAAGCCTATTCATCGAGAACCCTTTTCAGAAGAACAGGCGCTTTATCAGCGAAGTACAAGATCCGCTATTTTACCAGGTGCAGGAATCAATGGCGGTTATTCGCCAATACAGCCTGTCCTTCTCCTACCGGTTTGGCAAGGTACAAACCAGCCCGGCCCGCACAAAACGCAAGGCCAGAGTGGAGCCGAATGACCGATAACATATCCTTATAAAAAAGAAGTCTACCAACCCCTTTAGGCTTCTGTAAACCCTCTCTGGATCAGGGTTAGCTGCATGCGGGCTACTTCGGGATGGGCGGGGTTGGCATTGACCAGTACCAGGCACCAGGCCAGGGGGGAGAGCTTCCAGTCCCTGATGATCTGGGTTTCTTCGCAGCGGTAGATGGGCTTGAAATGCTCGGCCAGCTCCAGCTGCTGGCTGCGGCAAACGTCCATGGCCCTGCGCAGCGCATCTTCCAGCTGCTCCAGCTCGGGCAGCTCCAGGGTCTGCTGCAGCTCGGTGGCATAGAAGCGCAGCCGGCGCTCCTGCAGGCTGTGCAGAAATTCTTCGAAATGGGGATTGCTCTTCTGGATCAGGTCAATGTGTGCCAGCATATTCTTGCTCGTTAAGGGCTCTTAGCTTTTGGAACAGTTCTTTCTCCTCGGGACTGAGCCGCTTGGGCAGCTCCACCTGTACCGTTACATATAAATCGCCAAACTGCCCCTCCTGGTTATAGCGGGGCATGCCTTTTTCTTTCAGCCTCAGCACTTTGCCGTTGGGCGTAAGCTCGGGCAGCTGCATGGCCACCGGCCCCGAAAGGGTGTTTACCGTTACCTTGCCGCCCAGCAGGGCCGTGTAGAGATCAAGGGGGAGGGGAGCATAGAGGTCGTCGCCCTTGCGGGTAAAATGGGGATCATCGGCAATGAGCACTTTCAGGTAGAGATCGCCGGCCGGCGCGCCGTATACCCCCGGCTCGCCTTTCCCTTTTAGTTTAAGCGTTTGCCCATGCTCAATGCCCGGCTTCAGCCGAATGCGCACCGGCTGGTCGTGCAGGGTAACGATCTGGGCTGTTCCCTGGTAGGCATGCTCCAGAGAGATCTGGATCTCGGCCTTCAGGTGCGCTCCGGCATTGTGCTCGGCACGCCGCTCACCGCCGCCCCCACCAAACATGCCGCCCCCAAAAAAGGTCTGGAAAAAGTCGGAAAAGCCGCCTCCTCCCCGCTTGCCGCTGCCGGCGCCTTCAAACACATCGCTGAAATCGTAGCTGCGCTGCCCCTGGGCCCCGCGGTGCTGGCGGGAAAACTCGGTCCAGTCGAAACCACCCGGGCTGCCGGGGCGCTGGTAGCGCTTCCAGTTAGAGCCCAGCTCGTCGTATTCCCGGCGCTTCTGGGGATCGCTCAGCACATTGTTGGCCTCGCTGATCTCCTTAAACTTTTCTTCCGCTGCGGTATCGCCCTTGTTCTTATCAGGATGATACTTGACCGCCAGCTTCCGATAGGCCTTCTTGATTTCCTCCTGAGAAGCGCCCTTATCTACCCCCAGTATCTTATAGTAATCTTTGTAATCCATCGCCTATTCGCTATATCCTTAAGGTACTTAATTAACAACTTTGGCGCAATAGTGTCCCTAAAAAGCCCCGGCACCCCTGATCGCCCCCTCTGCCAGGCCCCAAACAATCAATCGCCATCCCGTCCAACAGACAAATAACATTGCGCTATTTATGCGCTCTGCCCTGGTTTAGAACAGGCTTTTACCCCTTCGCATAGCCTATATTCTGATTTAGTTTGCTATTTTGCCCTAAATCCCCGCTGCCTGCATGAAACCCATTTGCATCCCCCATTGGCCCGGCACCCCCCTGCTGCCTGCCCCCTTTAATGCTTTCTACACCCGGATCTCCACCCCCACCCCCTTACGCTCATGCACCCAAACGCGCTAAAAGCCTACTGGCGCAGGAACCTGCGCTATGTACTGCTGCTCCTGCTGCTGTGGTTCCTGGTGTCCTTTGGCTGCGGCATTCTGTGGGCGGAGGAGCTGAATGCCCTGCGCCTGGGCGGCTTTAAGCTGGGCTTCTGGTTTGCCCAGCAGGGGGCCATCTATGCCTTTGTCATGCTTATTTTTGTATATGTGGGGCTGATGAACCGCCTGGACCGGGCATACAATGTGCATGAGCAAGCCCCACTGGCTCCGGACAGGCCTGCCGGCAAAAAACGCCCCGATCCCAACAGTCCTCAATCGCCTTCCTCCCCAACCCCCTAAGCCATGGATGTACAACGCTGGACGTACCTGCTCGTGGGAGCAAGCTTTGCCCTGTACCTGGGCATTGCCTACTGGTCCCGCGCGGGCTCTACCAAAGACTTTTATGTGGCGGGCGGCGGCGTATCGCCCCTGGCCAACGGCATGGCCACGGCCGCCGACTGGATGAGCGCCGCCTCCTTTATTTCCATGGCCGGCCTGATCTCGTTTATGGGCTATGACGGGGCGGTGTACCTGATGGGCTGGACGGGCGGCTACGTGCTGCTGGCGCTGCTGCTGGCCCCCTACCTGCGCAAGTTTGGCAAGTTTACCGTACCGGATTTTGTGGGAGAACGCTATTATTCCCAAACCGCCCGGCAGGTGGCCGTGCTCTGCGCCCTCTTTGTGAGCTTTACCTATGTAGCCGGGCAGATGCGGGGCGTGGGGGTGGTCTTTAGCCGCTTTCTGGAAGTGCCCGTCGACTGGGGCGTTGCTATTGGCATGCTCATCGTATTCTTCTATGCCACTCTGGGCGGCATGAAGGGCATTACCTACACCCAGGTGGCGCAGTACTGCGTGCTGATCTTTGCCTTTATGGTGCCGGCCATTTTTATTTCCCTGATGATGACGGGCAACCCCATTCCCCAGCTGGGCTTTGGCGACCGGCTGTCGGATGGCACCTACCTGCTGGACCGGCTCGACAGCCTGCACCAGGAGCTGGGCTTTGCCGCCTATACCAGCGGCAGCAAGGGGCTAGCCGACCTGTTTTGCATTACCGCTGCGCTGATGGTGGGCACTGCCGGACTGCCACATGTGATTGTGCGTTTTTTTACCGTAGCCCGGGTGCGGGATGCGCGCCTCTCGGCCGGCTATGCACTGGTCTTTATTGCGATTTTGTACACCACGGCGCCGGCCATTGGGGCTTTTGCCCGCACCAACCTGATCAATACTGTGCACAACCAGCCCTATGACGCTATGCCCGAGTGGTTCAGCAAATGGGAAACCACCGGCCTGCTCACCTTTGAGGACAAAAATGGCGATGGCCGCATCCAGTACGTGGCCGATGCCAACCGCAACGAGCTAACCACCTTTGATAAGGACATCATAGTGCTGGCCAATCCCGAAATAGCCCGCCTGCCCAACTGGGTGGTGGCGCTGGTGGCAGCCGGCGGTTTGGCGGCCGCCCTCTCTACGGCCGCCGGGCTGCTGCTGGTGATCTCGGCCTCGGTGAGCCACGATTTTATAAAAAAAATGGTGAATCCCCACATCAGCGAGCGGGGTGAGCTCTGGGCAGCCCGGATTTCGGCTGCCGTAGCGGTGCTCATTGCCGGCTACTTTGGCATTAACCCGCCCGGCTTTGTGGCCGAGGTGGTGGCCTTTGCCTTTGGGCTGGCGGCCTCCAGCTTTTTTCCGGCCATTCTGCTGGGCATCTTTAGCCGGCGCATGAACAAGCAGGGTGCCATTGCCGGCATGCTCTCGGGCCTGCTGTTTACGCTGGGCTACATTGTTTACTTTAAGTTTGGCCAAACGCTTTTTGGCCTTAGCCCGCAGGCGGTAGCGCCGGCCCGCTGGTGGTTTGGCATCTCGCCCGAGGGCGCTGGCACACTGGGCATGCTGCTGAATTTTGCCGTATCGCTTGTGGTAATGCGGCTGAGCCCCCCACCCCCTGCGCATGTGCAGCAGCTGGTAGAAACCATCCGCTACCCGCGTGGTGCAGGGGCCGCCAGCGGGCACTAGCCCTGGCCGCAGGGGGAGGCAATCTATCCCTCTTATAGTTGCGCCAGGGTCAAAAAAAGTGTAGCTTATAACTACTTTTTTAAGGAATGCCTTTTTTGTTACCTACTAAACCCTTGCTTTAGCCATGCACAGCCGCATACGTACTTTTGGGGAATACAGAGCCGCTTATAAACGAAGTGTAGAGGAGCCTGAAGCATTCTGGGCCGAGCTGGCCCGGCGCTTTAGCTGGAAAAAACCCTGGGACACTACCCTGGAGTGGAATTTTGCGGAGCCCTCCATCCAGTGGTTCAGGGGGGGTGTGCTGAACATTAGCGAAAACTGCCTGGACCGCCACCTGCAGGAGCGTGGTGATAAGGTAGCCCTGATCTGGGAGCCCAACGACCCCACCGAAGCCAGCCAGAAGATCACCTACCGACAGCTGCACGAGCGGGTGTGCCGCATGGCCAATGTGCTGCACAACAACGGGGTGGGCAAGGGAGACCGGGTGTGCATCTACCTGCCCATGATACCCGAGCTGCCCGTGGCCCTGCTGGCCTGCGCCCGGGTGGGGGCCATCCACTCGGTGGTCTTTGCCGGTTTCTCCAGCCGGGCCATAGCCGATCGCATACAGGATGCAGCCTGCAAGCTGGTGATCACCGCCGATGGCATGTGCCGCGGGGCCAAACGCATCCCTGTAAAAGAAGTGGTGGATGAGGCCCTGCAGGAATGTCCTACCGTAAAACGGGTACTGGTGGCAAAGCGCCTGCACCTGGACGTGGCGATGAAGCCGGGCCGTGATGCCTTTCTGGACAGCGAGCTGCGCAAGGCCGCCCAGAAATTTGAGGCCGAGCCCATGGACAGTGAAGATCCGCTCTTTATACTCTATACCAGCGGCTCTACCGGCAAGCCCAAGGGGGTGGTGCACAGCTCGGGCGGCTATATGGTGTATGCCGATTATACCTTCCGCAATGTGTTCCAATACGAAGAGGATGATGTCTACTGGTGCACCGCCGACATTGGCTGGATCACCGGCCACAGCTACATTGTGTACGGCCCGCTGCTGGCCGGCGCCACTTCGGTGCTGTTTGAGGGTATTCCCACCTGGCCCGATGGCGGCCGCTTCTGGGAAGTGGTAGACAAGCACCGGGTTAGCCTGTTTTACACCGCCCCTACCGCCATAAGGGCCCTGATGGCCGCCGGCCCCGAAGATGTGGAACGCTACAAGCTTAGCTCGCTCCGCGTATTGGGTACGGTAGGCGAACCCATTAACGAAGAAGCCTGGGAGTGGTACCACCACTATGTAGGCAAGGGCCGCTGCCCCATTGTGGATACCTGGTGGCAAACCGAAACCGGCGGCATCCTCATCTCCCCCCTGGCGGGCATTACCCCCCTGAAGGCCGGCTTTGCTACCCTGCCCCTGCCGGGCGTACAGCCTGTGCTGCTGGATGCCGAAGGAACAGAACTGGCAGGAAGGGGAGTGGAGGGCAACCTCTGCATAAAATTTCCCTGGCCCGGCATGCTGCGCACCACCTGGGGCGACCATGAGCGCTGCCGCCAGACCTATTTTGCCCCCTACCCCGGCTATTACTTTACCGGCGATGGCGCCCGTCGGGATGAAGAGGGACACTACCGCATCATAGGCCGGGTAGATGATGTGATCAACGTCTCGGGCCACCGCTTTGGCACGGCCGAGATTGAGAATGCTATCAATGAACATGAATACATTGCCGAATCGGCGGTGGTGGGCTACCCCCATCCCATTAAGGGCCAGGGCATCTGGGCCTATGTGATCTGCACCCCCCGGGCGCCCGGTGAGGAGCAGCTGCAGGCCGAGGTAGACGAACTGGTAAGCAAGCTTATTGGCCGCATTGCCAAACCCGATGTGGTGCAGGTAGTGCCCGGCCTGCCCAAGACCCGCAGCGGCAAGATCATGCGCCGCATTCTGCGCAAGATTGCCGCCGGCGAAACCGATAATTTTGGTGATACTTCTACCCTGCTGGATCCCGAAATTGTAGACACCATCAAAGAAGGAGCTTTGGTAAAGCTAAGCTCCTGAGGAGTGCCGCACAGGCTACATCTCCTTTTTCCTGAGCAAGCGCCACCCCAGCCGGGTGGCGTTTCCTGTTCAGAATAAGCCAGGAAAATTCAGGTTTCAGTACAACATTACGCAGGCAATAATTTTATTTTAGAGCAAATAATATGAACTTAATCTATCTTTGTACTGGTTTCTGCACAAATAGTCCGAGGAATAGTCAACACAATGGTCTTATTTATCCCCAAATACCACTATTTATTTAGTAGAAATTACAAGCCAAACCATTCAAATTTGCCTGTAATACGCTAAATTTCATGAAAATATGGTATGTTAAGTTGTTGATCCTGTGGCTGTCTTCATTTCCCTTAGCGATCCCTATGTCCTGGTTTAGGTACCTGCGCACCTTCTGCCTGTTTCTCTGTCTGCTTGCCGGGCAGCAATCTGCCTTTGCCCAGGACCCCTCCGTCAAGACCTACAATGCCCGCACCTTTTATGAGGACAATGGACTGGCCTCCAATGAAGTGTATTCCCTAACCCAGGGACCGCGTGGCGAAATGTGGTTTGGCACCAAGAAAGGCATCAGCACTTTTGACGGGCTTCGGTGGCAGCACATTGCCGGGAGCGACAGCTTTCATTTCAATACAAAAAGCAAGCTTATCCGCCTTGGAGACAGCCTGATCCAGGTAAGTGGCCAGATGCATCACATACACTTCAGGCTGCATCTGAATGGGAAGTCCAGTGACCTGACCACCATTCCCTACACAACCAAGCCGAATGACCGCCCCCCCTTGACCGCCGTATATCGTGCAGGCTCGTCGCTTACCCTGGCCGCTATTGTAAATGACCATCTCTGGCTCATGCAACACCCCAACGGCAAATGGAAGCAGTACTTATTGCCTAGCCATCTGGCAAAAAGCAGGATCTACAATCTTTTTTACCATAAATCGTCGCTTTTACTCCTGACAGAAGAGGGCTTATTCAAGTTTGATCCATCAAAGAACTACTATCCCCCTCTGTGGCCTTCTGTTTTAGAGGGTAAAACCGTTCTGAATGCAGCCCATTCTACCGATGGTGAAACGCTTTACCTGCTCGGCAGTGATTGGGTAGGGGAATGGAAAGGAAATAAATTCCGCTTTTTAATAGAAGACCTCTACAAGGGAGAGAAGCCCAGTACCAATTTTGACATCTACAACATTCTGAGCACCAGAAATGGCTATCTGATCTTTCAGCACCGCAGTTCGGTTTTCCTGTACAACCACAAAACCGGAACGGTAGACCCTATAAAGCTCAATCTGGCCGGTGCTGCAACCACCCCTACCAATATTGTAGAAGATGATGAAGGAAATATCTGGATAGCAACCCTGCGCGGTGTTAGTATGCTGTCAAGCCTTCGCTTTGCCATTCTAGAAAAAGTAAAGGGCCTGCCAGACAATGAGGTAAGCACCATTATGTTTTTAGACTCCAGCAGTGTGCTTATTGGCACTAACCTTGGCCTTAATATTCTTCAGAATAATAACTGGGTGCTACAGGCGAAGGCCAGGACGCCCTTTACTTCTGCAGTGCACCGCATCCTGGATGCTACAAAAGCACCTTCAGGCCTGGTATATATAGCGGGCAACAACATGGGACTTGGGATTCTGCATCCCAACCGTAAAGTGGAGTGGCACCCCCTTCCGGAAGATCTGATGGCTGTTTCGGTCGTCTACTGGAAAGGGCAGCCCTATATAGGGACCGACCTTGGTAAACTGCTGCGCTTTGAGGGGGGGAAATTCACAACGGTGCTAAACCTGAATGACAACGTCTATTTCCGAAAGCTCTATACAGACAAACAAAATGATCTGTTGATCCTGAGTGCCAAAGGCCTGTACGTATTCAATGGCATTAGCAGCAAGCATATTACAGCAGAGAAACATGCCTACAGAAATCTTTACAATTTACTGGAGTGGAATGGCCGTACCCTGCTGGGCTCCACCAATGGCATTGTTGAGATAGAGGGAGATCAGCTGGTAGCCGTACGCGATACGCTCCTGCGCATCAACAGGCCTGTGTATGCCCTGATGGCAGACTCCCGGGGCAGGCTATGGGCAGGTACAGACAAGGGTGTGTTTGTTCAAAAAGCAACAGGCACCAAACTATTGAACTATAACCAGCAGCATGGCATGCTGGGCCAGGAGATAAACCGCAGTGCGCTGGTAGAGATGCCAGACGGGCGCATCTGGATTGGCACCGACCGGGGTCTGACCATCTACGATCCCCACTTTGACCACGATACTCCGATCATTCCGCGCCTTTCGCTCACTTCGCTTAAAGCCGATGAGCAAGCGCTCCCCCTGCAGCAAACGCTGGAAGTAGACCATAACCAGACCCCGCTGGAATTTGGTTTCCGGGCCATTTCTTTTTCTGCACCTGATGGCATCCGCTACCGCTACCGGCTGAATGGCCTGGAGAAGGACTGGAATTATTCCGACAACTACCTGCAGAACAGCGTACGCTACGCCAGCCTGCCGGCAGGCACCTACCAGTTTATGATACAGGCCCGGTTGCAAGAGGGCGAGTGGAGCCCGCTAGTGAGCAGTGGCAGCATCCGGGTAGCGCCTCCCTACTATAGCCGCTGGTGGTTTATTGGCCTGATTGCCCTTGGCCTTGGGCTTATTGGCTACGCTACCAACGCGCTGATCATACAGCGCAGCAATGAAAAAAGGCTGCAGGATGCCATAGACGAACAGAAAAAGGAAATTAAAAAGAGCGAATCGAAATTCCAGTCCATCTGGGAATCGATGGACAGCGGCGTGCTGGTGATCAACCAGCTGGGGCGCATTACCTTGGTAAACCCCTCGCTTTGCCGCATGTTCCGCCGTACGCCCGAGCAGCTGATAGGCCATGAGATTGGCGCCCTGCTGGACCATAGCCGCCTCAATACAGCACTGGTCAAGAGCTGGTTTGCCAACCCGGGCAAGCAAAAGTTTGAGCTCGATATTACGGTAGGCGGCTTTCCGCTGCACCTGCTCATCACCTTCTCTGCCCTGAACAAACTGCCCCAGGAACCCCTGCTGATCATTGGCTTTAAGGATATTTCGGACAAGAAAGAGACCGAAATGAAAAACCTGCGCCTCAATGAGCTGCTGGTGCGCCAAAACCGGGACCTGGTAAAGAAAGAGCTGGAGCTGGCCTCCTTTAATCAGGAACTGCTCATGCGCCAGAACGAGCTGCAGGATGCGCTGCGTATTCTGGAAGAGCGCAATTTTGAGCTGGACCAGTTTGTATACAAAACCTCGCATGACCTGCGGGCCCCCATTGCTTCGGCCCTGGGCCTGCTGAACATCATGCGCATGGAAGGCCCTACCCAAAGCTGGCCGGGCTATATTGACATGATCTTCCGCTCGCTGCAAAAGCAGGATAACTTCATCAAGGCCATGCTCAACTTCTCCAAAACGGCCAGGGCTACGGACAATCCCGAGGTGATTGAGTTTGAGCCGCTGATCGAGCAATGCCTCAACGAGCTGCAGTTTCTGCCCGGCTTTGATGACATCAACAAGCGGGTGCGGGTAAAAAACCACGCTACGGGCTTTTATTCGGATAAGATGAAGATCAACATCATCTTGTCCAATATCCTGTCGAACTCCATCAAATACCGGGATCCCGGCAAAACCTCCCGCCTGGATGTAGGGGTGGATATACAGGTAGACCAGGCGCAGATCACCATCAGCGACAACGGCATCGGCATCAATAAAAGCTATGTGAAGAGCATCTTTGATATGTTCTACCGGGCTACGGAACGCTCCGATGGCTCAGGCCTGGGCCTGTACATTGTAAAACAAACAGTGGAGCGTCTGGGCGGTACCATTGAGGTATCGAGCGAGATTGGTATTGGCAGCAGCTTTAAGATCAGCATCCCCAACCGCATTCCCATAGCCGTTGCCAAAGAGTATCTGGAGCAGGACCCTACCCCCAGCCCCCTGAACCAGCCCTGAGCCGGCCGGTCAGGTAGGCTGCATCAAGCCCCACCCCCCTCACACCAACAGCAGCTGCCCTTCAGCCAGTGGGGGTGAAGGCTTAGTGGTTGCCCGAACGCTCCTTTTTCTCTCCTGCCTGCTCCTCCTGCCTGGAAGGATGCCGGCTGGGGTCTTTGATCTGAGGGGGCTCCGGGGTGTGTACCCGCTTTTTGGAGGTTTCGGCCGGCTGTTGCGTACGGCTGTCTTTCTCGGATGTATCTTTCTGCTCGTTCATATCCCTTTTTTTGTAGGTAAACGCAGCTGCAAAACAGATTGTTAGGCAGGCCGGCCCCTTCTGCCCAACGGCCTTAGCTGTTCTGTGATGGTTTATACAAAAAGAGGATAGAGCGCCTGGCTGAACGCCTGTGTCTGGGCCGGCTCCAGCCGGTTGCTTACCACAATGTGGGCCAGCTGACTAACCATGCCCTTAAACTTCTGCTCCAGCTCCAGGGGGTAGCCCTCCGGGTAAAGACTCCAGCTCCATATGGGGCTCTGCTGCCCGCCCATGCTGCTTTTGAAGCGAATCAGGCCCCTGGTTTCGTCCAGGTCGCTCAGGCCCAGGTCCAGAAAGGGGCAGCCCATACCGGCGGCTTTGCGGATCAGCTCCCAGAAAAGCAGGTTGTTGGGGCGCAGGCGCAGCCGATCGGTGGCAGAGCATCCCCATTTGTAATACAGCGCCTCGCCGCTCCGGAGCACAATGGCGCTGGCCAGCACTTCCTCCTGCTGCCGCACCTCATAAATAAAGCCCTCCCCTGTTTTGATAAACTGCTCCCAAACCCGCTGAAAAAAAGAGAAGGGCTGCGGAATGAGGCCCAGCTTTTCAGTGCGCAGGCGGTAATAGAGCCTGTAAAACTGCAGCAGCGACTCTTCACTATGGCTGCACTGGGCCCTGAGCCCTCCCCTGAGGGCCTTGCGCACCCCCCGCAGAAAAGAAGCACTCATGGGCGGGGCGGGCTGCCCGTTGAGGGGAATGCGGTGCAGGCAGGCTACGCTTACGGGCGCACCGAGTGATTCCAGCTGCTGCAGGCTGGCAAACAGGCCCGCACATTTAAAGTGAAGGGGGGTGTGGGGAAACTGTCGGCGAAGGGCAGCCAGGTGCCGGGGCAGCATGCCCGGGCTGAGGGGTGGCAGGGTATAATCGGAAAACGGCAGGCTAATGAGCTTAGGACCCAGCACCCCCCTCCCCTCTGCAAAGAGCATATAGCCCCCCTCAGCATCTGTTGTCTGCCAGAGCCTGAAGCCGTAATGGGCCACCAGCACCCCCAGCCAGCGGGCAGAATAAAACAGACCACTCCCGCTGCCTGCCAGGCGGGTAAGGGAATCGGGAGTAATGGGCTGTACGCTTATTTCTGCCACATCATGCGTGCTTAGTTCCACTCCAGCTGGCTGCGGGTGGTCCAGTAGCGCTCAGGCTCCTCGGCCAGCCCCTGCAGGCGCTGCAGCTGCTCGGGTGTGAGCCCTACACGGAGCGCCACCAGATTGGAGCGCAGCTGCTCGGGCGTTGCCGCCCCGCTCAGCACCACATCGGCCCAGGGCTGGGCCAGAATGGCTGCCAGAGCCAGGGCGTCGAAGGAATAACCTGTTTCGTCGCTCAGCTGTTGTAGCAGCGCGCGTTTATCAGCAAAAGCAGCCTCCTGGTTGCGGGTGGTAAGCCGGCCGTTGGCCAGTCCCTCCTTTACCAGTATCCCCAGGCCGGCTGCATGGGCCTGGGCCAGGGCCGGGCCGGCGGACTGCTCCAGCAGGTTCCAGGTAGCCTGTACCACATCAAAGAGGCGCTCACCGCCAAAGCGGATCTCCAGCGCCCGCTGCAGGGTTTCGGCCTGGCGCGGGCCGCTTAGCGTAAGGCCAATAAGCAGCCCGTGCATTTTAAGGGCATGCAGCCGGTCGAGCACCAGCTTATTATCCAGCACGCCCGATTCAAGGGTGGCAGAATGGATCTGGTAGAGGTCCAGGTAACCGCCCAGCAGCAGGTTGCTTTCTTCCCGCTGCTTGTCCAGCTGCTGTAGGGAGTGTTGCTTTACCTCATGTTCCCGGGCCTGCACCTGCCAGTTGGCCGTATAGGTATAGCCCCATTTGGAGCCTACCACGGCGGCCCCTTCAGAAATGTTGCGGCCCCGCAGCCAGCTGCCCAAAAACTTTTCGGCCCGGCCGTAAGAGCGCGCCACATCAAAATAACGGATGCCCGCCTGCCAGGCGGCATCCAGCATGCTAAAGGTATGCTCCTCCATGGCAGCGGTATCATAGCGGCCGGCCATGTCCTGCCCATGCCCAAGGGTAATGTAGCCGGGGCGGCCCAGAGCGGCCAGGCCCAGGCCCATGCGGGATACCCGTAAGCGGGCAGCTGTAAGTTCTCGGTACTGCATCATACGCCAGCGTAGGGCATGTTATCGGATTTGGTAACCAAAGGGGGTAAACGCAAAGGCGGCCAGCTTCATATGCTGCCGGGCAAAGGGTATGCCGATGATGGTAAGGGCCATCAGAACGGCAAACAGCAGGTGTGTTAGGGCAATCCATACCCCGCCCACCACAATCCAGAGAATATTCATACTGGTGGCCAGGCAGCCGGTTTGGCTGCCATCATGCAGCAGCTGCCGGCCAAAGGGGGTAAGGCTTAGCCCTGCAAGCCTAAAGGCCTGCAAACCAAAGGGAATGCCAATAATGGTGAGGCAGAGCAATAGCCCGCCTATGAGGTACTCCAGAAAAATGAATATACCCCCACCCAGGATGATCCACAGAATATTACCAACCGTATTCATAGGCGGAATCCTGTATTTTTGTATCTGTTTTACGCGCGTATGCGCTACTTTTGTTCATGAATAATGCCTGAGGGCACTTAGTGGATATGGAAGCTACGCAAAAGCAAGTTATCGATAAAGCAAGCCAAAAAGAAAAGCGCCGCAGACTGGAGTTTCTGGTAAAGCTGTTCCTGTTTATAGGCGTGGTGATCTGGCGGGTGTATTACGAGGATTTTCTGGAGAACGAATACCGGATCCCCAAAAACCTGATCAATGCCCTGACGTTTTACATCTCGGCCCACATCATTATCTCCTTTACCCGCCTGATGCTGGTGGCAATTTACTTAAGAAGACATCACCGACAGGCCGGTTTCCGAAATAATTTTGTGATCGGCATCAACCAGATTGCCTCCCTGCTCTCCTTTGTGGCGCTGGTCATTGGGGTATTCTTTCTGTTCAGCATTGATCCCAAGCAGTTCTTCACCTCTATTTCCATTATTGCGGCGGCCATCGCCATCCTGTTTAAGGACTACATCAACAACATGATCAATGGCCTGATCCTGATGTTTTCCGACCACCTGAGCATTGATGATTATGTGGGCATAGGCGATTTCCGGGGGCGCATCATCGACATTACGCTCATGAATGTGCACCTGCTTACCGACGATGACGATGTGATCTACATTGCCAACAGCACCATCCTGAACAGCAGCATTGTAAACCACACCAAGCGCAACCAGCGCAAGATCATCATAGAATTTTCGGTAGTACCCAACCAGATCGAGGGGCTCAATGAACTGGAGCGCTACCTGGAGCAATCGCTCAAGGAGTGGAAAAGCCAGATTCTGGCCGATTCGGCCCAGCTGCGGGTAGTGGCCATTACCACCACCACGGTCAACATCAAGTTTCAGCTCATCCTGCAGCGACCCAGTCGCCGGCTGGAGAAAGAGATCCGGCGCCACCTCAACTGGCAGATCATCAGCTATATCAATGAGCAAAAAAGAACAGAAAGCCTCAGCTCCTAAGCTGGAGCATTTTTTTGAGGATGTGTATGCTGTGGTGCGCCTGATCCCCCCCGGGCGGGTAAGCAGCTACGGCGCCATCGCCCGTTACCTGGGCCGCAGTGGCAGCGCCCGCATGGTAGGCTGGGCCCTCAACGGCGCCCTGCAGCTGCCCGATGTGCCCGCCCAGCGGGTGGTGAACCGCCAGGGCCGCCTAACCGGCAAGATCCATTTTGGCTCCCCTACCCGCATGCAGGAATTGCTGGAGGCCGAGGGGGTGGCGGTACAGGACGATCAGGTGGTGAATTTTGCTGCCCTGCACTGGGACCCGGAACAGGAACTCTCCGCCGAATAAGGGGACTATTCCCCCTTCCCTACTTCAGGACTGGCCGAATACGCTCGGCCCAGATCCGGTAGCCCTCTTCGTTCATGTGCAGCTGGTCTTCTACAAAAAGTTCGGGCCGGGGCTCGCCTGCCCGGGGCTCGCCAGCCCGGGGCTCGCCTGCGGCATTGAGCATAGGGGTGTAAATATCAACAAAAGTGGCCTGCGGCTGCCCGTCCAAGTATTGCCGGATCAGGGCATTGGCCTCCTGCATCAGGGGCTGGTACTGCAACCGGCTGGGGCTGGGCTTTAGCGAGATGAACACAATGGGTACCCGGGGCAACTCCTGCCGAATGGCCGTAAACACCCGCTCAAAGCGCTTCAGCACCTCCTGCGCACTTACCCCTCCCGCCGCTATATCATTCTCGCCGGAGTAGATCACAATTTGCCCGGGCTTGTACGGCAGCACAATATCGGCCAGGTAGCGCTCCAGATCTTGAAGGGTTGATCCGCCAAAGCCCCGGTTCAGCACCCGCTGCTGCGGAAAGCTCTCGGCCAGCGTGTGCCACAGCCGTATGGACGAGCTGCCCACAAAAAGGGTAGCGCCTGCCGGGGGCATCTGCTGCCGGTCCTGCTCCTTATAGGCCTGAATCTCGCTCCAGAAGGGCGGCTCGGCCTGCTGCGCACAGGAGGGCTGCAGCGTGCCAATGGTAAACAGTAGGGCAAAAAGCCAGCGCATACAGCGTTTCATAGAGCGGCCGGTTTAAGTATGTAACACGTAGTTATACGGGCGAGAGCGCTCGTTTGCCGGTGCCCAGGGAGATCAGGAACAGGCCGATGAGCATCAGCGCGCCATTGAGCAGCAGAATAAAGAATCCAAACTTAAAGCCGCCAAACCAGGCCTCCGAGTTCCAGTCGATCAGAAACGAAAGCAGGGGGGCGGCCACACACACCAGCGGCGCCCAGCTGTCCCGGATGGCGCGCTTGGTAAGAATGCCAAAGGTAAACAGGCCCAGCAGCGGCCCGTAGGTAAAGCCGGCCGCCTTAAAGAGCACATTGATCACACTTTTGTCGTTAAGGGCATTAAAGAGCACAATCACCAGCAGCGTAACTATCGAAAAGCCGATGTGCACCAGTCGGCGGGTGCGCTTCTTGCCGGCATCGTCGGGGCGCTTCTCAAAATTGAGAATATCTACACAAAAGGAAGTGGTAAGGGCGGTAAGGGCCGAATCGGCCGAGCTGTAGGCCGCCGCAATAATGCCCAGCAGAAAGAGCACCCCCGCTACTACCGGAAAATAATTGAGCGCCAGCAGGGGGTACAGGCTATCGGTACGCTCGGGCAGGGCAATGCCTTTTGCCTCCACATAGAGGTAGAGCATGGCGCCCAGTGTCAGAAACACCAGGTTGGCAAACACCAGCACAATGGTAAACCAGAACATGTTCTTCTGCGCATCTTTCAGTGTACGCACCGTCAGGTTTTTCTGCATCATGTCCTGGTCCAGGCCCGTCATCACAATGGCAATAAAGGCGCCGGAGATAAACTGTTTCCAGAAATAGTTGGGGCTGTTCACATCCTCAAAGAAAAAGATCTGCGAAAAGCGGCTCTCTTCCACGGCCTCTACCAGGCCGCCCAGCCCCATGCCCAGCTCCTGCCCGATGAGGTAAATGGTAATGCCCACCGCCAGCAGCATAAAGAGCGTCTGCAGCGTATCGGTAAATACAATGGTTTTGATACCCCCCTTAAAGGTATAGAGCCAGATCAGGCCAATGGTAATGGCCACTGTTACGGCAAAGGGTACATTCAAGTCATTAAAAATGGCCAGCTGCAGCACATTGGCCGCCAGGTAGAGCCTGAAGCTGGAGCCAATGATGCGGGAGATCATAAAAAAACGGCCCCCGTCTTGTACGACCAGAAGCCAAAGCGCTCCTCCAGGTAACCATAAATGCTTACCAGGTTAAGCCGGTAGTAGAGCGGCAGCAGCACCAGGCCAATAACGGCATAGCCAATGATGTAGCCCAGCACCACCTGAAAGTAGCTGAAAAAGCTTACACCCACCTCGCCGGGAATGGAAATAAAGGTAACCCCACTGAGCGAGGCCCCAATCATGCCAAAGGCCACCAGGTACCAGGGGCTTTGGCGGTTGGCGGTAAAAAAAGTCTTATTATCGGTTTGGCCGCGGGAGGTAAGCCAGGAAACAACAATTAGCAGCAGAAAGTAGGCGGCAATGATGCCAATAACCAAAGCAGGGCTCATACGTAACTAAGAGATAAGAGGTAAATTTGAACATTATTCCTTATTTTTGCCAACGTAAAGGCTGAAAGTATGAAGTTTAGAACCGCTCATGAACTAGAGGTCGAGGTACTGGAAGAAGTACAGGTAGCCGAGGTGGACGTTGATGTGGACGAACGGGACCTGATGGTGTACAACGACGACTTCAACACCTTCGATCATGTGATCAACACCCTGGTGCGCGTGTGCAAGCACGATGTACAGCAGGCCGAGCAGTGTACCTGGCTGATCCATTACAAAGGCAAGTGCTCTGTGAAGAAAGGTAGCTACGAGGATCTGAAGCCCATGCGGGATGGGATTCGGGAAGCCGGCATTGATGCCAAAATTGTATAGAACATCCCCTCCACCACAACTGCAGGCCTGATCCTTTCAGGCTTTTTTTATACCTTGGCAGAGCGCCGGCGCACACCCCTCTAAATGCCCCTGCATGGGCCATAAAAGGGGGAATTTAGCACGCAGAAGCCGGTTTTAACGGAATGAATTTGCCCCAAAGGATGTTGCTATACTAGCACAAACCCACACCATGCAATACCCATCTCAATACATAGAAAAAGCCGTAGAAGAAATTGCCAAACTGCCTGGCATTGGCCGTAAAACAGCCCTGCGCCTGGCCCTGCACCTGCTGCGCCGGGAAGAGAGCGAAACCGAATCGCTGGCCGGGGCCCTGCTGGACCTGCGCCTGAAAACCCGCTACTGCAGCAACTGCCATAACCTGTCCGATACCGAGATCTGCGCCATTTGCGCCAACCCCGCCGGGATGCTTTTACCATTTGCGTAGTGGAAAACCCGCAGGATGTGATGGCCATAGAAAACACGGCGCAGTACCACGGCCTCTACCATGTGCTGGGCGGTATCATCTCCCCCATCGAAGGCATTGGCCCTTCCGACCTGCGCATCGATACACTTATTAAACGGGTGGCTGAAGGGGGTGTAAAAGAGGTGATCCTGGCCATTAGTCCCACCATGGAGGGCGACACCACCTCCTTTTACCTGACCCGCAAGCTGCAGCCTTATGGGGTACGCACCAGCAGCATTGCCCGCGGCGTGCCTGTTGGGGGCGAGCTGGAGTATACCGATGAGATCACCCTGGGCCGCAGCATCCTGAGCCGCACCCCCTATACAAACGGGCAGGAGAAGGGAAATTAGGGGTGGTTGTTATCGGAGTTTTTCTGCTCGGCACATCCCCGTAAGCGTCTGTAGCGAGTTGCTGGTGAAAACAGCAGCAACGGGAGGGGGCCCCAACTTGGTACACCCTGCGTGGGCCGCCCTGCGTGGGCCGCCCCGAATCTGTGACATTAATTTTGGCGTTCTCCGAACTCCCACATACGTCAGGGATCTTACTAAAGGATAGTGGGTTCGAGCCTATGGCACGGATCTTCCAAGTATAGCGAGGTCCGAGCGGCACCCTCGAACCAGCGAAAGGGCATCCAATATCAACACAGCCTTACCTGTGGTTGGTGTTTTCACCAACCACTTCTGAGCTGTACCCTCTTATACTAACGGGCAGGAGAAGGGGCACCTTAGCAGCAAACGAGCGACCCAAAAAAAGGCCGAGAGGCGTCCTATTGGGCGCCTCTTTTTATGTTCCCATACTATCCCTTACCATTTGTAAAAACACAACCACCAAGGGAGATATAGCCTAAAAAAAAGTCTTGATACCCATACCCTATAAGCTTACAATTTGTAGGCTTCAATACTTACAAAAGATTAGCTTGCTTATTTATAGTCAACAGCTTCTTCCAAATGTGGATATTGCCTTCTTCCCAATTGTTGATGTTCTCACCAACTACCTTTGTAGCCAGACGACTTTTCTCCCAGTTGTTGGTGTTCTCACCAACAACTCGGGCAGCTTACCTATTTTTTTGTGATGGCTACGTTCACCCACCCCGCTAGTACGCCAAACACTAGAGCAGGGCCAAGGCGAAATGAATTGGGCCAGATTCCTAGACTTTTGGGGCGAATGATTAACTTAGTGCCCTAAAATTAGCCCGGTATGAACCTCCTGAGCGACCGCATAGCCAACCTGGAAGAATCGGCCACCATTGCCATGGCCTCCAAAGCCAGGGAATACAAAGCAAAAGGCATCCAGATCATCAACCTGAGTCTGGGCGAGCCCGATTTTCCCACTCCTCAGTTTATACAGGATGCCGCAAAAGAGGCCATCGACAGCGGCCTCTACTTTGCCTACCCCCCTGTACCCGGCTATCTGGACCTTCGGGAAGCCCTGGCCCAGAAGCTGCAGGAGCAAAACGGCATTGCCTGCACCCCCGCCAACATTGTGGTAAGCACCGGCGCCAAACAATCCATTGCCAACCTGGTACTCTGCCTGGTAAATCCCGGCGATGAGGTGATCCTCTACTCGCCCTACTGGGTCAGCTACAAAGCCATTGTAGAGCTAGCCGGTGGCATACCGGTAGAAATAAAAGGCTCGCTGGAAAATAATTATAAAGCTACTGCCGAGCAGCTGGAAGCCGCCATTACCCCCCGCACCAAAGCGGTCATGTACTCCTCGCCCTGCAACCCCACCGGCGCAGTATTCAGCCCCGATGAGATCCGGGCCATGGCCGAAGTATTGAAACGCCATACGCATGTGGTGGCCATTGCCGACGAGATCTACGAATACATCAACTTTACCGGCGAGCAGATCAGCCTGGGTTCCATTCCCGAGATTGCTGATCGGGTAGCCACCGTTAACGGCTTCTCCAAAGGCTCGGCCATGACCGGCTGGCGGGTAGGCTATATGTGCGCCCCGCTCTGGCTGGCCAGTGCCTGCAACAAAATGCAGGGCCAGTTTACCTCGGCCACCAACAGCATTGCCCAGCGGGCTGCCCTGGCTGCCACCAAAGGCGGTCTGCAGGCAGCCAATGAGATGCGCAATGCCTACCTGCGCCGCCGCAACCTGGTGCTGGAGGGGCTAAAGGAAATTCCCGGCCTGAAGACCTATGTACCCAATGGCGCCTTTTACATCATGCCCGATGTAAGCAGCTACTTTGGCAAAAGCTACCAGGGCAGCACCATCCGCAATGCCGATGAACTGGCCCTCTTTCTGATCGATCATGCGCATGTATCGCTGGTGTCGGGCGGAGCCTTTGGCGCACCGGAAAGCATCCGCATCTCCTATGCCGCCGCCGATGAGGATCTGGTAGAAGCCCTTGCCCGCATCAAAAAAGCCCTTGCCCTGCTCAGCTAAGGAATGACTGCGCTTTCACTGGAAACTATATTTGACCGCTTTAACGAGCTCAATGCCCTGATTGTAGGCGATGTGATGATTGACGCCTATATCTGGGGCAGGGTGGACCGCATCTCCCCCGAGGCGCCGGTCCCCATTGTGCAGGTGAGCCGCCGGGAAAAGCGGCTGGGCGGAGCTGCCAATGTAGCCCTGAATGTGCAGGCCATGGGCGCCACCCCCCTGCTGTGCAGCGTTATTGGCAATGATGCAGACGCCACGCTGTTTGAAGAGCTGCTCCGGAACAGAGGCATCTCTGCAGAAGGCATAGTCCGCAGCCCGCAGCGCATCACCACCATAAAGGAACGGGTACTGGCAGGCTCCCAGCAGATGCTGCGGGTAGATTCCGAGCAGGACAGCCCCCTGCAGGCGGCAGAAGAAGACCAGCTGCTGGAGCGCATTGCCCAGCTGCTGCCCCGCTGTCAGGTGCTGATCTTTGAGGATTATGACAAAGGCGCCCTTACCCCGCGAGTCATCTCCGAAAGCATCCGGCTGGCGCGCAGCCTGGGCATCCCCACCGTGGTAGACCCTAAAAAGCGCAACTTCTTTGCCTACGAGCAGGCCACCCTTTTTAAGCCCAACCTGAAGGAACTGCGCGAGGGCCTGAAGCTGGACTTTGAAAAAGACGATCAGCCTGCCCTGGAAGAAGCCGTGCAGCAGCTTAAGCAACGCCTGCAGCTGGAGTATGCACTCATTACCCTTTCGGAGCGGGGGGTATACATTGATGCCCCCTCTGAGCACTACCTGCTGCCCGCCCATGTGCGCAGCATTTCAGATGTATCCGGCGCTGGCGATACGGTGGTGAGCATTGCCGCCCTTGCCCTTGCCCTTGGCCTGCCCCCGCGCTCGCTGGCAGCCCTGGCCAACCTGGGCGGTGGCCTGGTGTGCGAGCATGTGGGTGTAGTACCTATTGACAAAACCCGGCTTTACGAAGAGGCCAAGCTCACCCTTCTTGGTGCATGAACCTACGCAGGATAAAGAACGACCTGGCCGAAAGCCTGAACCGACTCCTCTATGAGAGCCGCACAAAGGCCTATACCTCCATCCGGTCCGTTACCTTTATCAGTTCGCTGACAGCGGTTGCCCTGCTGGTCTACAACATCGGCTATGAACTTAGCCCCATGGAACAGCGGCAGGTTTATTACGGCCTGGACCTGGTGTTCCTGATATTTGTACTTACCTATGTAGCCCGCTGGCTATACTCCTTCCGGCGTACCGATTTTATCATCCGGCATAAGTTTGAAGGGGTGCTGATGGGCATTATACTGCTCAACGGCCTGTCGGTGTATCTGCTGGACATTGCCCTGATCCCGCGCCTGCTGGGCGAGCTGGGTCTGGCCAATCCGGTAGAGCTCTACCATTTTTTCATCGGCTGCTTTATGTTTCTGCTGCTGGTGTACGAGTTTGGAGTAGCCACTACCCGCCTGGGCAACCTCAATGTGCGGCCAGCTACTGCCTTTATCTTCAGCTTTCTGATTCTCATTAGTCTGGGCACGGCCCTGCTGATGCTGCCGGACATGACCCGCGCCCCGGGCAGCATGCCGTTTCTGGAAGCTTTGTTCACCTCGGTGAGCGCCTGCTGTGTTACCGGATTGATTGTGGTTGATACAGCCACCTACTTTACCCTCAAGGGGCAACTGGTGATCATGTTGCTGATTCAGCTGGGCGGCCTGGGCATCTTATCCTTTGCTTCCTTTTTTACCCTTATTTTCAGGCAGGGGGTAGGCATCCGGCATCAGGTAATGCTGCAGGACTTTTTAAGTAGCGAATCCCTGCTTACGGCACGCGGGCTGCTGCGTCAGATCGTGCTCATGACCTTCTTTATTGAATTTATCGGCTTTTTGCTGATCTTCTCCACCTGGAGTCCTGACGTTAAGTTCAGCTCTATCGACCAGAAGATCTTCTTTTCGGCCTTTCACTCGGTTTCTGCTTTTTGTAATGCCGGCTTTAGCCTGTATACTAACGGGCTTTATGAAAACCTGGTGCGGGAGGCCTACGTCATGCACCTGGTAATTGCAGGCCTTGTTATCTTTGGGGGTATTGGTTTTCCGGTAATACAGGACTTATTCTCCCGCAAGCGCCTGCGAGATCGCCTTCGCAACCCCTGGAAAGACTGGCAGCTGGGCACCAAAATAGCCGTGTACGTTTCGGCATCCCTGCTGCTCTTTGGCACACTCATGTTCTATGTACTGGAATATGACAATACACTAAAGGGACTCACCCTGCTGGAAGCTGTGATCACCAGCTTTTTCCAGTCCATGACCACCCGCACCGCAGGCTTTAATACGGTAGATATAGGTGCGCTGCGGCTGCCTACCTATATTATTTTTATGTTTCTGATGTTTATTGGCGCCTCCTCCGGCTCTATTGGGGGTGGTATCAAAACCTCAACCTTCTTTCTGGTAGTAGCCTCTACCATTGCCACCGTTCAGGGAAAGGCCAAGCTGGAGATAGGCAAAAACTTTATCAGCACCTCGCTGGTGTTCCGGGCCCTATCGGTTTTTATTTTTGCCGTAGGGGTAAATATTCTGGGAATTCTGCTGCTAACGATCACCGAACCCGGCATGGAACTTCGCTCCCTGGTGTTTGAACAGGTTTCGGCCTTTGCCACCGTTGGCCTAAGTACCGGCATCACTGCTGAATTATCAGACATGAGCCGCATCATCATAATCTGCAGCATGTTTATAGGCCGGGTAGGCACCATTACTTTTGCCCTGGCCTTTACCAGCCGGGTAAGCACCCGGGCCTATCAATATCCCAAGGCACACCTGATGGTGGGCTAAGCTGTTTGATCCCCTGTTTTCTTCAGCACAAAAAAACCCGGAGCGCTGAGCCCGGGGTTTGTTTTTTCCTGTGTGTATTGCCTGCAGGCCAGCGGGTATCAGCCGCTTACCTTGCCGCCATAGTTCTTTCTGAGGCTTTTGTTCTTCTTCTTTTTCTTTTTCACTTTTCCTTTGTTCAGCACCTCAGTCATGTTGAAATCCCGGATAAAGCCGGCCGAAAGGCTCATGCTGGCAATGGATGAGCGCAGGTTATCCTGATAGAGGTTCAGGCCAAAATCGCCCCCGGCTTCGGTAGCAAAGTAGCTTTTGCCCAAGCCCAGGCTGGTGCGGGCATCAATGAAAATGTGGTTGCGGAAGCCCAGGTCAAACATCACCCCACCGCCCGCATACAGGGCCATCTGCCAGCGGTTGGCCGGCGTGATATACTCGGTGCTGCCGTACTCACCGGGCGCCTCAAAGCGAATAGTATAATCCATGGAGCCTTCCTCCAGATAGGGTGACTGTTCATTGGAGCGCAGGCGGCCGCTGCCTCCCAGCCAGTAATGCAGGGCCGGGCCGGCATTCACATACCACTCCTGATGGCTTTTTTTGATATTGGTATGGAAACTTACACGAAACAGGGCCGCAACGGCCAGATAGTGCTGTTTTGCCACATCGTGCACCTTAATCAGGTTGCGCTCGTAGCGCACATCCTTTTGCCGGTACAGGTAGAGCCACTCGGTATGCAGCGAGTAGCGCTTGTTTACCCAATAGTTGGCCGCAATGCCCCCGTGGTAGCCGGGCCGGTAGTTGCTGGAGTAAAAAGGAGCGAAGTCGTTGTTCTCCGGCACCCAGCGGGTGATGGAGGCGCCGCCTACCGGGCCTACCCGCACCTGGCCCTGGAGCAGGATGGGAGCAGCCCACAGCAGGGCCAGACATGTGTAAAAATAGAATTTCATACCTGTTTTAAACAATACGTATCTAGTATGGCGCCAATCCCCTATCTTTGCCAGCTCCGGACTTCATCGCACCAACATCCCCCTTTTTGGTCCGGAACCCGCACAGCAGGCAAGAGGCGTTCACAGGTTTAAAATTACGCGCTTACGTTCTGGTAAATCTTTAAAAAAAGTGTGAATTGGTACGCAGGGCAGGAAGTTGGAGAAAATGGAGAAGTTCTTCCCGGGCCAGGCTTTACCTTAGCATATCAAAACTATAGGACTATCGCTATACCCATGCTCAACCGGCTACTACTAGTTACCATCACATGTGTAGTATTCACATGCCAGGGCCTGCAGGCCCAGGAGGCTCCGCTGTATAGCCAGTATTTCACTAATCCGTTTTTGTACAACCCGGCCTTTGCCGGTACGGATGGGCATGCGGTGGCTTTTCTGACTCACCGCCGCCAGTGGGTTGGCATAGAGGGCGCTCCTACCTTATATGGTGTCAGCGTTCATACCCCCTTTAGCAAAACCATGGCCGGCGGCCTGCAGCTGCGTACCGAAAGCCGGGGTGTGCTGCGCTCATCCGTAGCCATGGCTACAGTAGGCTACACGGCACATTTTGGCGAAAAACACTTTCTGCGCATGGGCCTGGCCAGCGGCATCAGCCACCATACAGCCGATTTTAGCGAAGCTACCGAGCTGCAGCAGCCCTACCTGGCCAACTGGGCCAACCAGGCCATGCGCTTTGAGGCTGCTTTTGGCATTAACTACCACCTGCGCCATTTTAACCTGGGCCTGTCGCTGCCGCAGCTTACGGCCCAGAAGGTGATCAGTGCTGATGCGCAGGAGCTCTTTGAGTTCTCGCCCCTGGAGCAATGGGTGGGCACAGCCAGCTACTATGCCATTATTACCCCTGAAAAGGTAGAACTTGAACCTTTGTTTATAGCCCAGAAAGTGGGCGAAGATAAAATACGCTACGAGGCAGGTGCCGTGCTGTACTTGAACAGAACGCTATGGGGAGGAGGCACCTACCGCTACCAGTACGGAGGCACGGCCCTGCTGGGCCTGAACCTGACGCCCGGAATCAGCTTTGGCTATGCTTATGAGTTTGCCAATGCCCTGGTAGGCAGCATGCTGAAAAGCACCCACGAACTACAGATCAAAATTCGCCTCGGCGCCGACAAGAACTACAGCCAGGAAGTGCAGCACAAGCCGCGCTTCGAGATGTAATCCTTTACTGTTCCTACCCCATGAAGAAGCTGTTATTTTTTTCCATCTCCCTTCTGCTTCCGGCCAGCCAGCTGCTGGCCCAGCGGCCTGTTGTCTCCGGCATAAGCCCCCGCACGGCAACGCCAACGGAGGTAATTACCCTTAGCGGCAGCAACCTGCCCACCGGCAGCAATGCGCATGTGCAGTTTGGCGCTGCCAGGGGTACGGTAGTGGAATCCAGCAGCAGCCAGCTAAAGGTAAGCGTTCCGGCAGGCGCCAGCCTGGAGGGGGTTACGGTCACCAACCTGGCCAGCGGGCTGGCAGGCAAAAGCGCACAACCCTTCCTGCTAGCCTTTGGCGGCAGCAGCTTTGATCCGACAAAATTCACCACAGATGCTCCCTTTGCCGGCAACACCGGTATGTTTGACCTCTGCGCCTGTGACCTGAACGCCGATGGCCTGGTGGATGTGGTGAGCAGCCATGAAAACAGCCTGCAGCTGTCGGCTTTTCAGAATACCAGCACCCTGTCCGTAGCCAGCTTTGTTAAAACCAATCTTACGCTAAATGCCTACAGCCGCAATGTGATCTGTGGCGATATGGATGGCGATGGCCGGCCCGACCTGCTGGTGTCCGGCTCGGGCATCAATGGCAACAGGGCCTATGTGCTGCGCAACACCAGCCCTGCGGGGGGCGCAATTTCCTTTGGTCCGGCCCTGGCCCTGCCCCTGTCCATCGGTGGCGCAGCCATGCTGGCCATGCAGGATCTCAATGCCGATGGCCGCCCCGAGGTGCTCATTACGTCCCGCTCGGGCAATATCATCACCATCTTTAAGAACAGCTCCACAGCCGGTAACCTACTGTTCGATGTTGATACTCCCCTGGAACTGACCATATCCGGCTTTAGCAGCACCCATGGACTGGTGGTGCAGGACCTGGACGGCGATGGCCTGGCCGATATTGCCGTATCACCCTTTCAGGGCAGCGGTGTAAGCCTTTTGCGCAATACCAGCACCGGTAGCGGCATCAGCTTTACGGCAGGCCAAAGCTTAAGTACCGAGGCTGGCCTTATTAACCTGATTGCTGCCGACCTGAATGGCGATGGCAAGCAGGACCTGGCGGCTACCAATACCTATAATGACCTGATCTATACCTGGCCCAACACCAGTAGCAGCGGAAACCTGCAGTTTGGCGCCTCTTCCAGCATCAAAGCCGGTACCCAACCCTGGGGTCTGGCCAGCGGCGACCTGAACGGCGATGGCCGGCCCGAGCTGGTGGTGAGCCACAACAGTGCCTCCCGCTCGCTGTTTATCATCAGCAATACCAGCACCAGCAGCAGCTTTAGCTTAAGTGGCGCCCACATTGCTACTACTGAAAATGGCCGCCATCCGAAAGTGGTAGACCTTACCGGCGATGGCAAACCCGACCTGGCCTATACCGGCACTACCAGCAACAACCTGCGCGTGCTGCGCAACCAGCACTGCGTACAGCCCCTACTCTCCCATTCCGGCACCCAAACCCTGTGCAGCGGCCAGAGCCTTACCCTACAGGCTACCCGGGCAGTTGGGGTGGTTTATACCTGGACCCGCAACGGAACCCCCCTAAGCGCCACAGGCTCCTCCATAGAAATTACCGATGCCGGCACCTATGCCGTAACCATTTCTGCTGCTGCAGATGGTTGCTCCCTAAGCTCGGGTACTGTACAGGTAGTATCGGGCACAGGTGGAGGGGGCAGTACAGTGGCCATGGAGCCCATTGCTGCCACCTGTATCGGCGGTTCGGCCATCCTGAAAGCCACAGCCATGACAGGCGCTACCTATGTATGGAGTGGCCCAAATGGCTTTACCACAACCACCAGCACGGCCAGCCATACCCTCACCAACGTACAAACCTCCGCAGCGGGCAGCTATAGTGTTGTGATAAAAGTGGGTGAATGCCAGTTTACCCCTGTGGCTCAAACCCTTACGGTCAATAGCAAACCAACCGCCAGCATTACGGCTTCTGCCACCGCCTTTTGTGCTGGCACCTCGCTTACGCTGCAGGCCCCCAGCGGCTTTGCTGCCTACCAGTGGAAACTGAATGGCGCCAATTATACCGGTACAGGAGCTACTACGGCCAGCATCAGCACCGGCACTGCTGGCAGCTATACGGTGGTGATCACCAACAGCAATGGCTGCTCAGCCGAAAGTGCTGCCGTTGCCATCACCCAGACGCAGGCACCGGTAGCCAGCTTTAGCGCTCCGGCTACAGCCTGTCTGCAGCAAGCGGTCAGCTTCCAGAATAGCTCAACCTATGCCAGCGGACATACTCCTGTGTATGCCTGGTCCTTTGGCGATGGCAAAACCTCCAGCGAGGCCAACCCTACCCATACCTATCCGGCTGCGGGAACCTATACGGTGAATCTGACTGTAAGCTACGGCTCAGGCAGCTGCAGCAACTCCAGCAGCAAAACCATTACGGTGGTAGCTGCGCCTGAGATAGAACTACTGGCCGATGGGCCCACCGCCTTTTGCCCCGGCGAATCGGTAATGCTACGACTGGAAGGCGATGTAGCCAGTGTACGCTGGAACACCGGTGCTACCACCCCTACTCTTACTGCGGCTAATAGCGGTACCTATACGGCAACGGTTACCACCAGCGCCGGCTGTATACTAGAGCGCTCCCTTGACATCAGTCATCTGGAAACCCCTGCCATCAGCATCAGCGCTTCTGCCCGCTCCATCAAACTGGGCGAAACGGTTACCCTGAGCGGTGTGGGTGGTCTGCGCTATGCGTGGGAAGCCAGCGAGCATATTACAGATTTGTATAGTTCTACCGTTAGCGTATCACCCAATCGCACTACTACCTATACCGTTAGCGGCTGGGGGGAGAATGGCTGTGCGGCATCCGCATCCATAACAATAGAGGTAGACAATTCCCTGCGAATCAGCCCTCCCAAGATTTTTGTACCGGCAGTAGATGGTACCTGGGTTGTTGGCGATATTGATCTGTATCCCGATCTGCGCCTTAGCCTGGTGAATAGCCTGGGCCGGACCATCTTTGAAGCCCAGCCCTACCTCAACAGCTGGGATGGAACCGAAAGGGGCCGTATGCTGGAAGCAGGGGTTTATTATTACATTTTTAAAGACGCCGCCGGAAAGGTCGTAAAGTCAGGGAGCATCACTCTGCTGCGGTAAAATGCAATTCTTTCTCTCCTTAGAATAACAACACCCTATGGGCTAAAGCAATCTAAGGGGATATCTTACATATTTTGAAAGTGCTTCTTTAAAGTCTGTAATTTAGTAACCTGGCATACTGCCCGTTACTAAACCACTAAACTTTATTCTGCCTCCACCCATGAAGCAGTTTTACGCACTTTTCTTATTCCTGATCGCCTTTCTTCCTGCCACGGGCAACACCTCGGCTTTGTCCAATTCGGAAGATTTTAACTGCACAGCATTTGCCAACTACCAGGTGGACATCACCGTGGTGTCGGGCACCTCAAAATGCAAAGGCCAGTATGAAGGTGAGCTAAGGGCCCAGATCCGAAATGGCAGCGGGCAGGCGGTAAATACCGGTAATTTTGAATACACCTGGTATTATGCCGACCACATGTTTGATAATAACTACCGGGTAAGTATTGGCAAGGATGCCAAGAAATTAGCCCCCGGTACTTACAATGTGGTGGTAGTGGACAGTAACACCGGCTGCCGTATTTTCGGGCAGGCCCAAACCATCAACAAATCGATTGACCCCTGTTTTAAGATGGCTGAAGGCTACCCCAGAACCATCCTGGGCTGTAATAAAGCCCCTATTGGACAGGTTTTTCTTGAAAACTGCAAAAACTACAAGATTGAGTGGTACAATGGCCTGATCATCGATAAAAAGTACATAAACAACGTTTACACCAGCCAGGACTATAACTACCAGATTGCCCCGGGTACCTACACCATCATTGCCATAGATGAGAGTACGGGCTGCGAATCTGACCCCTATGTATTTACCGTAGAAGGCTGGCCGATCCCCCCGGTGGTAAATGCCAGCATCCTCGCCGATACTACCTGTGCCGGCAACGGAAGTGGCCGCATCAGCCTTACTTCTTCTACCCCTGCCCCCGGCACCGAGCCGGAGCTGGGCTACACCTACCAGTGGCGCAACTCCAGCGGAACACTGCTGTCACAGTTTACCAACCAGGCAACAGCCAGCCCTCTTCCCTCCGGTACGTATACTGTAACCGTTACCGGAAACTACAACAATGATAATTTTGAATGTAGCACCACTACCAGCTTTACAGTACCCCACCAGCCGGTAAATCCTATTGCTTCCTATACCTCAAGCCCCAACAGCATTTGCGATCCGGCCTCGGCCAGCAGCGGGGTGCAGTACAATGGCAGCATCACCGGCTCGGCCACCTATAAGGGGGTTACCGTCACCAACTTCAGCAACTATACCTTTACCTGGACGCACAGCGATGGCACGACCGGTTCGGTCACTGGTACCAACCTGATGCCCAACCTCAAGGGGGGTACCTATACTGTGGTGGCACGCAATAACAGCCTGGGCTGTAATGCCGCTCCGGTAAGCGTAACGGTACAAAACACCCTGCCTAGCCAGAGCCTGACGCTCAGCGCCACTCCGCAAACCAGCTGTAATGGCACCCCCAATGGTGCCATCTCGGCCAGCTACAGCATTTCACCAGCCAGCTCAGGGTCAGTAAGCTACCGTTGGTTTTTGGGCAGCACGGCCACGGGTACCCCTATCAGCAGCGGTACAGCCACTATGCTTTCCAACCTGGCCGGTGGTCAGACCTATACCGTTGAAGCGACTGATGCAGCGAGCGGCTGTAGAGTAGTTCGATCAATCGTAGTACCTATGCAGCAAGGGGTGGTAACGGCCACCCTCACTCCCACACCCAACAGCATCTGTTCTCCGGCTACGGCCAAGAACGGTGGCATCGCCCTTAGCGAGCTGCGCTTCAATGGCACAGTGGTAACCGATCTTTCTGGCTATACCTTTCAGTGGTACCGGGAAGTAAGCGGCAGTTTTCACACTG
>NZ_AODQ01000042.1 GCF_000348925.1 Cesiribacter andamanensis AMV16 | reverse complement strand
AAAAACCAGCAAATTGCTGGCCAAGGTAAAGATCAGTGGCGGTGGGCGCTGCAATGTGACCCATCACTGCTTTCAGCCCACGGCCCTGTCCGCTGCCTATCCCCGCGGACAAAAACTGCTCAAACAGCTCTTCCGGACCTTTGGGGCTCAGGATACCGTAGCGTGGTTTGCCGCCAGGGGGGTGCAGCTGCATACCGAGGCCGATGGGCGCATGTTCCCCCTCAGCAATTCTTCCCAGACCATCATTAGCTGTTTTCTGAATGAAGCCCAGCGCCTGGGCATCCACATCCTGACCGGCAAAGGGGTGCAGGGCCTGGAGCGCCTGCCCGATGGACGCTACCGGCTTAAGCTGGAGCAGGAGGAGATACTGGCCGACCGCGTGCTGATCACTACTGGCGGAGCACCAAAAGAGGAAGCGTATCGCTGGCTGGAAGCGCTGGGGCACAGCATCGAAAAACCTGTGCCCAGCTTGTTTACCTTCAATATTCCCGATAAGGCCCTGCACCAATTGGCTGGAATTGCGGTGCCCCAGGCCTCGGTACGCATCGAAACCACTAAGCTGGTGTACGAGGGCCCGCTGCTCATCACCCATTGGGGATTAAGCGGGCCGGCCATTTTAAAGCTTTCTGCCTTTGGTGCCCGCTGGATCCAGCAGCAGAACTATCACTTCGCCATTCAGCTACGGTGGGTAACCGTGGCGGAAGAAGAAGCCCTGCGCCAGCAGCTGCAGCGCTACGGACTGGCCAACCCCAAGCAAAAAGTGCATAAATACCCCCTGTTTGACCTGCCTAGCCGTCTGTGGGTGCATCTGTGCCAAAAAGCAGGAATTGGCGAGGAGGAGCGCTGGCTGGAGCTTGGCAAGAAATCCCTGAATCGACTGCTGGAAGTGCTTTACCGGGACCGTCATACGGTGGCGGGCAAAACAACCTTCAAGGAAGAATTTGTGACCTGCGGTGGCATACGCCTGAGCAGCATTAACCCCCAGACCATGGAAAGCCGTGTACTGCCGGGGGTGTTTTTTGCAGGAGAGGTGCTGGACATTGATGGTATTACTGGGGGCTTTAATTTTCAGGCCGCCTGGACTACCGCCTGGATTGCCGGCAGCCATGTATAGAAAAAGCCTCCGCTGCGGGCACAGGGGAGGCTTTTGGAAATGGGATTGAATCTGATTTATTTTTTTCTGAATCGATCGGCAACGGTAAGTTCCTTGCTGCCCTGGCTCCAGCTGTAAAATCCAACTGCCGCTCTTGGTGCCCAGGTGTCCGGCTGTAACCATATTTACCAGCAGGGGGCAGGGGGCATATTTTGGATTGCCAAACCCCTCCTGCAGCACCTTCAGGATGGACAGGCAAACATCCAGTCCGATAAAGTCGGCCAGCTGCAGAGGTCCCATGGGGTGCGCCATGCCCAGCTTCATGACGGTGTCAATTTCTTCTACACCGGCTACCCCCTCATACAGGCTGTAAATGGCCTCGTTGATCATGGGCATCAGAATGCGGTTGGCCACAAAGCCTGGATAATCGTTCACTTCTACCGGCACTTTGTCCAGCTGGCGGGAGAGGGTCATAATGGTCTCCGTAACGCTATCTGAGGTGGCATAGCCCCGTATTACTTCTACCAGCTTCATCACTGGCACCGGGTTCATAAAATGCATGCCAATCACCTGCTGCGGGCGTTTGGTCACCGCTGCTATGCGTGTAATGGAGATAGAGGAGGTATTGCTGGAAAGAATGGTATCGGCCGGGCAAAGTTCATCCAGCTTTCTAAAGATATCCAGCTTAATGGACTCCTGCTCAGTAGCCGCTTCAATCACCAGATCAGCCTTCTGAACGCCCATTTTCAAGTCGGTATAGGTGCTGATATTGGCCAGGCTCTCTCTTTTGGCGTTTTCGTCCAGTAGCCCTTTGCTGATCTGCCGGTCCATGTTCTTGCCGATGGTTGCCAGTGCCCGGTCCAGGGCATCCTGCCGGATATCGACCAGTGAGACCCGGTACCCTTTCTGAGCAAACACATGAGCAATGCCATTGCCCATGGTACCGGAGCCTATTACGGTTATGTTCTTCATGAAAAAATAATTTTTAGTGATGGTTGAGCCAAAGTTATAAATCTTTCCCGTAGTAGCCAGCCTGCCCGCTGGCATTATGCGCCGGAGATGGGGCAGGTGAGCCCTGGTAGTTTGCCCAAGGGGGTGAAAATGTCCCGGGCTGTCCCCTTGCATTTTGCACGGTAAGGATAAACCTTTGTGCTGAAAATCTATTTACTTACATACACACCCAGCTGGTGAAATACGCATGCAATACGATGTAATAGTGATCGGGGCGGGACTTGCCGGCCTCACTGCTGCCCATGACCTGCACCGGGCAGGCAAGCGGGTAGTGGTACTGGAAGCCAGCGAGCGGGTTGGCGGGCGGGTAGCAACCGACAAGGTAGATGGCTATTTGCTGGACAGAGGTTTTCAGGTGTATCTGACGGCCTATCCTGATGCGCACAAATACCTGGACTATAAGAAACTGGACCTGAAGCATTTTGGGGCCGGTGCGGTGGTGCTGAAAGGAGGGAAGCAGTACCTGCTGGCAGACCCCCGGCGGCATCCCACCCAGCTTCTCTCCAGCCTGCTGGCCCCCGTGGGCAGTTTGTCCGACAAGATGAAAGTGCTGTGGTTAAATCAGCAGGTGGAAAACAAGCAGGTACACGAGCTGTTTGCCGGGCCCGAGCAAACTACCCGGCAGAAACTGCAAGAGCTGGGCTTTAGCGAGAAGATCATAGAGCGATTTTTCAGGCCTTTTTTTGGGGGAATTTTTCTGGAACGGGAGCTGGAGACCTCCAGCCGCATGTTCATGTTCGTTTTTAAAATGTTCAGCGAGGGCTGGGCAGCGCTGCCTGCAGAGGGGATGAAAGAGATCCCCAAGCAGCTGGCCAGAGCCATTCCGCCAGAAGTGATCCGCCTCAACCATCGCGTAAAATTCATACAAAAGGGGGTGGTAGGACTGGAGAATGGGCAGGAGCTTCATACCGATAAAATCCTACTTGCAACCGAAGCCTGCGGCATCGTGCATGATTACCTTCCCCAGGTAAAAGACAATTGCCAAAGCACCACCAATGTTTATTTCTGGGCTGACAAGTCGCCTGCCAAAGGCTGCTGGATCATGCTTAATGCAGACCCCAACCCTTTTGTAAATAACCTGGCCGTGCTTACCGAAGTAAGCCGCAAGTATGCCCCCCGCGGAAAGCATCTCATCTCCGTAAGCTGCAATGGGGCGCTTGAGCTTGACAAAGATACCATCATCAAGCAGATCCGGCAGGAAATGAAACCCTACTTTGGCGAAAAGGTACAGCATTGGCATTATCTTAAATCCTATAAAATCCGCTATGCCCTGCCCGACCAGCACCATGTGCAGCACCACATTGCTGCCAGTAGCCTGCGGGTAAAGGAGGGAATTTACATGTGCGGCGACCACCTGCTCAATGGCTCCATCAACGGCGCCATGCGCAGTGGCGCCAAAGCCGCTGCAGCCATTCTCCAGAACCTGGGGTAGCGCCTGCCCGGGATGGGAGTAGCCCAACTGCAAACATCTCAATTCATCAATACCGGTGTTTATTAGTAACATAGTAGTATGCGTAATACTCATTAACATGCATAATTGCTATGCATTGGCATTTATTATGAATCATCAACACATGGAATATAATACTACGCATGTTACTTAGGTTCTCCTCCAGTTCCTACACTAGCTGGTCGGTTCTCGCCTGACCCGATGCGCTACAGCATTTGCCTCCCTTTACCCTTCGGACTTGTATTACCTTACCGAGATAGGCTTCTCCAGTACAGCCCTGGACTAGGGGCTGCAGTACATAACAGCTATTATTTTTCAGGGGGTTGCCAGCGGCTCACTGATTCAGGATACTGCACTACATCCTAAAGGAGCATTTACTTAAATGTTGTAAGGTTAAATAAGTGCTTCTTGGTATAAGCTTTGGACTGGTTTTATAAGTAAAATACCTCTCCAGGTTGCAGAACGCTGAGCGATGCAGCAAGTTTATTTTCAGCCTCCAGTTGCCGGAGCCAGCGCAGAGGTTCACCCAGGGGCTCATCCGACAGGTCCAGCGTGCCGTAGTGCATGGGAATAAGTGTCTTGCTTTGAAGGTGATTTGCTGCCATAACCGCTTCTTCCGGATTCAGATGAGCCTGCTTCATGAGGTATTCGGGCTTGTAAGCGCCAATGGGCAACAGGCTTACATCTACCGGACCCATGATGTCGGCAATGTGCCGGAAGTGTTTGTGGTAGGCGGTGTCTCCTCCAAAGAAAATGCTAGAGGTGCCGTTTGAAATATGAAAACTACCCCACAGGATTTTGTTCAAATCAAACAACCCCCTTCGATGCCAGTGGACTGCCGGTAAAAACACAATTTTAAGCGATTTCTTAAGTGCATAGGGCTGGTACCAGCCAGCCTCCTGACATACGGGCGAGAAGGCTAATTTTTTCAGGAGCAGGGAGATCCGCAAAGGGCCCAGTACTTCAGCTGTAGGATTATGCTTCAGGAGTTTGCGTAGCGAGCGTGTATCATAATGATCCCGATGCGCATGGGAAATCAGGATATAGTCAATGGGCTGTAGCTGCGCTGGAGCTATGGGAAATGGAACTTTTCGTCCTATCAGAGGAAGACTGCCCACAAGGGGGTCGATCAGCAGCTGCACCCCTGACATCCGGATAAAAAAAGAAGCGTGTCCCAGCCAGATAAGAAAATCACCCGGCGTATCCGGCAGCCCGGGCAGAAACTGCGCCCTCAGTGCAAACCGGTCCTGCTTCTTTTCGTTCCGTTGAGGATTGGCAGAAAGCTTCCATTTCAGCACTGTTTTCAGCTCAGGCGCAGGATCCGGATAGGGGTAGTTGGTAAAGCGATCTCCTACTAAGCGGTTGCCATTGAAGTTGGTACGCACAAATGGCAGTATGGAATTATAAACATACTTGCCCATGGTTGCCTGGGTTAATCCGTTAAGCGATACTAGGTAAGTGGCAGTACAGCAGCCTGCGGTTATGCCTTAGGTGTAGAAGCATGCGCATCAAAAAATGTTTGGCTTGAACAGACACATTCCGGCTTGTAGCAAAACCCATAATTAATGTAAATAAACTTACGTGTACTTGTCATTATATTTTGAAATACAATAATTTAGTGCCAGTCATTTAAAGCATGGGATTAAGCTACTCAGCTATGTTCAAGCGTTTCCTCTCACTCACTTTTGTTGTTGTTTCTGCCACCATCTCGGGGGTCTATGCGCAGAAGGAGCAACGAACCGAGCTTCCCAAACAGATCAACTCCCCGCACAGTGAGTTGCGTCCGCTCATCAGCGGCGATGGAAATACGCTCTACTTTGGCCGGGAGCAGCACCCCGACAATGTACGGGGCCTGCGGGATCTGCAGGATGTCTATGTGGTGCAAAAGGAGGGCGACAGCTGGGGTACGCCCCGCAATCTGGGTGCTCCCATCAACAACAAATTTGTCAACAGCATCTTTTCGGTGAGCCCCGATGGACAGGAGCTGCTCATCGTTAATACCTACCGCGAGGTACAGGGTCCATTTGTGTACTTTCGCAAACTGGGCAATGCCTGGAGCGAACCCGAAGAAGTTGACATAGAAGGCTATTACAATGCCAGCGAATACGTAGACTTCTTTCAATCCTACCGGGAAAATGTACTCTTTATGGCCATCGCCCGCGATGATAGCCATGGAGAACAGGATATCTTTATCAGCTTTAGAAAAGCAGATGGCAACTGGAGCAAACCCAGAAACCTGGGCAAGACCATTAATACCAGTAAATCGGATTTTGCCCCTTTTCTGGCGTCTGATGGACAAACGCTCTTTTTTAGCAGCTACGGACACCAGGGCCGGGGGGGTGCTGATATCTATTATTCCTTCCGGCTGGATGATACCTGGACCAACTGGACCGAACCGGTAGCCTTAGAGGGGCACATTAACTCCAGCGGAGAAGAAACTTATTGCTCCATTACCGATGACATGAGCACCATTTACTTTGTTTCCTACCGGCCCGGATCCGATAAGCGCGATATCTATGCTGCCCCTATTTATCCCGATGTGCGTCAATACGCCCCCCAGATTGCCATTACCATGCCCGATCAGCAGATGAGAGAAGTGGATGTAACGGGCATAAAACTCCCCGGCATTCCGCAACAGGGCCAGCAACACACTTCCCCACAACAACCACCCAACAGCTCCGACGAGGCTGCCACAGCAGAGACAGCTGTCACAGTACCTGCAGACCGGCCCATACCTGCACGCAATGCACAGGGCTTGTATACGGTATTACCCCTGCGGGCTGTAGCGGCACAGGGCACTGATCAGCGCGAATACAAGATCCTGCGGAACATTTATTTTGATTTTAACCAGACTGTGCTGAAAAAGGGCGCCTATGAGGTGTACCTGCAGCAGGTCTATGACCTGATGGTGCAAAACCCCTCTGTTGTCATCAAGGTAGTAGGCCATGCCGACGAAACAGGCAGCCGCCAGGGCAACCTGCGCATCAGCCAGAAGCGGGCTCAGTCGGTACGCCAGTTCCTCATAGAGAAAGGCATTGCGGCAGAACGCCTGCAGCTCCACTACCTGGGCGAAGACGAACCCCTGGCAACGAATGACGACGACCGGGAAGGCCGGGAATTGAACAGACGAGTAGACTTCCGCATCCTGGTGCAGGAAGCTCCCTGATAAACGTTTTTGGTGTTAAGAGGATATACGCAAAAAGTCCGGGGCCTGTGGTTCCGGATTTTTTTATTAAAATAGTATTAAATCAGTGCAAGATCTGAGCCATTGTGGATAAAATTTGTTGCTGAAAGAAGAGGTTTAGGTAGCATTTTGCAACAAACTCATTTTGGGTTAGTTACCTATTTTTACCGGCACTGCTACATGAGCAGAAGGCCCGCGGAAATATGCGATTACAGGCCTGTTGGTGCTTGTAAGTTCCATATAAAATACAAAGATTGCATCAGGGTTCAGTACCCTTTCTCCTGACATGCACCAGGATCTTCCCCGATTTTACAATTAAGCCTTTATCCCAACGTTGACATCTGCACATAGCGTAGGCATGAGATTACCACTTGTTTTTGCATTCGTTTTACTTCTGTGTGCCGGCTCGCTACAGGCACAACATCCTGCTCTTCGTCCGCAGGGCCCATCTCAGTTTGAGAAGGGCCTGGAGCTGATGGAGAAACAGCAGTGGGCTGCAGCACGGCGCGCCTTTAGCCGCTTTCTGGAAACAGAGCAGCCCGAGGCAAACGATCTGCGCAGAGCAGAGGCTGCCTATTATATTGCCTATAGCGCCATCAATCTCTCCAATGATGATGCAGAGGCCCTCACCGAAAACTTCCTGCTGGAGTATCCCTATCATCCCAAGGCGCAGCTGGCTTATTATGAACTGGCCCGCTTTTACTACAGCAATAAAAATTACAACAGAGCAGCCACGTACTACGAGCGGGTAAACCCCGCCGCCCTCACACCCGCCCAGCGAGATGAAGTAGATTTTAACCTGGCCTATACGTACTTTAGTAATAAGGATTTCGATAAGGCCCTGGAGCGCTTCAACAAGCTAAAGCGCAGCAACAACCGCTACTCTTATGCCGCCAGCTATTATGCCGGCTATATTTATTTTACCAAAGGGGAGTATGATCAGGCTGCCTACGATCTTCAGCGGGCTGAGCAAAATGAAGCCTTTGCCGCTCAGGTGCCCCCGCTCATGGCCAATATCTATTACCGCCAGGGGCTGTATGATAAGCTCATCAGTTATGCCGAGCAAAAGGGAGGCAGCCGCAAGACGTCCGGATCTGAGCTGGAACTGCTAACGGCTGAGGCTTATTTCAAAAAAGAGGAGTATGCCAAGGCCGCTACCTACTTTAAGCAGTATGCCGGCTCCAAAAAGCTGGATGGTCCCCTGGCATACCGCCTGGGCTTTTCGCAGTATAAAAGCGGCCAGCCCAAAGAAGCCATCGAAAACTTTAAGGGGGTAGCCAATCAGCAGGATTCACTTGGCCAGTACGCAGCCTATTACCTGGGCCAGCTGTACCTGGACCAGAACAATGATCCCTTTGCCCAAACAGCCTTTCAGCGGGCATCCAGCCTGAACTTCGATCCCAAGATCAAGGAAGAAAGCCTTTTTAAACTGGCCAAACTGCAGTTTAAGCAGCAGAACTACGATGCCGCCGCCCTGGCGCTGCGCCAGTTCATTGAGCAGTATCCCAAAACGGGCTACCGCCAGGAAGCTACCGAGCTGCTGAGCGAAGCCCTGCTGAAAAACCAGAACTACGAGCAGGCCATTGCCTACATCGAGCAGCTGGAAAACAAAAACCCGCGCATCCGCAAAGCCTATCAGGAAGTAACCTTCCTGCATGGCGCCGAGCTGTTCAATACCGGCAAGTTCTTTAATGCTGTTCAGAACTTTGAAAAATCCCTGAAATTCCCCGAAGATCAGGAAACCACCGTCAAGGCCAACTTCTGGAGTGCCGAGGCCTATTCCATCGGGCAGAAATGGGATGAAAGCAAAAACTTTTATGCCGCTGTGTTTCGCCAGGCCTCTCCGGACTCCGACCTGCACCTGCGCAGCCGCTACGGAATTGGCTATGCCTATTATAATAGTAAGCAGTACGACCGCTCTCAGGTACACTTCAAGGAATTTGTAGACCGGGCCGGCGCCAAAAACCCTTTCTACCATGATGCGCTGCTTCGCCTGGGCGATAGCTACTATGCTACCAAGAATTACAATGCCGCCCTGGATGCTTACCAGCGCGCCCAGAAAGAAAATACCCCTGAGAAAGATTATGCACTTTTTCAAACAGGTCTTGTAAACGGCCTGCTGGATAAGAATGCAGAGGCCATGCAGGCCTGGAATACCCTCACCCGCGATTTTCCCAACAGCCAGTATGTAGATGATGCGCAGTTCAACAAGGCCGAGCTGCAGTTCAGCCAGGGACGCTACACGGAGGCACTTCAACTGTTCAACCAGTTTGTACAGCAGCATGCCAACAGCCCCTTTGTTCCCTATGCCTACAGAAGCATTGGCCTTTCGCACTACAACCTGAAAAATTACGAAGCCGCTGCGAATGCCTACATCCGCATTCTGGAAAACTACCCCTCACATACCATTGCCAATGGGGTACTAATGGGACTGCAGGAAGTTCTGAACCTGCAGGGCCGACCGGAAGAGTTTAACCGCTACCTGGCCCTGTACCGCAAAGCCAACCCGGCCGACCAGGCACTGGAGACAGTAGAGTTTGAATCGGCCAAGAACATGTACTTCTCCCAAAAGTATCCGCAGGCCATTGAACAGCTGCAGGCCTATCTGAAAACATACCCCAGCAGCTCCAATGCTCCGGAGGCCCGTTTTTACCTGGCCGAGGCCTTCTACAGATCTAACCGGACGCAGGAAGCCCTGGCCCAGTACCAGACCCTGGCCAAATCAGGTCCTGCCAATCTGCAAACCCGCTCCCTGGAGCGCCTGGCCGAGATCAGCTACCGCAGTGGCGATTACCTGACGGCCACTCGCAACTACCGCCGCCTGGAGCGCCTGGCCGGCAACCGCCGCCAGCAGATCGATGCCTGGGCAGGTCTGATGGACACCTACTACCGTCGCCAGCAGTATGATTCTACCATGTACTATGCCAACCAGCTCACCAACCAGAGCGGAGCGGCAGCTAATCTGATGAGCAAGGCACTGCTGCTGAAAGGCAAAGTAGCCCTGGCCCGTAAAAATTATTCAGAAGCAACTACCTTCCTGCGCCAGACGGTAGACCTGGCCAAAGATGAAAACGCCGCAGAGGCTTACTACCTGATTGCCTATGTGCAGCACCTGCAGGAACAGTATAAGGAATCGGTAGAAACCCTCTTTGGGTACAATGCCCAGTTTTCTGCCTTTAAATTCTGGCTGGGCAAATCGTTTATCCTCATTGCCGAGAACTACCTGAAAATGGGAGAGATCTTCCAGGCCAAGGAAACCCTTCGCTCCATCATCGAAAATGCTACAGAACCAGCCATTGTAGAGGAAGCGAAGAAACGCTTAAACGAAATTCAGCAGCAGGAGGCCACCCAGCAACAGCAACAAGCCCCTGCGAACAGCCAGTTGGACCAAAACTAACCGAAGCAAGCGGCCCATGAACTATACTTATGCAATGTTGGCGGCAGCGCTGTCACTTGGAGGTGCTGCCCATGCGCAGCAACAGCCCTGGAGAGAAGGAGAGATAGAAGCCGAACAGGTGGTGATTGTAAAAGAGCGGGAAAATGAACTTCCGCCTGCTACCCGCAGCTACCAGAAGATACCCCCTCAGCAACCCCGGCAAGATACCCGCACCGTTACCATTCGGCCTACGGAGCCCATGCTTTCGCTGCGGCCCCTGCAACCTACCGTTCGGGTACTGCGCATGCAGCAGGATCCGCCCGCTCCCTACTTTCAGCGCTATGTAAAAGCCGGCATCGGCAACTATGTAAGCCCGCTGCTGGAGGCGCATCTGAGCAGTCCGCGGCAGGCCGCTTTCCTGTACAACCTGCAGCTGCGCCATGAGTCTGCCGCCCGCGGGCCGGTAGGGGGTAGCCGCAGTGCCTGGGGTGAAAACAGCCTGCGTGCCGAAGGCTCACTGATCGGCAAAGCCGTTCGCTTTACCGGCGGAGGCTGGTACAGCCGCAACCGCTACCATTTTTACGGTTTTGATGATGAAGTGATAGAGCCGGGCCGCGAGGAAATCAAACAGATCTACAACCGTGCCGGTGTAAAAGCAGTATTTGAAAATGTATCGCAGGAGAAACTGGTACTGAACAGCAGCGTGTCTGTAAGCCGCACGGGTACTAGCCGCGATGCCGTAGAAAATAAGGCAGAGCTGGAGGGAAAGATTCAATACGCACTCAGCGATCTGCTGGGCCTGCACATACAGGGAAGCCTGCTCACCGGTAATTATGAAGATGTGACCAGCCGCAACCGCAGCCTGTTCCGTTTACTGCCCGGTTTCAGCACCCAGTTTGGGCCCCTGTCCATTACCGGTGGCTTTACCTTTGCCTGGGAAAATGATACCGTCTCCAATGCCGATAAGCTGCATTTCTTTCCGCGGGCTGAGGTAAGCGTAGCGCCCAGCCAGAATTTCCGGGCCTATACCGGTATTCGGGGCGATGTACTGCCGGTGACCTATGATTTTATCAGCCAGCAGAACCCCTTTCTGAATGATCGCATCCCGCTGCTGTTTACACAAAAAACACTGGAATTCTATGGTGGACTTACCGCCAGCCTGCCGGGTGGGTTTGGGGCTGCGGCCGGCTTTTCGGCTGCTAACCTTAAAAACATGCACTTTTTTGTGAATAGTGCACAGGATACTACACGCTTTGATGTGCTCTACGACCAGGGCAATACCGGCTATGTGAATGTATATGGACAGCTTAGCTTTGCCCGCAGTGAACGATTTGGCGTTCAGCTTCGTACCGATGTATTTAATTATTCTCCATCATCCCTGGCCGAGCCCTGGCACCTGCCTGCGCTAAAGGTAGAGGCAGACGTGCGCTATAACATTTACGACAAGATCTACCTGAATGCCGATGCCTACGTGCTCAGTGGCATTAAGGCCCGTACCATTGGTACCGAAAATGGTGTTACGGAACTAGACCCCATTATCAACCTGGGGCTGGGAGGCGAGTACCGCTTCTCTCCGCAGGCAACTGCTTTCCTGAATTTTCACAACCTGTTGGGCAAAGAGTTTGAACGTTTTCAGAATTACCCTTCCCGCAAGCTGCTGGTACGCCTGGGCGCTACCTATGCTTTTTAAGAAGGAAGCTGCTTGAAAACAAGGGGATGAAGCAGAAATTATGTGCGATTAATCCCTTAAAATTACGTGCTGTTGCCTTAACGTGCTGTTGTTAGTAAATTTGGAATTTACCAAGTAATACGCAATACTATGATTGATCAGGAAAAGCTGGATAATCAAGAGGAAACCATTACGTTCTCTACGCAGCAGGACGATGAGTATGGTTTGCCTGAAGCAGAGTTTAGCCCTATAGGAACCGAACCGGTACATGCTGAGCCAGAAGAACCCGTTCAGCCGATCCGCTCAAAAGTAAGCGAGCAGCCAAAACAAAGCCGCTCCACCTGGCCTGTATGGGTAGGGGTATTTGTACTGCTGGGCCTGGCTGGTTTCTTCCTTTATTTCTTTGTGTATGATCAGCAGGAAGCCCCTGTAACGCCCCCTGTTGTGCAAACGGTAACACCCCAGCCTGAGCCTGAGCCAATCATAGAAGAGCCTGCGCCGGTAGTGGAAGAGGAGTGGACCCCGGCCCAGCCTGCCGTTGGCCAGATCACCACAATATCGGGCCGCACCGGCCGTTATTACGTCATTGTGGGTAGCTTTATCGATAGCGATATGGCGGCCGATTATGCTGTAAAACTGTCTAAACAAGGCCACAACGTTACCATCATTGAACCAGTAGGCGATCGCAAATTCTACCGCCTGGGTGTAAAAGAAGGAGATACCTTCTCTCAGCTCAGCGAAGAACTGGATACCTACAAAAGCACCTTCGGACAAGATATCTGGGTAGTTAGGTACTAAAATCACATATGATCCTTTTGCAAATTTCAAACGTCGCCCCGGCCGATACCACCGGGGCGGCTGCGCAAGACGAGGCCGCAGTTTCTCTGCTCGACCTTCTTTTAAACGGTGGCTGGGCCATGATCCCCATTGCCATTTTATCGCTGATGGCGGTGTATATTTTTGTGGAGCGCATCCTTACCATACAGCGCGCTGCAAAAACACCCGACTCTTTTAGTGATAAGATCAAGCATCTGGTGCTCAATGGCGATATCAATGGGGCACGCCTGCTGTGCAACCAGTCCGATACGCCCGTAGCCCGCATGCTGGAAAAAGGCCTGAGCCGCATTGGCAGCCCCCTGAAGAACATTGAAGTGTCCATTGAGAACGTAGGCCGCATTGAAATTTACAGACTGGAGAAAAATCTCTCGCTGCTGGCAACCATTTCCGGCGCTGCTCCCATGATTGGCTTCCTGGGTACGGTAGCTGGTATGATCAAAGCCTTTATTGCCATTGCGCAGGAAGAAGGATCGGTGAGCCCCAAATTGCTATCGCAGGGAATCTACGAAGCCATGATCACCACGGCCGCCGGTCTGCTGGTGGGCATTATGGCCTACCTGATGTACAATTACCTGGTAGCCCAGGTGCAGAAGATCGTGCATAAGATGGAATACAACTCCATCGATTTCATAGACCTTTTACAGGAACCGAACTGATATGGCACTCCAATCCAAAAATAAAGTAGATCCGGCCTTCAGCATGTCGTCCATGACGGACATCATCTTTCTGCTGCTGATCTTCTTTATGCTTACCTCCTCCTTCATTACCCCCTCGGGTTTGAATGTGAGCCTGCCTTCGGCCAAAAAGTCGGAGATTGTGATGCAGAAGATCAGCGTTACCATTACCGAAGATCTGCAGTACTTTGTCAACAACCAGCCGGCCAGTCGCACCGATATTGAAAGCCTGCTGCGTACCGAGCTGGCGGCCAATGGAACGGAGACCGAGGGAGTTGTTGTTTTGCATGTAGACAAGGCAGTGCCCACCGAGCATTTTGTGGAAGTAGCCGGTATAGCGGCTTCGCTTAATGCCAAGGTGACCATTGCCACCACACCTGGAGACACAAAACGAAAATAAGCGTATTCGCATACGCACCTACTTATGGACCAACGGGAGAAAAAAATAAGAGCATAGGCGCAGCCGTTTCGGTAGGTTTACACCTGCTGGTGTTGCTGGCGTTCTTATTTATTATGGCCTGGAAAGCGCCCAATCCCCCGGCCCCCGAAATTGGTATTGAGCTAAACATTGGTACCGACCTGGCCGGATTTGGTGAGCAACAGCCCCAGACCCCTTCTCCAACACCCCAGCCGGTTGAAAATCAGGTAGCGGAACAACAGCAAACCCAAAGCCAGCCAGAACCGGTGCAGCAACCCGTGGTTACGCCTGATGTGGCCAAACCCGTTCCCAGCCAGGAGCCGGTAACCAAGGCCGTTACGCAGCCCGAGCCCAGCCCTGTAACCCAACAGGAGGAAGTAAAGCCCAAACCCAAGCCCCAGCAACAGGAGCAGGTTGTAGAAAAACCAAAAGAAACGGTAAAGCCAGCCCTCTTCCCCGGTGAAAAAAGCAAAGAGAGCAGCGCTACTCAGCAAACCTCTACCAGCCAGGGTGACCAGCCCAACAAGACTGGCGACCAGGGCGATGAAAAAGGAAAGGCCGATGCTCGTGCGCTTTATGGCGAACAGGGGGGTGGCAATAACGGTCCCCAACTGAGCATTGTTGGCTGGACATGGGACGCAGTACCCCGGGATCGGGATGCCTCCAGTGAAAATGGCCGCGTAGTGATCGATTTTATCATTGACGACAGGGGCTATGTGACCAATGCGACCATAGCTCAATCTACCGTAAGCCTTGGGGTAGCCCAGTTTTACAAACGCCAGGTCGAAAATCTTACCTTCTCTAAAACCTCTGCAGGCATAGCACCTTCACAGTCCAAGGGGTCGGTAACCTTTATCATTCAATCCCGCTAACACTTTTTTCTTCATGGACTACCGCCAGACACTGGAGTATCTCTTTGGGATGCTCCCCATGTTTCAGCGGGTGGGCGCCGCTGCTTTTAAAAAAGACCTGAGCAATACCATCCGGCTGTGCAAGGCCCTGGATTATCCGCACCTGAAATTTCCATCTGTTCATGTGGCCGGCACCAACGGCAAGGGCAGCTCCTCCCATACACTGGCGTCCATACTGCAGGCCGCCGGCTATAAGACCGGCCTCTATACCTCACCACACCTAAAAGATTTTACCGAACGCATCCGCATTAATGGCGCGTGCATTCCCCAACCCGAAGTAGTGGCCTGGGTTGAGCAGCACAGGGGCCTGATCGAAGAGATCAAACCTTCTTTTTTTGAGTTGACTGTCGGCATGGCCTTCGACTGGTTTGCCCGGGAGCAGGTAGACATTGCCATAATCGAAACCGGTATGGGCGGGCGGCTGGACAGCACTAATGTGATTCATCCCCTGGTAAGCCTCATCACCCGCATTGGTCTGGACCATGTGGCCTTTCTGGGCGATACCCTTCCGCTGATTGCCCGGGAAAAAGCCGGCATCATCAAACCCCAGGTACCGGTTGTGATCAGCCAGCGGCAGCCGGCAGTAGAGGGAGTATTTCTTGAAACTGCCCGCCAGCAAAATGCCCCCCTTGTATTTGCCGAAGAACACTACCACGCCCACTGGCAGCCAAGCGGATTGCTCCACATTACGCAGCAGGACAGCCCCTGGCTGGCAGCGCAACCCACCGACCTGAAAGCCCACTACTATGCCGCCAACCTGCCGGGGGTACTTGCGGTGATTGACCAGCTGAACCAGCTGAATTATGTGATCCCCAAAGAGGCTGTGGCCGAAGGTATTGCCTCGGTGTGCCAAAAAACCGGGCTAAAGGGCCGCTGGCAGGTACTGGACCAGCACCCCCTTACCGTAGCCGATGTAAGCCATAATCCCGATGGCATGGAGCACCTGATGCTACAGGTTGCCAATACCCCCCATCAGCAGCTTCATATTGTCCTGGGCATGGTAGCCGATAAAGATGTAAGCAATACGCTGAGTGCATTGCCAAAAGGGGCTTTTTATTATTTTTGCCAGGCCGATATTCCCCGGGCCCTGGCAGCAGCCGCGCTGGCCGAAAAAGCGCAGGAATACCAGCTGAAGGGGGTGGTGGTGGCTGAGGTAAATGAGGCCCTGGCCCTGGCGCGCCGCAAAGCCGCCGCAGATGATATGATTTTAGTAACCGGCTCTACCTTTGTAGTAGCTGATTTAGAAAACCTGTAGTGAGAAATAAACTAGCACGCTTCGCCGACCTAAAAGTACGCCAAAATGTACTGGAAGCCGGCAAGCCCCTTCTGGCCGAGATAAAAGGTAATTGGAATAGCCTTTTCTTTAAGAATGACAAGCCCATTACGCTGGAACTAGCCTGTGGCCGGGGCGAGTACACTGTAGGATTGGGTAGGCGTTTTCCAGATCGTAATTTTATAGGGGTGGATATCAAAGGGGCACGCCTGTTTTTCGGCAGCCGCGAAGCCGATGAGGAGGGACTGCAGAATGTGGGCTTTCTTCGGATCAAGATCAGCGATATTGACCAGTTCTTTTCTGAAGATGAAGTAGACCAGATCTGGATCACCTTTCCAGATCCACGCCCCCGGGACAGGGACGAAAAGCGCCGGCTTACCCATCCCCGTTTCCTGGAAATGTACCAGCGAATGCTGAAGGAGGGAGGCTGGCTTCACCTGAAAACGGATGACCGCCAATTCTTCGATTTTACCCGGGAAATGCTGCAGCAGTTTCCAACCAAAGACCTGGAGTGGACGCACGACCTCTACAGTACCCACCTGCTGGATGACCATTTTGGCTTGCAGACAGCCTATGAAAAGCGCTACCTGGAAGAAGGCCGGAAGATCAATTACCTGCGGTGTCGCCTCTTAAAGTAAAGGTCTTAATAGGCTTCATCAACCTCCAGTACTTCAAGCACTTCTGCCATTTCATCAAAAGTCTTAAAACCAGTCTTTATTTCAACTCCTCCCTGCAGAGCAATGCCGCCAAGGGGGTAACGTTCCAGCAGCTCAAGAACGGTGGCAGCCTCAATTTGCAGGGCCGATAGCAGGGGATACTGCTTGCTTAGGGCATGGATGGCTGCCAGCACCTCAGCAGAAAGTGGGGCATCGCCCGCAGTTTCCAGGAGGAAATAAGCTACCTGATGCGCATGCTGTTGCAATAATCCATCTAATAACTGCACATCCGTAGTCTCGGAAATGTACAAGCGCAGAATAAGGGGGAGCTCAAGCTGCTCAAGGGCCTCCAGCTGATCGGCCCGGTCAGTTTGGATGTAATCTACAGGGTACTCAGGCAGTAGGCGTTCAATGGTACCGGCACTGGCCTCCTTAAATTCAGCTGCAAATGCCACACCGGCTACCCACTCGCTGATCTCCCTGAACTTCTCCGGATCTACATAATGTACCGTGCCGGGCTCTGTATTAAAGCCCAGCAGGGCTACACCCATACCGGCACAGTAGCGGGCATCGCTTAAATTTGTGAGCTGTCCTACTTTTACAAATGTGGTTAGAGCCATGGCGCTTGCTTGATTATGTTCGCAGACGATCTGCGGCAAAAATGAAGATAAAATCCCAAATATGCACAGCCCATTGCCCAAGTTCCTTTTAGGGCTTACTTGGCCTGTTTGAAGAGGAAGGCGTATATTTGCGCAAAATTTAAAAGACGCTATGGCTGTAGAACTAATAGACGACCTGGAGTTTGCCCAAAAACTTCAGCAGAATGATAAAGTAATTGTAAAATATTATGCCGACTGGTGCGGCAGCTGCCGCCTGTTTGCTCCCAAATACAAGCGCCTGAGCGGCGATGAGCGCTTTTCGGGCATTACCTTTCTGGATGTGAACGCCGAAAAGAATCCAGATGCCCGCCGCATGGCCGGGGTATCCAGCCTTCCTTATTTCGCCATCTTTAAAGGAGGTGAGCTGGTAGACGGCACCTGCACCAGCAAAGAAGAACTGGTACTAGACCTCCTGCAGAAATTATGAAAATTCCCGCCATCAAAAGCCTGGTAGAACAGTATAGCCTGGAGCAGCTGCAGGCTGCCGAAGAAGCGCTGGCCAATGAAGCGCAGCCCGCCATTGCCGTAGAAGGGGAAGACGAAGGTGAGCAGCTCACCCATGTATTTGCCGCTATTTTTATTAAGCAGGAAATGCAGGGGGGTACAGATTTCAAGACAGCCCTGCGGGAATATACCCGCAAAGTGCGGGAATCAATTTCCTAGCCCTAAGAATTGGCCCCTACCGGCTATTGGAAAAGCAGGAAATTATTTACCTTTAGCTGGTGTTTTAGTGAGGAAGAAATCCGGACACGGGTTTCTTCCTTTTATATTTGTAAAAAGCAGGGCTGTGAACCCTGTGAAAAAACAACCCAATGAGTACAAAAGGAAGAGTTTTAGTAGCCATGAGCGGCGGCATTGACAGTTCGCTGGCGGCCGTGCTCCTGCATGAGCAGGGCTATGAAGTGATAGGCATGACCATGAAAACATGGGATTATGCCTCCTCAGGCAGTTCTAAGAAAGAAACCGGCTGTTGCAGCCTTGATTCGATCAACGATGCCCGCAACATTGCCGTCAGCCTGGGATTTCCCCACTATATCCTGGATATCCGCAATGAATTTGGCGATTATGTGATCGATCATTTTACGGACGAATACCTGGCCGGCCGCACCCCTAATCCCTGTGTGCTGTGCAATACCCATATCAAATGGGATGCGCTGCTGCGCCGGGCCGATAAACTGGGCTGCGACTATATTGCCACCGGGCACTATGCGCGTGTGCGGCAGGAGGGAGGACGCTACATCATCAGCAAGGGAATAGATGACAACAAGGACCAGTCTTATGCACTCTGGGGCGTATCGCAGGAGAGCCTGAGCCGTACCATACTACCCCTTGGCAACCTTACCAAGGTGCAGATCCGGGAAATGGCCATGGAAAGGGGATTTGTGGAACTGGTGAACAAGTCAGAATCCTATGAGATCTGTTTTGTGCCCGATAATGATTACCGGGGCTTTTTGCGCCGCCGCATTCCCGGGCTGGAAGAGCAGGTGAAAGGAGGAAATTTTGTACTTGAAGACGGTACCCCGGTGGGCACTCATGAGGGCTACCCCTTCTACACCGTAGGTCAGCGCAAAGGCCTGGGCATAGCCCTGGGCTATCCGGTTTACGTAACCGAGATCCGCCGCGAAACCAATGAGGTGGTGCTTGGTACCTTTGATGAGCTGAGCCGTGATGGCATGTATGTGCGCAACCTGATTATGAGCAAATACAGCGATCTGGGCGATAAGCGCCTTGATACCATCACCAAAGTACGCTACAATGATGAAGGAAGCCCGGCGGTGATCGAGCAGGCAGGCGATGTGATGAAGGTTTTCTTTGGCAAGGGGGTAAACGCCATTGCTCCTGGCCAGGCCGCTGTTTTCTACGAAGGCGATGATGTAGTAGGAGGCGGCTGGATCTGGAAAAGCTTTAGACAAGCACATGAGAAAACTGCATGATATACTGGTAGCAGGGGGGCTGAGCGCCCTTTTGCTCCTTTCTGTTTCCTGTGAACGCACCGCCGACCCCAATCCGGATCGGCTGGGCTGGAGCTATTACCCCCTTAAGCTGGGCGATTACCGGCTCTATGATGTGTACCGCATCCAGTACAATTTTGCTACCCCAAACGATACCCTTGAATATGAGCTGCTGGAGCGCGTAGCCGATTATTACCTGAACCAGACCAACGATACCATTTTCATTTTGCGCCGCCAGCGCCGCTATAGCCAGGGGGGTAGCTGGCAGCTGGATTCTTCCTATTCCGTACAGCGTACCCCCCGCCAGCTGGTGCAGGGCATCAACAACCGGCCACAGGTGCAGCTGGTGTTTCCGCTGGGTGAGGGCATCCGCTGGAATTCCAACATGCTCAATGCCTCGCCCGCCGATACTTTTGAAATGCGCACCCTTGGCAGAACCTTTACTGTTGATAACACCGTATATGATACCAGCCTGCGCGTGGTACAGGAGGATATAGATGATGTGATCGTTAAGCGAGACATGCGCGAAGAAGTGTATGCCCTAGGCGTGGGGCTGGTCTACAAACTGACCGATCAGCAAAACTACTGTACCACCAACTGTAGCGAACCCGGATCCATCACCAGCGGGCTATTCCTGGAAATGAAATTAAAAGAGCACGGCAACGATACCCCATGAAAAAGCTCCTTCTGTTATGCTGTATCCTCATAGGCCCTGCCAGCTGGGCACAGGATGTAAACCGCTACATGGTTTTTTTTACAGATAAAGAAGGAAGCATCTACTCACCGGCCGAACCCGAAAAATTCCTGAGCGAGCGGGCTATACAGCGCCGCAAGAAATTTAACATTGCCATTACCGAGCAGGACCTGCCCGTAAATGAAGTGTATGTAGAAGAAGTGCAGGCCCAGGGGGTGGCCGTCTTTTACCGCAGCCGCTGGATGAATGCCATTCTGGTAGAAGATTTTCCCCAAAAGGTAGAAGCGCTCAGTACTTTGCCATTTGTAAGCCGCATCCAGTATGTAGCGCCCGGCCAGCGACTCAATGCCCGCATGCACACCCCTGCCTACCAAAGCCGTAGGGAAGACGTCTCTGATCTGCAAAACCAACTCCTGCAGGTGCCCCGCATGCACGAGCTGGGCTATACCGGCCAGGGCATCTGGATAGCCGTGCTGGACAACGGCTTTCTGGGCGTAAACCAGCTTGCGCAGTTTAGTCATCTTTTTACCCAGGAGCGCCTTATCCGCAGCTGGGATTTTGTGCGCTACTCGCCCGATGTGTTTCGGGCCAGAGATCATGGCACCAAAGCCCTTTCTACCATTGCTGCCCGACAGGAAGGGGTCTACAGCGGCACAGCACCCGATGCCTCCTTTATCCTGGCCATAACCGAAGATACGGGTGATGCCACCACGCCCAATTCTGAATACATCATAGAAGAATACAACTGGCTGCTGGCCAGCGAATGGGCCGATAGCCTTGGGGCCGATATCATCTCCTCCTCCCTGGGTTACGCTACCTTTGACGATCCCTCCATGGACTATACCCAGGCCGATATGGACGGGCAAACCGCCGTAGCTACCCGGGCAGCCAGCTGGGCTGCCCAACGGGGCATACTGGTGGTAACCAGCTCGGGCAACAGCAGGCAGTCTGCCTGGCCCGGCGTTGGCAGCCCGGCAGATGCCGATCAGATCCTGGCCGTAGGGGCCATAGATGAACAAGGGGTACTTGCGCCCTTTTCTTCCGGAGGGCCTACCGCTGATGGACGCCAAAAGCCTGAAGTAGTGGCGTTGGGCGTAAATACCGTAGTGATCGATGCCAACGGTAATTATCAGACCAACAACGGCACCTCTTTTGCGGCCCCGCAGGTGGCCGGGCTGGCAGCAGGGGTATGGCAGGCTTATCCCGAACTTTCTAATCTTGAACTGCGGGAACTCCTTATCCGCTCCGGTACCCGGGCCACTAGCCCGGACAATGAGTATGGCCATGGCGTACCTGGTTTCAGTCGTCTGCAAACGGCCATTCTGGGCGTTGATCAGTCCAGCAGCAGCTCGTTTAGCCTCTATCCCAATCCGGTGCGGCAAAGCCATCTGGTGATCGATTTTACCGATGCACCCCCTGTGGGGCAGCAGTTTAGCCTGCAGCTGGTAGATGCCACCGGCCGCCTGCTGCACAGCCAGCGTCTGCAGCCCAGCCCCTCGGGCCGCTATGAGCTGGATGTGAGTAGCCTGCAGCAGGGCTTTTACTACCTGAAAGTGGTACTGCCGCAGGGACAGCGCGTGCAGAAGTTTATACGCCAGTAAGCCTCTTTTCTCTATATTTGTCGCCATGAAACCCTTAATTGCCCCCTCGGTACTGGCAGCCGATTTTGCCAATCTCCAGAAAGAAGTCGAGATGCTTAACCAGAGCCAGGCCGACTGGATCCATGTGGATGTGATGGATGGCCGCTTTGTGCCCAACATCTCCTTTGGCCTGCCGGTCTGTGAGGCCATTCAGCGCCATGCCCAAAAGCCCCTGGATGTACACCTGATGATTGTGGAGCCCGAAAAGTACCTGGAAGCCTTTCAGAAAGCCGGTGCCCAGGTGCTTACGGTACATTATGAGGCCTGCCCGCACCTGCACCGTACCCTGCAGCAGATCCGGGATCTGGGCTGTAAGAGGGGAGTGGCGCTAAACCCTCATACCCCTGTTACGGTACTTACCGATATTATTCAGGATATTGATGTTATCTGCCTGATGTCGGTCAATCCCGGTTTTGGCGGCCAGTCCTTTATTCCCCATACCTACCAGAAAGTAAAAGAGCTGCGCCAGCTGATAGCCCGCCAAGGGACCTCTACACTGATTGAGATCGACGGTGGCGTTACACTGGACAATGCAGCCCAGCTGCTGGAGGCTGGTGCCGATGTGTTGGTAGCCGGCAGCTTTGTGTTTCGGGCAAGCGATCCGGCACATACCATAAGCGCCCTCAAAAACGTTCTGCAAGAAAAAGCAGCTTCTTGAACCTCCTTGGCCCGGCATCCCTTTTTCTGATGCTACTGGTACTGCAGCTGGCACCGGCGCAGGCGCAAACCGCCCTGCTAAGGGGCAGTGTGCGCAGCCAGGAGGGCCTGCCGCTACCCGGGGCTGCCATCCAGCTGGTAGCCCTGCAGCGGGGCACCGTAGCCGATACGGCCGGCACCTATAGCCTGTCAGTTCCAGCAGGCGATTCCATCAGCCTCCGCTATAGTTATCTGGGCTACCGTGCCCGCACCGTTCGCCTGCTGCTGCAGCCTGGCGAACAGCGGGAGCTGCACATTCAACTGGCCGCCCGTACCGATGAGCTGCGGACCGTAGAGGTAACCTCCGACCAGGGAGGGCAGCGGGAGGAGGCCGGCCTTACCCGCATCGATCCCATTGATGCCGTGCATATCCCCACCGCCTTTGGCGATTTCTCCGACATTCTGCAGACCCTGCCCGGGGTGATGAGCAACAATGAGCTTAGTTCTGCCTATGCCGTGCGGGGAGGAAATTTTGATGAGAACCTAGTCTACGTCAATGGCATCCCCATTTACAGGCCCTTTTTGTCCCGCGCCGGTCAGCAGGAGGGGCTGAGCTTTGTAAACCCCCAGATGGTGCAGTCCATTCGATTTTCGGCCGGAGGCTGGCAGCCAAAATGGGGCGATAAACTTAGCTCGGTGCTGGATATCACCTATAAGCAGCCTGACTCCATTGCTACCAGCCTTACCGCCAGTCTGCTGGGAGGCAATCTGGAAACAGAAGGCAGCACAGGGGGGGGCAAATTTACCTGGGTAGCCTCGGCCCGCCACAAAAGTGCCCGCTACCTGCTGGGCACCCTGGAAACGGAGGGGGAATACCTGCCCCGCTTTAGCGATATACAGGCCTTTCTGACCTTTACCCCCAGCCAGCGCCACCAGTTTAACCTGCTGCTAAGCTATGCCCGTAACCGCTACGAGGTGGCGCCCCAAACCCGGGAGACCAATTTTGGTACCCTGCAGCAGGCCTTCCGGCTTACGGTAGGCTTTGAAGGGCAGGAGCTGCTGCGCTATGATACCTATCAGAATGCGGTGAAATGGTCCAGCCGCTGGAGTGAGCGCTTTCGCACCGAATGGATCCTCTCCTGGCTCAACACCCGGGAGCGGGAGCTGGCCGACGTAGAGGGGGCCTATTTTCTCTGCAATGTTGATAAAAACACCAGCTCGGCCACCTTTGACCAGTGCCAGACCATTCTGGGCCTGGGCACCAACTATCTCAACATCCGAAATAGCCTGAAGGCACAGGTGTACACCCTGCAAAACCGCAGCCAGTGGCAATGGACCGATCAGCACCGGCTGGAGTGGGGCCTGGAACTAAGCCAGGAGCAGATGCAAGATCGCCTGCAGGAGTGGGAGTTTATTGATTCGGCCGGCTACATCAGCATTCGGGATACGCGCCTGATCGACAATGGCTTATCCCTCTCCAGCCAGCGCCTGCAGGCCTATGTGCAAAACTCCTCCAGCTGGGGAGGGGAGCGGCACACCCTCACCTACGGCCTGCGCAGCCATTACTGGACCATAAATGAACAACTGCTTTTTAGCCCCCGCCTCCAGTATGCCTATCGCCCCATCTGGGCAACTGACATCGTTTTCTCTACCGCCATGGGCATTTACCACCAGCCCCCTCTGTACCGGGAGCTGCGCACCTACCTGGGTGAGGTAAACCTGGCCGTACGGGCACAATCGGCCCTTCACCTGCTGGCGGGCGCCGACATGAACTTTCTGATGTGGAATCGCCCCTTTAACCTGGTAGGCGAGGGCTACTATAAAAAGCTCTGGCATGTAAATGCCTACGATATTGAGAATGTACGCCTGCGCTATTTTGCCAACAATGAGGCAAGGGCCTGGGCCACCGGAGCCGATTTCAGGATCAGCGGGGAATTTATTCCGGGTGCCGAATCCTGGTTCAGCCTGGGGGTCATGAGTACCCGCGAAGATATACTGGGCGATGGCAGGGGGTACATTCGCCGCCCGACCGATCAGCGGCTGAATGTGGGCATCTTTTTCCAGGACCATCTCCCCAACGACCCCAGCCTTCGGGCTTATATGCGGCTGCTTTACGGCAGTGGCCTGCCCTTTGGCCCGCCGGAGCGGCCCGAGTACCGCAGCACCTTTACAGCCCCGGCCTACCAGCGGGTGGATATTGGCCTGTCCAAGATCCTTGACCTGCGGCGCCACAACATGGGCATCCGCAGCCTGTGGGTTGGGCTGGAGATCCTGAACCTGCTGGCCAATCAGAATGTGATCAGCTACTCCTGGGTAAGTGATTTTGGGGGACGGCAGTATGCAGTGCCCAATACACTCAGCAGCCGTTTTTTTAATGTTAAACTGGTGGCCCAGTTCAACAAAAAAGCTGCTCTGTAGGGCAGAGCAGCTTATCAGGTAGTTGCGGATGCTTAGTAGCGCAGCATGGCGGTCATTTTAGAATCGGCCCTGTTATCGGGCATATGGCTGCCATCCACCACATAGGCGTTTCCGCTGTTGAGGATGGTTTGTGCAGCGGCCCGGCTCACCAGGCAATCATCGCCATACTGGAACTTCTCATGCACCTCCACAGTCTGGTCTTTTTCATTAAAACGGCCCCACTGGTGCTCTCCACGGGCTATGAAGAGGGTATCCACCCGGCCATTGAAGGCAGCGGGCAGGATGCGGTCTACAGCATAGGTGGTTTTGCCGGTTCCGGCCCAGTCGCCATAGGCATCGCGGTTCTTCTGCATTTCCCGGTTAAAATGGCTTTCCACAATTTCCCAGCTTCTGGTATGCAGGTCTTTGGCCTTCATTTCATCCGGGTTGCCGATAAGACCTTTTGGCATAACATTCAGCCCATTGGCGCAATCTTTAAAGATGGGGTGCAGGTAATCAACGGCAGCTACCACGATGGGAGTGCGGTCAGTAAGCACAATCTTCTTCAGGCCTACCACTACATTGCGGAAATACTCTTCGATGAGGTCCTTGCGGTGCGGACGCTGCTCCCCCTGGCCATTGGTATTGGACACATAAGAGCTTATGCCACTTTTGTTTTCCATGGCCCGCTCAAACTCGTAGTACTTTTCTACCTCTTTCATGCCCTGCTGAATGCGGTCGTCTACCTCCAGCTCATTCACATAATAGTGGGTAGCTTCAAAGAGGCGCACTTTTTCCAGGCTTAGGGACAGGATGTAGTAGACACCATCGCCGCTGAGCAGAGGTACCAGCTGCAGCAGGTGGAAGGAGGTGGTCACACAGGTAAATTCATCCAGCGGGCAGGGCAGCCGGTAGTAGCTGAAATGCCCCTTAGACAGAAAAATGGCCAGCCCATCCAGCTGATGGTGCCAGAAATTGCCATCTTCCTGCAACTTGCGGGCAGGGGCCAGAAACTCCTGGGCCTGTGCCCCGCTCATGCCCAGTTCTTCCAGGCTGTGTTTTACCTTTTGCAACTGATTTTTCAGGTTCAGCGCATCTTTGCCACTGGTTACAGCTTCACCGTTGCGGTGCGTTGGCATATAAATGCTTACGCAATGATCTTCCCGTATATTGGCAAGGGTTTCAAACTCCTTCTTAGTGATTAACTTCATATATGTCAAGGTTTAAAAATTAATTCCTGTATTTACATCTTAACCTGATATGGAAAGGAGTGTTTTGGCGAAACTGGATAGCTTTAGGAGATGAAAGCCTTACATTGGCAAGGATTATGGGCCTTAGGCTATTGGGGTATGCCTTGCTTTTATTATTTTTGCTTGATGTACGCATGGCCAGCTCAGAACGTTAGTTCTAAAACCGGGTGCTTTGGCCTACCAGACTGTAAACCTGTATCCGCAAAAAAGTAGGCATCCACCCCAAGGCACATGAATGTAGGGAATAAGACACGGTTCTTCTGCTTGATCGCCATGCTGCTGCTGGCGGCTGCTCCCCGGCTTCAGGCCCAGGAAGGCGAACGCCGCATGCAGGAGAAATCGCCCGATTCGCAGGTGACCAAGCTCGAAGATGTGAAAAGAAGCCCCTTTCGGGGAATTCTGAACCGCATTACCCTGGGCGGGAGCGTGGGCTATGGGATGAACCATTACCGCCAGCGCATACCCGGATCGGTAGTGCGGCAGGGCACCCAACATTACCTGCTCTCCGATGGCTCCCCGGCTGGCTATCAGCACTGGCTGAACCAGCCCCGCTTCAACCCCCTTGTAGTACCCGGCGATGCCGATGAGCAGGTAAGAGGCGATACCACCGCCCTGCGCATGACCGGAATGGGTAACAGCCTGCCACTCTCCCTAGATGTGCACGTGGTGCTGGCCGACCGCTTTCGCCTGGGAGGCGGCCTGGGTTTTGAGCTCTTCAGTATTAATAATCTCGATTTCAAGAATGACGGCGAACTGCTCCAGCAATACCAGAGCAGCGTTAAAACAGCCATGGCCTGGCGCTGGTATGGCATGGCAGGTGCCCGCATCATTCGCTGGCAGTACTGGGATCATACCGTTGATTTCCGGCTGGGCAAAAAGAACTTCCTTTCAAAATTTGATCAGGCAGCGGTAAACGAAGGGTTGTTTTATAATCTGGGCGTTACCATGGAGCGCCACTATTCAGAGTACTTTCGCTTCACCTTCAGGCCCTCGCTGGAGTGGCATTCTTTTACCACTTCTACGGGTGATTTACCAGAACTAAAGACCAACGTTCCATCGTTATACCTACAGGCAGGGATCAGCATAAATTACCCCCGTTTGCCCCGCTGCCCCATGAACGGATGCCAGACACAGCTTGAGCATGTGCACTATGGCAAGGAATTCAGGGGGCAGCCCCTGCACCGTTGGCAAAACCCCAAATATGGCCAGAACCATCCCGAACTACAGCGAAACCTGCGGCGCCGCAAAGACGATACCGAGCAGCAGCTTCAGAAAAGGCCCAAACGGCGCCAGGGATTTCTGTGGTTCAGATAGCCCCCCAACTTTATATGCTTAAAGTTTTACTTTAAGGCTCCGGAAGTTCGGCCTTACGTTAAAAAATCGTTAAATTGCTGCGGCATTTACCGCATTTGCAGAGATAAAATCTATGGCAGAAGGATCAAGGGAAAACATCATTCCCATTAATATCGAAGATGAAATGCGCGGCGCCTACATCGATTATTCGATGTCGGTTATCATTTCCCGTGCGTTGCCCGATGTGCGTGACGGCCTCAAGCCCGTACACCGCCGCGTGCTCTACGGCATGCTTGAGCTGGGCGTAACACACAACAAGCCTTATAAGAAATCGGCCCGTATTGTAGGGGAGGTGCTGGGTAAGTACCACCCCCATGGCGACTCCTCGGTGTACGAGACCATGGTACGGATGGCCCAGGACTGGTCCCTGCGCTACCCCCTGGTAGACGGACAGGGTAACTTTGGCTCTATAGACGGCGACTCTGCCGCTGCCATGCGCTACACCGAAGCCCGCCTGCGCCGCATCGCCGAAGAAATGCTGAACGACATCAACAAAAATACCGTTGATTTTCAGCCCAACTTCGACGACTCGCTGGAAGAGCCCACCGTATTGCCCGGCAAACTGCCCAACCTGCTGGTAAACGGTTCATCCGGTATTGCTGTGGGCATGGCCACCAACATGCCCCCGCATAACCTGAGCGAGGTGGCTGATGGAACAATCGCCTACATCGATAATCCGGAGATCACCATTGACGAGCTCATGCAGCACATCACTGCGCCAGATTTCCCTACAGGGGGTATCATCTATGGCTACAGTGGTGTGAAATCGGCTTTTGAGACGGGCAGAGGCCGGGTGCTGATGCGCGCCAAAGCACATTTTGATGTGACCAAAACCGGCAAGGAGCAGATAATTGTTACTGAGATCCCTTACCAGGTGAACAAGGCCAGCATGCTGGAGAAAACCGCTGCGCTGGTAAACGAAAAGAAAATAGAAGGAATTTCGGCCATACGGGACGAGTCGGACCGCACCGGTCTGCGGGTGGTATATGACCTGAAAAAGGATGCCATTCCCAATGTGGTGCTCAATAACCTGTACAAATACACCCAGCTGCAGTCTTCCTTTGGGGTAAACAATGTGGCGCTGGTTAAAGGCCGGCCGCAAACGCTCAACCTCAAGGACATGATCCGCTACTTTGTGGAGCACCGCCACGAGGTGGTGATTCGCCGTACGGAGTATGAGCTGCAGGAAGCCCTGAAGCGCGCCCATATCCTGGAGGGTTACCTCATTGCTCTGGATAACCTGGATGAGATCATTACCCTGATCCGTTCCTCCCGCGATCCTGAAGTGGCCCGTGGCGGCCTGATGGAGCGCTTTGGCCTGTCGGAGATTCAGGCACGTGCCATTCTGGACCTTCGCCTGCAGCGCCTCACCGGCATGGAGCGCGAAAAGATCCAGAACGAATATGCCGAGGTAATGGCTCTGATCGAAGACCTGCGCGATATCCTGGCCCGGGAAGAGCGGCGCATGCAGATCATCAAGGATGAAACCCTGCAGATCAAGGAACGCTATGGCGATAAGCGCCGCACCGAGATCGAGCACAGTGCCGAAGACTTTACCATGGAAGACATGATCCCCAACGAGAAGGTGGTAATCACCATTTCGCATCAGGGATACATGAAGCGCACCCAGCTGGCCGAGTACCGCACACAGGGGCGGGGAGGGGTTGGTTCCCGTGGGGTGGCCACCAAGGAAGATGATTTCACCGAGCACCTCTTTATAGCCAACACCCACAACTACCTGCTTATTTTCACCGAAAATGGCAAGGTGTACTGGATCAAGGTATACGAGATTCCCGAAGGCAGCAAAAACTCCAAGGGCAGAGCGGTACAGAACATCATCAACATTGAGCCGGGCGATACCGTACGGGCCGTATTGAATGTAGAAACCCTCAAGGATGAGGACTACATCAATAACAACTTTATCATGATGTGTACCCAGAATGGTACCGTGAAGAAGACCACCCTGGAAGCCTACAGCCGCCCGCGTCAGAATGGGGTAAACGCCATTACCATTAACCCGGGCGACCGCCTGCTGGATGTAAAAATGACCAATGGCGACAACCACATTGTGATGGCGCTTGAAAGCGGCCGGGCCATTCATTTCCACGAAACCGATGTGCGCCCCATGGGCCGTACCGCTGCCGGTGTACGGGGTATCTGGATGGAAGAAGGGGGCGATCGTGTAATTGGCATGGTATGTGTAGCCAGAGAAGACGCCAGCCTGCTGGTAGTAACCGAGAATGGTTTTGGCAAGCGCTCGTCTGTAGAAGAATACCGGATCACCCGCAGGGGTGGCAAGGGGGTAAAAGCCCTTAAGATCACCGAGAAGACCGGTAAACTTGTGGCCATTAAGGAAGTTATTGATACGGATGAGCTCATGATCATTAACCGCTCCGGCATTACCATCCGCATGAAGGTAGATGACCTGCGCATTATGGGCCGTGCCACACAGGGGGTACGCCTCATTCGCCTCAACGATAATGACAGCATTTCATCAGTAGAAAAGATTGAGATGCTGGACGACGAGGAGGTAGCCGCCACTATAGTGGAAGAGCAAATTCAGGACATTGAAAATCTGGATAATCCCGATACTGCCGGTGAAGCAGAGACTGAAACTGAACTATAAATTATCTTTTTTTAACAGCATGAAAAAGTCACTTCTGATCATTTGTATGATGCTGGGCATGGCAACCGCCTTTGCTCAGAACAAAGCGGTCAATAAAGCAGAGCAGCTCTTAAAGCAGAACAAACTTTCTGAGGCTAAAGAGCAGATTGATGCGGCCGTAAACGACGAAAAAACCAAGGATAAGGCCAAAACCTGGTATACCAGAGGCCAGATCTATGCGGCCATTGCCACATCTGAAGATGCCAGCGTAAAGGCAATTTCAGAAAATGCGATTGCCGAGGCAGCACAGTCCTTCCGCAAGGCACAGGAGCTGGAGCCCAACCCTACATCTCCCTTCAATGCACTTTCAGATCAGGCGCTGAATGGCCTGTGGGGCGTGTATATCAATAATGGAGCAAAGGCCTATGAAGCCCAAAACTATGAGGTAGCCGTAGTAGAGTTTGACAAAGCCCTGCAGGTAATCCCTACCGACACCACTGCCAGCCTGTATGCTGGTGTGGCCGCTCAGCAACTGGGTGACCGGGACCGCAGTGCCAAGTATTTCTACAACCTGCTGGATGCCGGTTATGCCGATAAGGATATCTTCTATACCCTGATTGCCTATGAGCGGGACCAGAAGCAGGATTATGCCAAAGCCCGTGAAGTGATCAAGCGCGGCAAAGAAGCTTTCCCGGATGAGGTAGAATTCCGTAAGCAGGAAGTTGCCCTGCTGCTGAAGGAAGATAAAACCTCCGAAGCTGTAAACGAGCTGAAGCAGGCTATTTCTGCTGAGCCCAAAAACCCTGACCTGCACTTTAACCTGGGCTATCTGAACGAGGAGCTGGGCGACCAGGCGGCTGCCATTGCGGCCTACAAAAAAGCGCTGGAAGTAGATCCCACGCACAAGAACTCAGCCTTTAACCTGGCTGTAATTCATTACAACCGTGCTGCCGATCTGGTAAAAGAAGCCAACAACCTGGGCCTTAGCAAGGAAGAAGCCAAGAAGGGCGCTGAAATGCGCAAGCGTGCTACCGAATACTTTAAGGAAGCGGTGCCCTATGTGGAGAACGCCCTGCGCCTACACCCGGACAACCGCACGCTGATGGAAATTACCATGGTAACCTATGACCGTGCCGGTGAAAAAGCAAAGGCAGACGCCCTTAGCAAGCAACTGGACAGCATGGAGTAATCCAGGCTTAAAAAGTCTCAAAAAGCTGCCCAAAAGGGCAGCTTTTTTCGTTTTATAACAGGTAGTTCTGCACTTCAGCCAGTGCTGCCTAAACCTTCCCTAAACCCCTTAGTTTAGTTAAAACATATATGAACCATTACAAACCGAAGAAAAAAAACAACTTATATCTCCTGCTTGCCATGCTGGCTGCCCTGCAGATTGGGCTCTGGCAGGAGGGAGGCGCTACCGGCAGCGCCCTCTTACAAAAAGCGCCGGCACAGCAGCAGGCAGATGGGATAGCCCGCGCCGTATTTGCAAGTGGCTGTTTCTGGTGCACCGAAGCCGTTTTTGAGCGGGTAGAGGGGGTACAGGAAGTAGTGAGCGGCTATGCCGGCGGCACCAGCCCAAACCCAACCTACAAGAAGGTGAGTGCCGGACTTACCGATTATGCAGAGGCCGTACTGGTCTATTACGATTCTACTAAAGTAAGCTATGAAACCTTGTTGGAAGTGTTTTTTCATAGCCATGATCCAACTCAGCTCAACCGTCAGGGGCCTGATATAGGTAAGCAGTACCGCTCGTCCATTCTCTACAACAGCCGCTATCAGGAGCAGCTGGCCAGGGCCTATATGGCAAGGCTAAGCGAGCAGAAGGTTTTTCCCCGGGCAATTGTTACTCAGTTGGAACCCCTTACCAAATTCTGGCGGGCCGAAGCCTATCATCAGGATTATTACGAGCTGCATCCCGATGACCCCTACATCAAGGCAGTATCGGCGCCCAAAGTCCGGAAGTTTGAGAAGGAATACCCGCATCTGTTAAAAAAGAGCTACAGGCCGAATTAATTAATTATTTGATACGGACACGTAACGTATAAGCAGGGCAGAGGTCCCTACAGATAAAAAACACAAGTATGGAAAAAGCAACATTGGGAGGAGGCTGTTTTTGGTGCGTAGAAGCGGTTCTTCAGCGGCTGGAAGGCGTAGACGAAGTGGTGAGTGGCTATGCCGGCGGCCATGTTGAGAACCCAAGCTATCAGCAGGTTTGCAGTGGTTCTACCGGACATGCCGAAGTGGTACAGGTCAGCTTCCGGCCGGAGGTGATCAGCTATACCGATCTGCTGGCGGCCTTTTTTGCCACACATGATCCCACAACACTCAACCGGCAGGGCAATGATGTAGGCACCCAGTACCGCTCGGTAATCTATTACCATACTGAGCAACAAAAACAGGAAGCGCAGCAGGTGATGGATGCTGTCAATGCCTCCGGAGCGTGGCAGAGTCCTGTAGTGACTGAGTTAAGTCCGCTGCCCGTATTTTACCCGGCAGAGCGCTACCATCAAAATTATTTCAATGATAATCGGGAACAGCCGTATTGCCTGTTTGTGGTAAAACCAAAAGTAGATAAGCTGAAAAAAGCCTATTCAGATAAACTAAAAAAGGGTATGTAAGCCCTTAGCTGCACCACCAGATGCCCAGATTTATGCGTTGGATACTGGAAAGATTTCAGCTTTATACCCTGTATCTGAAAGTCACCTCCAGCATTGCCTTTTTTCCAACACTGATTGCCCTGCTCATTTTTGCGCTGGGGTTGTTTAGTATGTACCTGGATGCCAGGGGACTTAGCTACGACCTTACCGAGCATATCCCATACCTGATCACCCGCAATCCCGAAACGGCCCGCAGCCTGCTATCCTCCCTCACAGGGGGCATGTTTTCACTGATGGTCTTTAGTTTTTCCATGGTGATGGTGGTGCTGACGGTAGCCAGCAACAACTATACGCCAAGGGTTTTACCTGGCCTGATCAGTACCAAGCGTCACCAGCTTGTGTTGGGGCTTTACCTGGGCACCATTGGCTATCTGCTGATCGTACACATTAATACAGGCGGTGAGAGCTTTGATTTTGAGGTACCTGTACTATCCATCTTTTTAGCTATCTTACTGGTATTGAGCT
>NZ_AODQ01000041.1 GCF_000348925.1 Cesiribacter andamanensis AMV16 | reverse complement strand
CAAAGGCATCTACCAGAAGCCAGATCAGGCCCAGTAAAATGATGATCCCAATGATCCAGGGCCATATAGGCGTCGTCTTTTTTTGGGTTCTACTCGAATTTCTGCCATGGTTTTGTACTGTTTTGGTGCAAAAGTTAGAAGGTAAAAAATAGGGTGACCCTCACAAAAAAAGGGGTACACAGGCACAGCTAGATGCTTAGCAAACAGCGGCTTGCCTTACTTCAAAAGCCAAAAAATGCAAAATTGTTTTGGGTGCCGCCGTTAATTTTCGCCGGCCTGAAGGGGGGCTGGGGCTGCCTGAGCTGCCGCTGCTGGTTGGCCACACCAGCAAGGGTTTCTATAAAGGATAATCAGGGGGAAATCAAGGGGCAGGTAGGCTGCTGGCGTTAGCTACTGCTGCCCCAGGCGGTAAGCAGCAGCCGGCGGCGGCCTCCCTGGTTGCGGTGTTCACACAGGTAAATACCCTGCCAGGTGCCCAGGGCCAGGCGTCCGCGGCTAATGGGCAGGGTAAGGGCGCTATCCAGCAGGGCGGTTTTCAGGTGGGCAGGCATATCATCAGTCCCCTCCTGGGTATGGGTAAGGTAGGGGGCGCCTTCCGGCGCCAGCCGGTCAAAATAGCTGGCAAAATCCCGCCGTACGCTGGGGTCGGCGTTTTCATTGAGGGTAAGCGAGGCCGAGGTGTGCTGCAGAAATACGTGCAGAAGCCCGGTAGTAATTTTGGGCAGAAAGGTGCAGGCTTCTTCTACCTGGCGGGTAATAAGGTGGTAGCCCCTCGGGTAAGGGGGTAGCTGAAGTTCCTGCTGATAAAAATGTACCATACGCAAGGCAAGGGGGTAAGGGAGAAAAAGCAGTAAGCTGTGCAGCCGCAACCTGCCTGGCCTGCAGGAGGGAGCAGCCTTTACCAAGTGGGTAACCCCTTTGCGCCTGTTCTGGTTTTGGGCCCGGGCTTATTCCTTGGTGTACTCCAGCGCCCCAATATCGGGCTGCGCATCGCGCTCCTGGCCGCTCAGGTCCAGCAAAATGCCCAGGTCTTTGCCGGCATTAACAGCCGGCGAAAGGGAATCGGGACGGTAATTGTAGCGGCTGATGTCCTGAAAGCGCACATAGGTGAGGGCAGTGCTGATGAGGTTACCCCCTTGCTCCAGGCTGGTATCGCTGCTGCGGATCAGGTTATGCTCCAGCAGCAGGCTAAAGGGGGCCTGCCCAGCACGGTCTGCCAGAAACTCATTTCCGGAGCCCAGGTTGCCCCAGATAATGGTATTCTGCAGCTGCAGCTGAAGGGGAGCGGTCAGCATTTCGCCATTGTCCAGCACCACATTGTCGGAAAAGAGTGCCGCAGGCAGGCTGCGCTGCCCACCCCGCAGGTTGGCAAAGGTGCAGTGCTGGTAGCGGTAGTTGCCGCCGGCCAGGTTGGCTACGGCAGGGCCCAGGCAGTTGGCTACCAGGGTGTTGATGGCCAGCAGGTCGGAGGTGTAGGCCAGAATGCCAGCCTCCAGATGATTTTCCAGCCGGCAGCTTTCCAGTACCAGATCGGGGGTATCGTCGGGGTCGGGGGTGCCCAGGCGCACGCCTACCTGGGCGTTGCGGATATCGCAGTAGCGCAGGCGGTTGGCCTTGCTGCCTTCCAGAAAGAGTATGCCCCCCCACTGACCCGGCTGGGTATCATAGGCGCCCCCCTGGCGGTGGTTGCGGAACAGGATGCGCTCATTTTCCGCAGCTTCGCCCTCGGCAAGTAGCGTACCCTTTACATAGAGAAAAGCGCCTGGCTTAAAGTAGAGGCGGGTGCCCGGCCCTATGGTAAGGGTGCAGAGCGTATCCACCAGTATGGAGCGCTCAATGATGTAGGGCAGGGCCGCATCCCAGTAGGTAGCGCAGGGGAGGGTGCTGCTGCTGATGCTGCGTGCATTCTGTCCCCAGCCCATAATGGGCACTTCCTGCTGCAGCCCCTTGTTGACTACCAGCAGGGCATCGGCCGCCAGGTAGGGGGTGGGTTCGGCAGTAGGGGGCAGGGTAACTTCCAGCAGGAGCAGCAGGCTATCGCCCCCCAGCAGGCGCTGCGGGCCAAAGGCCTTGCCCGGCCGGCCATTCACAAAAAGGGTATAGGGCGAGGCACTGCCCCCCTGCAGGGCCAGGGACTCCAGCACCACGGCCTTATCCGAGGGGTTAAAGATGCGCAGGCGTCGGGTAGTGCTGCGCTCGGCAGTAAAGAGGGTATCAAAAAAAGGGTATCGGTACTAAAGCGCAGGGCTACGGCTTCGGTTTGCAGAATCTCGTCCTGAGGCATGCAGGAGGCCAGGGCCCCTGCCAGCAGCAGGGCCAACCAACATACACACTGCTTTATCGTCACGCCCGTTCCGATCCTTCTTTTAGCTTTTCGGCATGCTCGGCAATGCGGAGCTGCTCAATGAAATCATCGATCTCTCCTGCCATAACGGTGGGCAGGTTGTGTACCGTATAGCCAATGCGGTGATCAGTTACCCGGCTCTGCGGATAATTATAGGTGCGAATCTTGTCGGAGCGGTCGCCGCTGCCCACCATGGACTTGCGCTGGGCGCTGATCTCGGCATTGTGCTTGTTGAGCTCAATCTCGTAGAGGCGGCTGCGCAGTACCTTCAGGGCTTTTTCAAAGTTCTTGATCTGCGATTTCTCGTCCTGGCAGCTTACCACCAGGCCGCTGGGGATGTGGGTAAGGCGTATGGCTGAGTAGGTGGTGTTTACCGACTGCCCGCCCGGTCCGCTGGAGCAGAAGGTGTCCTTGCGCACATCGTTCATGTTGATCTCCACTTCCACCTCATCTACCTCGGGCAGCACGGCCACGGTAGCGGCCGAGGTGTGCACCCGGCCCTGGGTTTCGGTGGCGGGTACGCGCTGCACGCGGTGCACGCCCGATTCGTATTTGAGAATGCCGTACGCATCGGTGCCGGTTACGGTGGCGATGATCTCCTTATAGCCGCCGGCAGAGCCTTCGGTAAGGTCCAGTACCTCCAGCTTCCAGCCCTGTTTTTCGATAAAGCGCTGGTACATTTTAAAGAGGTCGCCGGCAAAAATGGCCGCCTCGTCGCCGCCGGTACCGGCGCGCACTTCCAAAATGGCGTTTTTGTCGTCGTTGGGGTCTTTGGGAATGAGCAGCTTTTTAAGCTCCTCCTCCAGGGCTTCTTCCTTAGGCTCCAGCTCTTCCAGTTCGGCCTTGGCCATTTCCCGGAAATCAGGATCTTTTTCGGTGTTGAGGACCTCTTTGGCCTGTTTAATGTTGCTGACTACCTGCAGGTACTCATCGTACTTCTTTACAACTTTTTCCAGGTCTTTATATTCCTTGCTCAGCTTGCCATATTTGGTCATGTCGGCCATGGATTCTGGCTGGATCATGAGCTGGCTTACTTCTTCAAACCGATGACGGATGGCCTCTAACTTATCTCGCATACCTTGGGCAATTACATCACAAAATTAACATATTGTACGCAGCTTAACAGAGGCTTGCCGAAAACATTTTGGAAAAGGTGCCTTGGGGCCAGGCGGTGCCGGGGGCCCCATTGCGCGCCGGACCGGTCCGGCTGGCGGCCATCTTGGGGCAGTGCAATTTTTGGCAGCTAGCCCAATTTTATTACTTCATAAGGTTATGGGGGAACTTCTACCGGTTTTCGGCAGCCAGACCCCCTACATTTGGTGTACAGTAATTAACTCACAGGTATGGCAAAGGCAAGCAAGCTTTTTGTGGTGATGGTAGCCCTTTTTTTGGGGGCGCAACACTCAGTACAGGCACAGGGGACGGACTATAAGTTTCATACCGTCTTTATCTACAACTTTACAAAGTACATTAAATGGCCCGATGAGGCCCCTGCCGGCAGTTTTGTGATAGGGGTGCTGGGCAAATCGGGCATTACCGAACCGCTTAAGGAAATGGCCGCCACCAAAACCGTTAATGGCAAGCCCATTGAGATAAAAATCTACAATACGGTAGAGGAAATTAAGGACTGCCACATGATGTTTATCCCTACGGACCGCAGCAAAGACCTGGCCGCCATCCGCAGCAAACTGGCCAGCCAGCCTACCCTCATCATCAGCGAAAAAGCGGGTTTGGCCCAGCAGGGCAGCGCCATTAACTTTATCCTGGCCGATGGCCGCTGGAAGTTTGAGGTAAACCAGGCCTCTACCGAGCTGCACAAGCTTAAAATAAGCCAGGAGCTGGTAAAGTTTGCCGCCAAGGTATATACAGAAGTCTAGGCAGTTCGTGCAAACCGGCCTGAAAATACTGAAGATGTGGAATTTACTTACATTTTGGTCTGCAGGCCGCCCGCTCGCAAAATCCAATTTTAGCCGATAATTTTATTACTTTCCCAGCTCGATCTATAGCTTATTCCATCGCATGAAACGATTTAGGTTTACCATAGGAAATAAAGTGCTTTTGGGGTTCTCCATCCTCATAGTTATCTATGCGGTCAGTGCCACCATCAGCATTGTTACCATAGGCCAGGGCGACCAGATTAACCGGGAAAACTCCGAGGTGATAGACCCCTCGGTACGGCAGCTGAGCGAGCTCAACCACCTGGTAACCCAGTCTAAAATGCTGGTGACCAACTGGGTGTACATGTACCGTAACCTGCAGGACCAGCAACGGCTCGATAGCCTTCAGCAGTTTGAGTACCCCGTACTGAAGCAGCAGCTGCAGCAGGTGGCCCAGCGCTGGGATAACCCCAAGCAGCGGGCCGAGCTGGACTCTGTGCTAACCCAGCTGGATGGTATCTTTCAGGTACAGCGCACCGAGATCATGGACAACCTGCGCACCTTTGAGGACTATGAGGACTCCATGATCAAGTTTATGGCCGAAGAGTCGCTCTCCAGCCAGATTCTGCCCCAGATGGGCCAGCTGCAGGCCAACCTCAAAAACCTGATCCAGGCCAAAACTACCGAAAAGGAAGAAGCCACCCTGCTCCAGATGGAGTCTTTTGACCGGCTGCGCAATGCTACCCTGGCCATTGCCTTTATTGTGGTGATCCTGGGCATTATCATTGCCCTGATCATAGCCCGCACCATTACCACGCCGGTAAAATACATGAAAGAGATTGTGCTAAAGCTTAGCCGGGGCATTCTGCCCGAAGATGGCGGCCGCAAGTTTTCCAACGACGAAATTGGCGAGATGGCCCTGGCGCTTGAAACGCTGGTGTCGGGTCTTAAATCTACCTCGGGCTTTGCCGAAAATATTGGCAAGGGCAATTATGCAGCCTCCTTTGAGCCCCTGAGTGGGGAAGATGTGCTGGGCAACTCGCTCATTGACATGCGCAACAACCTGCAGGCCGTAGCCGAGCAGGACAAACGCCGCAACTGGGCCACCGAAGGCCTGGCCAAGTTTGGCGAGATCCTGCGCAAGCAAAACGACAACATCGGCAACCTGAGTGATACCATCCTGAGCAATCTGGTGAAGTACATGGATGCCAACCAGGGCGGTCTCTACATTGTAAATGACGAAAACGAGGGTGACCCCTTCCTGGAAATGGCCGCCTGCTATGCCTGGGATAAAAAGAAATACCTGGAGCAGAAGGTGTATCCCGGCGATGGCCTGACCGGCCAGGCCTGGGTAGAAAAAGCCACCATTTACCTGACGGATGTGCCCGATGACTACATCAGCATTACCTCAGGCCTGGGCGAGGCCAATCCTACCTCTATTCTTATTGTACCCCTGAAGATCAACGAAGAGATTTACGGCCTGATCGAAATTGCTTCCTTTGATACCTTTGAGCCGCACCAGATTGAGTTTGTAGAGAAGATTGCCGAAAGCATTGCCTCCACCCTCTCGGCGGTAAAGATCAACGAGCGCACCCAGCGCCTGCTGGAAGAATCCCAGCAGCTCACCGAGCAGATGCGCGCACAGGAAGAAGAAATGCGCCAGAACATGGAAGAGCTGCAGGCCACACAGGAAGAAATGGAGCGCACCCAGACCGACCGCAAAACCAAGGAAAGCATCATTAACAACACTAACCTGATGTTTGAGCTGGCCGAGAGCTTTAAGATCAGCCTGGTAAATGCTGTTACTACCCAAACGCTGGGCTACCGCGAAGAAGAGTTGCGCAACATGGCCTTTGGCAGCCTGGTGGGATCAGCTTCTGCCCTGGCCGATGCCAAACGGGTGGTAGACGAAGGCCATACCTGGACTGGCCTGCTGCCCCTTAAAAACAACAAAGGAGAAGAGGTGCTCACCAAAGCATCGGCCGGCCGTATCCGCGACCCCTACGCCAACACCTATAAATACCTTATCTTTGCGGCAAACATTAGCACTGTTGCCCAAAGCCATGAGCAGTTGTAAGTCTATTCTGATACTCGTGTTTTGTATACTGGCTGCCTGCGACCCGGGCAGCCAGGGTCGTTTAGATAAGGAGACCTTTGAGGCCGAACAGCGCCGCAGGGAGCCCCGCCGCCTGAAAGAAGGCGAAATTACCGAGGCCGTGCGCCAGCAGGGCAACGCCCTGGCCGAGCGGCTCCAGCGGCAGGCTGGGGAGAGCCCTGGCTGTTGCCCCGTGTTGTCCCAATCACTGCAGGATTCCCTTAGCCAGCAGCAGATACGCGTAAGCTGCCTGCGGCTGGATGCCCCCCCGTCTACTGAGCTGGAGCAGCAGGAGCGGGAACTGCTGGATGCCTACCAGTACAGTTGGGAGCAGGGCCAGCCCCTGGAGCCCAATGTGCAGCCCCTGGGCAAAGAGGCCTTCTTATATACCGCCCCCGTTAGCCCAATGCCTGCAGCAGAAAAGCCCTGCGCTATCTGGAGCATTCGCCTGCTCAGGCGGCAGGTGATTCAGCACATGTAAGGGGGGTAGAGAGTAGGGCTAGCGCTTTTCCCAGAGTCCGGCAGGAACCACTTCCAGCACATGCCCATCCGGATCTTCAAAGTAAAAGGACCTGAGCCCGTTGGGCCACTCCTCTTCATGGGTAATGGCTATGCCCAGGCCGGCCAGCCTAGCTTTGCAGGCCTCGTAGTCCGGGGCTGCTACTTCAAATGCTATGTGTTGTTTGCCCTTGGCCCAATGGGGGGGTAGCTGCCCGCTTTTGCGCGAGGCTTCGGCAATAAAGCAAAGCAGCACCGAGCGGCCGGCCCTAAAAAAAATATGCCTGTGATCTACTTTCCCGATCACAGGCAATTCCAGAATGCCTTCGTAAAATTCCCGTGTTCGCTCAAGGTCGGTTACGTACAGGCAGGTTTCCTTTATCTGCTGGATTAGCATGCGCGGGCAGGTTAGGCGCTTTGCTGCAGAAAGGCTAAGGGGAGCACTTCAAAATATTCTTCAAACTCCTGGCGCTTCAGCAGCTTGGTCTGCTTGCCATTGCCCCATTGAGGCGTCACTTCAAACAAGCCGTTGAAGGACCTGCCTGTATAGGTACGGTCTACCGTAAAGCCTTCTAGTCCGGAATTGGCCTTAGGGGTTTTGTTACACTTGTAGTGAATTCTGAACTTGTCCATACCGTTTATTTGCTTAAAAAATCTATTCTTGTTAAACTCCATTTTGAGAAATCAAGTTGCATTATCTGCCCAAAATATTTTTTGTTCCGGGAAGGAAGGCGAATCATTTAGGCCAATTCTTACATAATAGCTGTGGCCATTTTAGCAGATGATGGGGCTTGATTGCTCAAAAATATGTGCTTTATATCTTAATAGTGAAATTTTTTCAATAAAAATTTAAGTTATTTCTTGCAAAAGATTCGTAAAGGCCATTTCTTTACTTATATGTAAGATTTTTTGGTAAATTACCTCAGACCCTGGGCATGCGCTGTCTGTACAGCCAAGGGGCACACATGCTCCTAAACGGTCTGTCTACAAAAAGGTACTCTATCAGGATCGCACACCCTATCTCAAACCACTGCTCGTATGGAAGATCTGCTTAAGCTCATTGAGATCACCAAAAAAAGGGGACAACGCAGCATTCAGCTGGTAAACCTTAACTTTAGAAAAAGCGAAGTTTCTAAAGACAACCAACTTTTTGACGGTATCGTAAACGGACTTTTTCAAAATGATGATGATGCCGCCAAGGCCATGTTCCGTTCGCATCCCGGCAACCGCAACTACCGCAATGCAAAGGCCAAGCTAAAGCTTAAGCTGCTCAACCATTTGTATTTTCTGGATTACGATAAAAATACCTACACCCTCTATAACAAATGTGAGTACGAGTGCCGTCACCTGCTGCACCAGTGCAAGATCCTGATCAATGAGGGGGCCCATGACATTGCCTCCCAGCTGCTGCCGCAGCTCATCAAGCAGGCCAAGCAGTTTGAGTGCCTGGATGTGCTTACCGATGCCCTGGTGATGCTGCGCAACGACTATGCCCGCCAGGGTAAGGTAACCCCCTATCAGGAAGCCTGCGAGGAGCTGGAGTATTACCGGGCCTTTCGGCGCTCGGTGGAGGAAGCCGAAGCGGCCTATCAGAGCATTCTGGTGTTTGTGAACAAATCAGTAAGCGCCCAAAACCGGGTGATGAACCAGATTCCCGAAACGGTGGCCCATCTGCAGCGGGAAGCCCAAACCTATAAGAGCCGGCAGATAGACCGCTACGTATTTCAGCTGCAGACCCTCTACAATGAGCTGAGCTGGAACTTCCAGGAAAACATCAAGCTCTGCGATACCATTGAGGAAAAGTACCTGAAAAAGGACAATAGCCTCATTGAGATAGACCTGAACAAAAATGATGTGGTGCTTACCAAGCTAAAGGCCTACTACTGCCTGCGTGATGCCGAAGGGGGTGGCGCCTATGCCCAGAAGACCAACAAGCACTTTAAGGTAGGCACTGCCCAGTGGTTCCGCTTTATGGAGCTTTACTTCCTACTGATGATGAAGGGCCAGCAGTACAAAAAGGCCGGCGAGCTGTACCGCAAGGTGCGCACCAACAAAAATTACAGCCTGCTGAACGACATCGACAAAATGCGCTGGAAGATCTACCGCGCCTTCCTGGTATTTGTGAATGATTCCAAGCTGCTGCGCTGGGGCTTTAACCTGGAGAAGTTTGTGGACACCATGCCCGACTATCCCAAAGAGCTCTCTTCCTACAATATTGCCCGCCTCATTATCCAGTACATGTACCTGCTGCGGGAGGGCCGCATCGAGGAAGTACGCAAGCGCATGGAAGCCCTGCAGCAGTACAATTCCACCCACCTGGACAAGCGCCACAACTACCGCAACAGCATCTTTATCCGCCTGCTGAGCATTGTGGTAGAGAAGGAGTTCAACTACGAGCAGATTGAAGAAAAAGGGCGTACCTACTTCAACAAGCTGCGCAAGATCAACATCCCTTCCGATCCGGGTGTGGATGTGGAAGTGATCTCCTACGATGTGCTCTACAGCTTTATCCTGGATTACCTCAAGACCAACAAGTTGTACGTACACTACCGCTTCTACAATCTGAATGCGGTCTAAGCAAAGTGACCTTTCCTGTAAAAGCCTTCTGCAGCCATGCAGAAGGCTTTTTTTGTGCAACAGGCCAGTGTACGAATAATCCTCTCCGGAGGAACCGCCGCGCTTCTGATAAAAGGGGGGGAAGTGCATTCCAAAGGGGTATTCCAGCCGGAGGTTTCTTTTGCACCCAATCGTTTAAATTCTGCCCTTATACAAGTATCTTAGCTAAAACGTTGCCCAGCAGCCTATGCCAGATACTGCCCAATTATTCTTATTTCTGCTTTCTGCTGCCTGCCTGTCCCTTATGGGGGTCAGCCTCTACCTGTTCAAAAAGGCAAAAGAACAGGAGCTGAAGGCGCTTGATGCCCGGCAGGGCCAGCAGCTGGCCCAAGACCGCTACCAGCGCCTGCAGCAGCAGCAGGACCGCCTGCAGCAGGAGCGGGAGCAGCTGCAGTTTGCCGAGGCCGATCTGCGCAGCAGTCTGGTAGAAGCCCAAACCACCAACCGCCACCTGCAGGAAAAGCTGCTCACCCAAAAAGAGGAACTGCGCCAGCTACAGGAGCAGCTGCGCCAGCAGTTTGAAAACCTGGCGCAAAAGGTGCTGAACCAGCAGCGAGAGCAGCTGGCCGAAAGCAATAGCGAGCGCATGCGCCTGATCCTGGACCCCCTTAAGGAGCGCATTGCCTCCTTTGAAAAGCGGGTAGAGAATAACCAGGAGCAGCAGAGCGTGCAAAGCCAGTTGATGAAAAGCGAGCTGGAGCGCCTGGCCAAACTAAACCTGCAGATGAGCGAAGAAGCCCGCAACCTCACCCAGGCCCTTAAGGGTGATAATAAAACGCAGGGCAACTGGGGCGAGTTGGTGCTGGAGCGCATTCTGGAAAGCAGCGGACTGCAGCGCGGCAGCGAATACCTACTGCAGGGAGAAGAGCTGGGCCTGCGCAGTGAGGAGGGGCAGCAGCAGCGGCCCGATGTGATTGTAAAACTGCCCGAAGGCCGCCACCTCATCATTGATGCCAAGGTATCGCTGGTGGCCTACGAGCGTTTTTGCAGCTGCCTGGAGGAGGCCGAGCGCAGCCAGTACCTGCGCCAGCATGTGCTCAGCATCCGCAGCCATGTAAAAGGCCTGTCGGACAAGCACTACCACCGCCTGCACAAGCTCAATGCGCCCGATTTTGTGCTGCTCTTTCTGCCCATCGAAGCCTGCTTCAGCCTGGCCCTGAGTGCCGATGGCGATGATCTCTTTGGCTATGCCTGGGAGCGCAAGGTGGTAATTGTAAGCCCCACCACCCTACTGGCCACCCTGCGCACCACCGCCTCCATCTGGAAGTACGAAAAACAAAACCAAAATGCCCTGCAGATTGCCGAAGAGAGCGGCAAGCTCTACGATAAATTCTTTGGCTTTGTGCAGGAGCTTGAAAAAGTAGGGGGGATGCTGGACAGGAGCCGGGAGGCCTACGAGGAGGCCATGAAAAAGCTCAGCACCGGCAAGGGCAACCTGCTGGGCCGGGCCGAAAAGCTCAAGGCCATGGGCATCAATGCCAAAAAAAGCATGGGTGAGCTGGGCATTGGCAGTAACAACGAAGCAGTAGAGGGATAGCCGGCAGAAAGTAACCCCATGGTAGACGTACAGACAAGTATCATCATCAGGCGGCCCCTTCAGCAGGTGGCTGCCTATGCAGCCAATCCCGATCATGCCCCCGATTGGTATATGAACATTAAATCGGCGGAGTGGAAGACCGCCAAACCCCTGGCTGTAGGATCGCAGGTGGCGTTTGTAGCCCATTTTCTGGGCCGCCGCATGGCTTACACCTATGAAATTACCGAGCTGATACCGGGCCACACCCTGGTGATGCAAACTGCCGAAGGCCCTTTTCCCATGGAAACTACCTATACCTGGACAGCCCTGGATGCCTCCACAACCCACATGAGCTTGCGCAACAGGGGGTATCCAAGGGGGTTCTCAAAGCTGCTTGCCCCCTTTATGGCCGGCATGATGCGCAGGGCTACCACCAAAGATCTGGAAAAGCTTAAAGAGCTCCTGGAGTCCAGGCCGGGGCAATAACCGCAGTGCGGGCAGGCAAGGCCTGAAGAAAGAAAATTGGGGCAGGAAATGAAAGCATACAAGGACGCACTCAAACTGGGTGCTGGAAGCCAGCTGTGCAAGTACTGCTCCCCGAGCAGACGTTCAGTAGGGGGTCTTTGCCGAGAAGTGCGTTAGGAATCACCCAGGGCTCAGCCAAAAAATACAAATAGCAGGATAATCAGCACAACCATCACCGCATACATGAGGGCATCTACCAGCATGTACTGCTTATAACGGGTGTAGAAGGATTTTACTTTGTGGAGCATGGGGCCTAAAGGTACGGCAATTGGCAGGAAAACTGCAAAATACTTGTCAAGGGAGCAGAAAGATTAATCCTGTCCGGGGCTGCTTTTCCCCCTGTTTGGCTTGGCTTAGCTGTAGCCAGGCGCTAACTTGCGCCCTATTGGTACTATCTTGGGAATGAGCGTAAATACCCTGCTGGCGCGTTTTTTGGTCTGGCGCATCCGGCACATTAATAACAAAAACTTTGTCCTGCTGCTCAGCGGGCTTATTGGCATGCTCTCCGGCCTGGCAGCCGTTACGCTCAAGAGTGCCGTGCATTTTATCCAGCAGCAGCTTACCGGTTTTTTTCACTTTGGCTTTCCCAACCTGCTCTACATCACCTATCCCCTGATTGGCATTTTGCTAACGGTGCTGCTGGCCCGCTATGTGCTCAAAGAAAAGCTGGGCCATGGGGTAACCGATATTCTCTATACCATCTCCAAAAAGAGCAGCCTGATCCGGCGTACCAAAATGTACTCCCGCATGTTTACCTCGGCCCTTACGGTAGGCTTTGGCGGCTCGGTGGGGCTGGAGGGACCCATTGTGGTAACGGGCTCGGCCATTGGCTCCAATGTGGGGCAGCTCATGCACCTCAACTACAAAAAGCGCACCTCGCTCATTGGCTGCGGGGCGGCCGGGGCCATTGCCGCCATCTTTAACTCGCCCATAGCCGGGGTGATCTTTGCCGTAGAGGTAATCCTGTCGGATGTAACCATTGCTTCCTTTATCCCCCTGCTGATTGCCTCGGTAAGCGGGCAGCTGGTGGCGCTGGTGCTGCTGGGCGAGGAGGTGCTATTTAGCTTCCGGCTGGAAGATCCCTTTCAGGCGGCCGATACCCCCTACTTTTTGCTGCTGGGAGCTGTGTGCGGCCTGGCGGCTTTTTATTTTAACCGCATCATGTGGGCCGTAGAGGGCTGGGTAGGCCGCATACAGGAAGCGCTGCCCCGGGCGCTGATGGGGGGCATTGGGCTGGGGCTTATCATTTTTATCTTTCCGCCCATTTACGGCGAGGGCTACGATAGCATTATTGCCATGCTCTCGGGCCAGGATGAGGTGCTGCTGAGCCGTAGCTTTTTCTTTGGCGAGCTGGACAGTGTGTATGTGGTGCTGCTCTTTATGCTGGGGGTGCTGCTGATCAAGCCCGTAGCCTCGGCCCTTACCATTGGGGCAGGGGGTAGTGGCGGGGTGTTTGCGCCCTCGCTCTTTATGGGAGCCGTTACCGGCTTTGTGTTTGCCCGCTTCATTAATTTTGTGCAGGTGGCCGGGCAGGTTAGTGTGGCCAACTTTGCCCTGGTGGGCATGTGCGGGCTCATGAGCGGCATCTTGCACGCCCCCCTTACGGCCATCTTCCTCATTGCCGAAATTACGGGCGGCTATACCCTTTTTGTGCCGCTTATGCTGGTGTCGGCCATTTCCTACAGCGTGTCATCCTACTTTCAGCGCTACTCCTTTTACACCAAAAACCTGGTGGAGCGCGGCGATTTTATCCCCTATGATAAGGACAAGCAGGTGCTGCGCCTCATTAGCCTGGAGAAGATTGTGGAAACGGACTTTCTGGAGATCTCCCCCAGGGCCAGTGTGCAGGACCTGGTAGGGCTGGTACAGCTCAGCAAGCGCAACCTGTTTCCGGTAGTAGATGAGAAGGGGGTGCTCAAGGGCATCATTACGCTGGATGATATCCGGGAGATCATGTTTGACAGTGATAAGCGCCAGACGGTTATTATCGAGACCATCATGCGCCAGCCACCGGCCTATGTGCAGCTGGATGATGAAATGGAATCGGTGATGAACAAGTTTGAGAAAACCGGCGCCTGGAACCTGCCCGTGCTCTACGGCGGCCGCTATGCCGGCTTTGTCTCCAAGAGCCGCATCTTTAACGCCTACCGCACCCGCCTGATTCGCCAGCAGCGGGAGTAGCAGACGTGTGTAGACCCAATGGGTCATAAAAAGCAAGAAAGGCGACAATCTTTAGTTAATTTTTTTATCTTAAGGCATCCTTTGTTATTTTTTTATGCCCGATTCGATCGCAAAGCCTGCGGCACCTTTCAGTTATACCTATTCTGCAAATCTGCCCGAGCTGTTGCTGCGCTTAAAATGTTCGCTGGTAATCAGCACCTACCAAAGTGGTAAGGTCATAATTTTTTCGGCAAAGGATGCCAATAGCCTGGTACAGCTACCCCGAACCTTCGATAAGCCGATGGGTATGGCCCTTTCCGGCCACCGGCTAGCCATAGCTAACCGGCAGGAGGTGATTGTAACAGCCAACGCTTCTGGGCTTGCTCCTCATTACCCTGATAAGCCCCATACCTACGATGCGCTCTACATTCCCAGGGCCACGTACTATACGGGCGAGGTAGACATACACGACCTGAAATGGGTTGGTGATAAGCTTCTTGCTGTAAATACAGCCTTTAGTTGTCTGTCAGTTATTGATGAGGACTACAGCTTCAGGCCTGTTTGGAAGCCCCCTTTTATAAGTGCGCTAAAGCCCGAAGACCGCTGCCACCTCAATGGCCTGGCACTTGCCAACGGCAAACCTGCCTACGTAACAGCGCTGGGCAGCGGCGACAGCCCCCAAAGCTGGCGAACTGATATGCTGAAGGGGGGTATTTTAATGGGGGTGGATAGCAGTGAACTAATTCTGGATCGTCTGCCGGTGCCCCATTCGCCCCGTGTAGTTAACGGACGTTTGTTACTCCTACTTTCCGCCACCGGAGAACTGGTAGAGGTAGACAAGGCGAAAGGAAGCTATGAAGTGATTACCAGGTTCCGGGGCTTTGTGCGGGGCATGGAGCAGTTTGGCGATTACCTGTTTATAGGTCTTTCCAGGTTACGCCCGGGCAGTACCCTGTTTACAGAAGCACCCATTGCCAAATCGGCCAATCACTGTGGTATAGCAATTGTACATCTGCCTACCGGAAAACAGGTAGCGGAGCTGGTGTACACGGCTACGGTAGAGGAGCTCTATGATGTAGGCGTGCTGCCAGGCCAATTGCGGCCCAATATCTTGAATACAAACAAAAATTACCATACGTTAGCAGTTGTTACACCTCAGGAGGTATTTTGGCGGCAGCCGGAAACCCCTGCAAACCCATCCTAATTTTTTTATGGCCTCGCTTTCTCCTTCTCTTTTTCAGCACATTCGAAACAAGCAGCACAAGCTGGCCTGTCGCCTGCTTAAAGCCTTCCAGAACGGTAGCTTCTCTGAACTTTCCAGCCAGAGCCAGTGGCGCAGGGTTAAGCGTCTTCGCCGGCTGGAAAAGCGCCTGGGCATGGGGTCTGCCACCGAACTAAAGCATTGGGCCATTGCCGCGGCCCTTGGCCTTATAAGCTTTACTGCGCCAGCCCAAACCAAAGAAGGCCGGCGGCAGCCCCTGCAGGGGAAGGAGCCCTACAGGCTGGAGCAGGCCCGACAACTCCTGAACAAACGCTCAACCAAACAGCCGGCACTTCAGCAAAGCAGTAGCCGCCTTACAGAAGGCGAACTGGGCTTTGTAAAAGGACAGAATGTAGGTGACCCGGCTATCGATCGCCTTGTATTTGCCGATCTGGACGGCGATGGCGACACCGATTTTGTGCAGGTTGGCTACTATTCATTCCATCAGGTTTTTTTAAATGATGGCCAGGGAAATTTTGCCAAAGGGCAGGTGTTGAGCCAGGAAGAATTTGGCTTTACATATTCTATTCTTGCTGCCGACCTGGATGGTGACGGCGATGTTGATCTGCTCGGCACCAGCTATGACAACGGAACTTTTGTGTTCAAAAATGATGGCAACGGTACCTTTAGCCCCCATGCCTTTGGCACATCTGTAATGGGAACATCCGGAGGGATTGCCGACCTGGACGGGGATGGTGACTTGGATGTGGTGATGGCTGCAGATGATGAGAGCGGTAACTCAAGTGTATCGGCGTTTCTGAACAATGGCAATGCCTCTTTCTCTGCCCCTAGAGTACTAATGGATGCTGACATCAGTGAACTTTTACTAACGGATGTAAATGGCGATGATGCTCCGGATCTACTCCTTTTGAGCTGGGGATATGAAGAGAGTGTTCAGGTGCTGCTAAACGATGGGGCTGCCAATTTTACCAGCGGCAGCTCACTTAATGTAAGCACTACAAATTCGTACTATCCCACCATTGGAGCAGCAGATGTGGACCTGGATGGAGATCAGGACCTAATTCTCTTCACCTCTGATGGGCTTCACCTATTTACCAACAATGGCCAGGGAACATTTAGTGATGGGGGTAGTATTGCGACTGGTTATGGGTCTGACGAAAATTTTGAAGTAGGCGATTTTACAGGAGATGGTTATCCGGACCTGATCATTGGAGGGCTGAATACTGAAAATTCTATGGAAACAGATGGAGGGGTCATTCTGGCCATAAATGATGGTTCCGGTAATTTTCAACCTCAGGCCCTGGAGGGTACAGTGCCCGGCTTAATCGATAAAGTACAGCTGGCTGATTTGAATACCGATGGTACCCTGGATGTAGTTGTAACGGCTTACGATGGAGCTACAGCGTATCGGAATAATGGGACCGGTACCTTTACGAACTCGGGCACACTTCCTATATATCCCTCTGCTTCTCTAAATGCTGTATTTGCCGATCTGGATGGGGATGGCGATATAGATGCGATCACTGATGGCGCTACAGCTGTATGGCTCAACCAGGAAGGGGAGTTTGGGCCGGGAGATAGATTGTATCAGGAATCGGGCTTTAGCAGAAGTCTGGATGTTGCCGACATCAATGGCGATGGCTCCCCTGACCTGGTTACCTCTACCTACGTGAGGGATCTGGGGCATGTGTTTCTGAATGATGGGACTGGTAATTTTACCCATCATATAACCCTGGAGCGACCCGATGGCTTTCAGGATGCTTTCTATGTACGTTTTGGTGATATGGATAGCGATGGTGATCAGGATATTATCACGGTCTCTAGCCGGTATACTTTTATTTCGGACACGGAGCCTTCGCTGCTCCAAACCTGGCTTAATAATGGCAGTGGCACATTTACAGAAGGCCCTGCTGTTACATTCAATGGTACAATAGAAAATCTACAGATAGTAGATGTTAATTCTGATGGGAAACAGGATGTAGTTGCTATCGGCAATAGCCAGCTTTTTGTCTTTATAAATCAGGAGAATGGTACGCTTTCAGCACCCAATAAGACAAGCTCACCCCTTCCCGCTTCTGAACTGTTCTCCATAGCCCAGGGCGATGTGGATGGTGACGGTAAGCCGGACCTTGTTATTACAGACGTAGAAAATGATGCTGTTCTCCTGTTTAGAAATGATGGTGCTGGCAGCTTTTCGCCCACTAATCTCCAGCTTGATACCTACTATATGTTTAATGTATCGCTGGGGGATGTGGATGGCGATGGCGACTTGGACCTGGCGGTGGTTAGTATACTGGATGGTACCAGCATCTGGCTCAACAACGGAAGCGGCACCTTTGACGAACCGTACCGGCTAGACAATCTGTTCCTGGGTATATTTGCTGCCCTCATCGATACCGATGGCGATCAAGATCTGGATCTCTGGTGGAGCGGCTATCACCAGCCCGTACAGATCTGGAACAACACCCTGAATTCACCCGCTACGGAACCCCCTACCGGCCTGGAGGATGTAGTGATGGCAGGCATTAGCCTCTATCCTAACCCAACCCGCAAGTCGGTACAGGTAAAATGGGCCGCCCACCAGCTGGGTAGCAGCTGGTGGGTAGAAGTAATCAGTACCAGCGGTCGCTGTTTGCTTCAGCAGACAGTACAGGCACAGGAAGTGAGCCCACCACTTGATATAAGCAGCCTTGCTCCTGGCCTATATCTGCTTCGCCTGAGCAACGGTAGCAGCTCCTATATGCACCGGATTATTAAACAGTAGCCTGCCCACTCAACTAACAGCTATCTCATACCTGGACAGACTCCACAAGTATGACATGATGCCTCGTATAGGCATGAGCAGGGGAGCAGCAGCTTTTATTAAATCAGCAAATTCTTCTGGCAGTTCGGTATACTTTCCAGATGGGAAGTCCGGTGATTTGGAGATTTCTAACCAAATTTTAACCCCTCATTCGGACTTTTTGTCTCCGGCCTGCGTTATCTTTCCGGAACAGTCCGTTTAACATGAAAAAAATTCTACTCATAGCCGCTTTTGCCTTTTTTGCTTTTGCCCCTGCCGCCATGGCCCAGGAGGTAAAGGTGATCAAAATGGCCGAGCTGGAGCAACTGCTGAAGGAGCCACAGGAAGGAGTAGTGGTCATTAACTTCTGGGCCACCTGGTGCCGCCCCTGCATTGAGGAGCTACCCTACTTTGATAAGGCCCAGCAGGACTATGCCGCCCGGGGCCTGAAAATGTACCTGGTAAGCCTGGACGATGTGGAAATTCTGGAAAGCAGGGTTAAACCTTTTGTGAAAAAGAGGGGTCTTAGCAGTACTGTGCTGCTGCTGGACGAAACCGACCAGAATGCCTTTATCAACAAAGTAGATCCTCAGTGGTCGGGTGCCATTCCGGCAACTCTTATCCTGGCCGGTAAAGAACGCCGGCTGATAGAAGGAAAGATGGAACCCCAGGAACTGACCGCACTTTTAAATAAATATACTGCAGCCCCATAACCAAACCCCTACCATGAAACACCTGCTTACCCTATTGATGGGCGCCCTGATGCTGATTGGCACAGCGGCCAGCCCCCCTGCCGGCTACGAGGTTGGCGATTATGTGAGCGACTTTACGCTGCGCAATGTCGATGGCAAAGATGTTAGCCTGAGCAGCTATGCCAAGGCCAAAGGCGCTATTGTGATCTTTACCTGCAACACCTGCCCCTATTCCAAGCTGTACGAAGACCGCATCATTGCCCTTCACAAACAGTTTGAGGCCAAAGGCTACCCGGTCATTGCCATTAACCCCAATGACCCCGGCCAGCAGGCCGGCGATAGCTTTGAAGAAATGCAGAAGCGGGCCAAAGACAAAGGCTTTACCTTCCCCTACCTGCAGGATGCCAGCGGATCGGTAGCACGGGCCTTTGGCGCCAGCCGCACGCCACATGTCTTCATCCTCAACAAGGAAGCCAAAGGCTATAAGGTAGAATACATCGGCGCCATTGACAACAACCATAAAGATGCCGCTGCTGCCGACCAGAAGTACGTAGAAGAAGCCATTAGCCAGCTGATGAGCGGCAAAAAACCCAAAGCTACCACCACCAAAGCCATTGGCTGTACCATTAAGTGGAAAGAAGCCTGATGGATATTGGACGATGGACTATAGACAATGGACTATAGATTATAGACAATGGACAATGGACAATGGACAATGGACAATGGACTTTGAAATTGTCTGATGCGGCTTACATAAACCCCCGGCCCCGTTTTTAGAAAGACGGGGCTTTTTTTTACCTTTTGGAATGAAAACAACTGAAAACGCTAGTGTAAAGGATGCAGCTGTTTATTTTTTTACCCTGCTTGTGGTGCTGGTGCTGCTGAATCTGCTGATGGGGGGTATTCACAGGCCTGTGCTTCAGTATTTCAGGGGGGAGGCGGTTGATTTTGGGACCTACTGGCAGGAGGCCCGGCTTAGCACCCGCCTGTTGCTTGCCTTTATCATTGCCCTGCTGTTTGCCCTCAACAGGTACCGTAAAGCCAAAAAGGGGCTGGCTAAAGACCAGAACACTGGTACAAAACCCGCCGACTAGCGGCTATACGAATGTCCCTCACAATCCGTAGGGGCGCCTAGCCGGGGGCGCCTAGCCGGGGGCGCCCAGCCGGGGGGAAAGTAGCCATTGCGGGCTATTACGGTACGCCGCCCGGTCCAACGTCCATTGTCCTATGTCCTATGTCCATTGGCCCTCTACCCCTTCAACAACTCCAGAATATCCTCCACATGCTCCCGGCTGTTGCTCAGGCGGGGCACCTTGTTTTGCCCGCCCAGCTTGCCGCGCTTTTGCATCCAGCGGTAAAAAGTGCCTTTGGGCGCCAGGTGAATGATGGGGGCCTGCAGGGCCATATCCTTAAAGCGCTTGGCGTCGTAGTCGGAGTTGATCTGGCGCAGGGTATCGTCCAGCACCCTGTTGAACTGCTCCTGGTCTTGCGGGGGGTGCACAAACTCAATGATCCACTCATGGCTGGCCTTGCTCTTTTCGCCAAAGTAGCGTGGGGCGGCCGTAAAGTTGTCGATCTCGGCGCCGGTCTGGCGGCAGGCTTCGGCTATGGCCTGCTCGGCATTTTCAATGACCACCTCTTCGCCAAAAGCATTGATAAAGTGCTTGGTGCGCCCGCTGATGATGATGCGGTAGGGGTTCAGGGAGGTGAATTTGACCGTATCGCCTATGTTGTAGCGCCACAGGCCGGCATTGGTGCTGATGATAAGGGCATAGCTCTTGCCCAGCTCCACCTGCTCCAGCGTTAACACCCGGGGATTGTCGGACTCCAGCTCCCCGGTTTCGATGAATTCGTAGTAGACCCCATAATCCAGCATCAGCAGCATTTCCTTACTTTTTTTCTGGTCCTGAATACCAAAGAAGCCCTCGGAGGCATTGTAGACCTCCTGGTAGCGCATGCTGGAGGAGGGGATCAGTTTTTTGAACAGCTGCTCGTAGGGGGTAAAGGATACGGCGCCGTGGGTGAAGAGCTCCAGGTTGGGCCACACCTCGTGCATGTGCTGCTTGCCGGTGATCTCCAGAATGCGCTCCAGCAGCAGCAGCGTCCAGGTAGGCACCCCTGAGAGGGAGGTGATATTCTCCTCCATAGTTTCGCGGGCCATGCGCTCCAGCTTTTTGTCCCACTCGCTCATCAGGGCCACTTCCAGGCTGGGCGAGCGCATCATCTGAGCCCAAAAAGGCAGGTTCTGCATCAGTATGGCCGATACATCGCCAAACTTGGTAGCGCCGTTGCTGTCCTGATCATTGGCCTGGTGGCTGCCGCCGATGGCCAGGTTTTTACCGGTAAATACCTTGGTATCGGGGTAGTTATTGACATAGATGGCGATCATGTCCTTACCCCCTTTGTAGTGGCATTCTTCCAGCGCCTCTTCCGATACGGGAATGAATTTGCTGCGGCTGCTGGTGGTGCCGCTGCTTTTGGCAAACCACTCGATCCTGCTGGGCCAGAGAATGTTCTGCTCGCCGCGCATCATGCGGTCGATGTAGGGCTTTAGTTCCTCGTAGGTGCTGATGGGTACCCGGGCCTGGAAATCGCGGGTGGTCTTAAGATCGGCATAGCCCCATTGGCGGCCCCATTCGGTGCTGCGGCCGCGTTCCAGCAGGTTTCTGAGCACTTCCTGCTGCACCTCATGGGGGTGGTGCATAAAGTGCTCTACCTCCTGGATGCGCTTTTTCATGAACCAGGTGACAATGCTATTGAATAACTCCAGCATAGGGTGGCAGCGGAAAAAATCAGATTTTACGGCGAAGCTCAAAATGCTGCCCCAGGTACACCTTGCGCACCTGCGGATCGGAGGCCAGCTCTTCGGCAGTGCCGGCCTTTAAGAGACGGCCCTCAAACATCAGGTAGGCCCGGTCGGTGATGGACAGCGTTTCGTTTACGTTATGATCGGTAATCAGGATGCCGATGTTTTTGTTCTTAAGCTGGGCTACAATGGTTTGAATTTCTTCTACCGCAATGGGGTCTACACCGGCAAAAGGCTCATCCAGCAGCACAAACTTGGGGTCTACGGCCAGGGCGCGGGCAATTTCGGTGCGGCGGCGCTCACCCCCGCTCAGCACCATGCCCAGGTTTTTGCGCACATGCGTAAGGCTGAACTCTTCCAGCAGGCTTTCCATTTTGGCGCGCTGCTGGGCTTTGGTAAGGGTGGTCATTTCCAGCACAGCCAGTATGTTTTCCTCTACGCTCAGCTTGCGGAATACCGAGGCCTCCTGTGCCAGGTAGCCGATTCCCTTTTTGGCGCGGCGGTACATGGGCAGGCTGGTGATCTCTTCATCTTCCAGAAAAATGCGGCCTTCGTTGGGCTTGATCAGGCCCACAATCATGTAAAAGGAGGTGGTTTTGCCGGCGCCATTGGGGCCTAGCAAGCCCACAATTTCGCCCTGCTCTACCTGTACCGACACATGGTTTACCACGGTGCGGCTCTTGTATTTCTTAACCAGATTTTCGGCGCGTAGTATCATACAGGAAAACTAAAGCGGCAGCGGCCTTTTATTCTTCTTCAAACTTAATATCCCGCAAATATAACTCCAGGGTACCATCGCCCCAGTAGGTGTTTTCTTCCAGGGTATAAGCAATGTCAAAGCGCATGCCGCTGCCAATAAAATCAAAATAATCGGCCATATCAAACCCTACCGCATCAAAGGTAAGCTCGGAGCCCTCCTGTACCAGCTGCACTTTGATGTGCTTGTTCTTCATCACACGGGGACGGCCGGTGGCGCGCACCTGCCGGGTCATGAACACGGGCTGCATGTTTTCAGGACCAAAGGGAGCCAGCTGCTTGAGCACTTCATAAAACTGGGGGGTAATGCTGCAAAAGTCCAGTTCCTGATCAATCTCCAGCTGCGGCACCAGCTGCTCGGGCCTGATGCGGCTGGCCACTACCTGCTCAAAGCGGCGCCGGAACTCAGGTACATTTTCCAGCTCCATGGTAAGGCCGGCGGCATACATATGACCGCCGTACTGCAGCAGCAGATCGCTGCACTCGGTAATGGCCTCGTAAATATCAAAGCCCAGCACCGAGCGGGCCGAGCCGGTGGCCTTGTTGTTGGATTCGGTGAGGATGATGGTGGGGCGGTAGTAGCGGTCTACACAGCGGGAGGCCACAATACCTATGACCCCCTTGTGCCAGTCTTTTTTAAAGAGCACGGTGGTTTTGGCATCTTTAAAGTCGGGGTCCTGCTCTACCATTTTATGCGCCTCTTCGGTAATGGAGCTATCGAAATTGCGGCGCAGGGAGTTTTTATCGTCAATGACCTCGGCCATGCGGGCGGCCTCGCCCGAGTCTTCGGAAAGCAGCAGGTTTACGGCCATTTTGGCATGGGCAATGCGGCCCGAGGCGTTGATGCGCGGCCCAATGCCAAAGACAATGTTGGTAATGTCCAGCTCTTTGCGAAAGCTCGATTGCTCAATGAGAGCAAACAGGCCGGGCAGCGGTTTTTTGTTCAGCTTCTTGAGTCCCCAGTAGGCCAGTATGCGATTCTCGCTCTTGATGGGTACTATATCGGCCGCAATGCTTACCGCCACCAGATCCAGGTACTGGTAGAGGGTTTTTAGGGGGATGTGATTTTTGAGGCAAAAGGCCTGCAGCAGCTTAAAGCCAATGCCGCAGCCGCTGAGCTCTTTAAAGGGGTAGGGGCAGTCGGCCCGTTTGGGGTCCAGCACGGCCAGGGCAGGGGGGAGTGCGTCGCCGGGCAGGTGGTGATCGCAAATAATAAAATCCACGCCGGCTGCTTTGGCGCGGGCCACCGTTTTCAGCGCTTTAATGCCGCAGTCCAGACTAATGATCAGCCCGAATCCTTCTTCGATGGCATGGGTAATGCCCGCATCGGAAATGCCGTATCCCTCTTTGTAGCGATCGGGAATGTAAAAGTCCAGATTGGAATAATGTTCCCGCAGAAAGCCATAGACCAGCGCTACGGCTGTGGTGCCGTCCACATCATAATCGCCGTAAATCAGGATTTTTTCGCCCCGGTCAATGGCCTTTTCCAGCCGGGCTACGGCCAGGTCCATGTCCTTCATCAGCCAGGGGTCGGGCAGATCTTCCAGCGAGGGGCGGAAAAATTTCAGGGCCTCCTCATAGGTAGTAATACCCCGCTGCACCAACAGATTGGCGATCTCGGGGCTCAGCTTCATCTCCTCCGACAAGCGGGCAGCCGTCTGCGCATCAGCTCGTTCCTTTATTACCCACCGTTTTGTCATAGCCATGTAAAATAACGAACAAAGCGGCGGATTAAAAAGGGGAAGGGGGGATTATCGGGTGTGGGGTATGAGGTATGGGGTTTGAGGTATGAGGTGTCAACCACCCCGCTCTCTTGGCACCGCAGGGCGGGGTGGTTGGTTGCCCCATGCCCCCTAATGCACATAACTCCCCGCATTAATGTCAATGGTGCAGCCGGTGGCGTGGTCGGCCAGGCCGCTGGCCAGGAATACGATGGTGGGGGCGATGTCGGCCGGTTCGGTCAGTTGGCTGAGGGCAATGTCGTTAAGGGCATAGGCCTCGCCGTACTGGTCCATAAAATCCTGGGCCATGTCGGTGCGGGTAAAGCCGGGGGCTACCGTAAAGGCCTTGATGCCCTGCTTGCCAAAGGCCCGGGCAATGCTGCGGCTAAGGGCCACCAGCCCCCCCTTGCTGGCAGCATAGGCCATATAGTCGGCTGTATCGCCCCGGAAGGCTGCCCGGCTGCTGATGGTGATGATGCGCCCACCGCCTCGTTGCTGAAAATGGGCAATGGCCTTTTTGCAGAGCAGGGCGCTGGCATTCAGGTTTACCATCATGGTGTGGCCCCAGTCGTGCAGCCACTCGGTATCGTCTTTATGGATATCGCTGCTAATGGCTACCCCCGCATTATTTACCAGCACCTCTACCGAGCCAAAACTTTCTTCTACCGCTTTCCAAAGCTCCAGGGGTCCCTGTCCGGTGCCCAGATCCGCGCCAAAGGCCTGGCTGCCGCCGCCTATCTGGCGGGCCAGGGCTTCGGCTTCCTCTCTGTTTGAATTGTAGTGCACGGCTACCCGGGCGCCGCTTTTGGCCAGCGCTTGGGCAATGGCCCGGCCTATGCCCCGGCTGGCGCCGGTTACCAGGATGTTCGTATTGGTGAGATCTATCTGCATGATGTTTTTATAATATGCTTACAAGTTAATGTGAATTATAGGTGTACTCTCCTGAAAAGTTTCTATAAGTAACGAATCCCCTTGGCGAAGCCGGCACGCGTAGTGGGGTAGGGGGATTGAATAGATTTACGGCTTCGAATTATAAGCGCCTCTTTTCATGGTTGATGATCATAATGAAATGTAGGCGGAACTATTCTCTGTTGATGACCAATTCCCCAACCCCACTACGCGTGCCGCCTTCGCCAAGGGGGGATTTTCGTACCATTTATCAACATCAATAGAGGAATCAAATCCCTAATCCATTTAAGCTGTGGCATAGGCAGGGTTACCATGTGCCTGGCCTTGAGCCCTTTGCTACATTTTCCCTTCTACCTCCCGCTCCCAGAGCTCCAGCAGGTGACGGCTCAGGGGGCCGGGGGTGCCGGCGCCTATGGTGTGATGGTCTATTTGCACAATGGGCATTACCCGCTTGGTGGTGGCGGTAATGAAGGCTTCATCGGCCTGCCAGAGCTCCTCCAGCTTCAGGGGCCGTTCTTCTACGGGAATACCGGCTGCCCGGGCCAGCCGCAGCACCTGCCCCCGTGTGACCCCCGCCAGCACCTGCTGCAAAGGGGGGGTAATAAGGGTACCCCCTTTGGCGATAAACAGGTTGCTGCGGCTGCACTCGCTTAGCTGCCCCTGCCAGTGGTAGAGCACCTCAGTAGCGCCGGCGGCCAGCACCCGGGGCTGGTTGCGGATGGCGTTGATGTAGTTGGTATGCTTTACGGCGGGCCACTCCCGCAGGTACTCGTCGGTTACCAGCCTGGCGCCCTGCGTATAGCTGCTTTGAGGGGCCGGGGTATAGGGTTCTATGCGGATGATCAGGTTGGGCTCTGCGGGTGTGAACAGATCGGGCGAGTAGCCCCCGCTCAGCAGCAGACGCACCCCGCTTTCGGCAAAGCCGTTTTTGCGGATCAGCTCCCGGATAAGCTCCGCAAGGGTAGCATCTGGCAGGTGCAGGGTAAGGCGCATGGCCTCGGCCGAATGCCGGAAGCGTTGCAGGTATCGCTCCATTAATAGGGGCTTGCCCCCCTGGGTGCGCAAGAAGTCAAAAACGGCATAGCCCCGGAACAGCCCCAGGTCCTGCAGCTGCAGCAGGGGGGCATGGGCATCAACAATACGGTCGTTGAAGTAATAATAGCGGGCAGGGGGTATATTCACAGGTAAGGGGCCGGGGGAGTGCATCGGCTACCCTAACTTGGGCAGCTTTTTGCTAAAAAGCAATGCCAGACAGGGCCAATGGGGCAGCCCGTTGCTTAGTCGATGGGTTTGCGCTGCATTTCCTGCTGGCGCATGGGCATGGCATCCAGGGTCAGGAAGAGGCGCTCGCTGCTGAGCACCTCCCGGCTGCGCAGCTTTTCGGTGCCGTCTTTGCCAATGAGCAGGGTAACCGATTCTTTGGCCGGAATGATAAAATGGTTTCGGAGGCTCTGGGCCTGCTCTTCGCCCAGCGCAATGCCGTTGGGCAGCAGCACCTGGTCCGGAAAGATGTGCAGCACCAGCAGGTGGCGCTCCTTCATGCCGGTTTCCTGTCCCTTTAGTTCGGCCAGCTGCTGGCGGTAGAGGTCGGCCTCCTCCTGCGGTGAAAAGATCAGCAGCAGTCGGTTATTCCACTGGTAGGATTTTAATAGGGGGGGGTGTGTCGGTCGACATGGTAGTACCGGAGATCAGGGATAAAAAAATACGGAAAAGCCCAGAAAAAGCGCGTGGCGCATAAAGATGGTGAGTTAGAACCAGAAAAGAAAATACAGGAACAGGGCTACCCAGAGTCCGTCCATAAAATGCCAGTAGGTGGTGAGCATTTCCAGCTTCAGCTTCTGGTAAGGGTTGGTAACGGCTATCAGGGTCTTTACCGGGTCTGAGGAGATGCCGCTGATGCGGATAAACTGGTGCGTCATGAAAAACATGGCCCCCACCAGGTGCAGAATGTGCAGGCCCGAGATAATGTAAAGGTAGGCACCGCTGCTGATGCCGCTTAGCCCATGGCCGGCCTGCTCCAGCTGGTGCCAGCCCCAATACTGGCTGATGGTAAATACAAAGCCCAGCATAACCGTAATGCCCAGCATGTTGCGCAGCTTGCGCATGTTTTCCTGCTCAAAGGCCCGCTGAAAGCGCGATACGTAGTAGGAACTGAGCATGAGCACCAGCGTGCTAAAGATAAAGGCTTTGGGAACCGTTAGCTGCGCCTGCCCCCCCTCCTGCATAATGGGGTGGTTGTAGGTGGCGGTAAAGGCAATGAGCATGAACAGGAAAATAAGCGAGCTGCCAAAAATGGCCAGGTACAGCAGCATCTTGTGCGGGTGGAGGCGTTCTATTTTCTCCAGGGTGGCCTGGGCGCCTGAGTCGGTTATCTTACGGTTGTGCGAAGGCTGCATACAAAAGCAATTAAAAGTATAGAGGCACCTGTGCTGCGCATTTAAAAAAAGAGGAAACGCGCCCCTTGCCAAGCCGGTGGTCTGCTGTGCTGTGCCTGTACTAGGTTGTACTGTGCACAATAGCCTTTGGTTGCGCCCGCCTGTTACATTTTCTTGTCTAATTATCAAGGGAATAGGGAGGATGCTGCGCCTGCTAAACTTTTTCAAACTAAATTTGCGGCCTGTGAATTATAGAAGAGGTAAAAAGCAGATCCTTTGCTAGTTAACGACTTTAAGATTTTATATAAAAACGACAGCCTGGTACAGACCCTGGCTAGCCACCTGAGCACCCCCGGTACCAGCTGTCTGCAGATAAAAGGCCTGCGGGGCAGCCTGGATGCCGTGCTGGCAGCCGTATTCTGGGAGCAGCACCAGCGCACCTGTCTGTTTGTGATGCACGATCGGGATGAGGCCCAGTATTTTCTCAACGACCTTCAGTTTCTCACCGGCCGCCAGGAGCTGCTGCTCTTTCCCAGCAGCTGGAAGCGCCCCTACAGTTTCGACGAGACCGAAAATGCCAATGTGCTGCTGCGGGCCGAAGTGCTCAACCGCCTCAACCAGAAGGTGGAGCGCGGCGAGCTGGTGGTCACCTATCCCGAAGCGCTTACCGAAAAGGTGATCAACCGCCGCTCTCTGCGGGAAAACACCTTTAGCGTGCGCAAGGGCGAGCGGCTGGATGTGCCCTTTATGACCGAGCTGTTGCAGACCTACGATTTTGAACCTACCGATTTTGTGTACGAGGCCGGCCAGTATGCCGTACGGGGGGGCATTGTGGATGTGTACAGCTACGCCAATGAGCTGCCCTACCGCATTGAGCTGTTTGGCGACGAGGTAGAAAGCATCCGTACCTTTGATCCGGTAAGCCAGCTCAGCACCGAGCACATCGAAAGCATCAGCATTATTCCCAACGTACAGACCAAGCTGATCCAGGAAGAGCGCCAGAGCCTGCTGGAGTTTGTGCCCGAGGATACCATTATCTTCTTTAAAGATTACCAGCAAACAGGCGATGTGCTGCAGGATTATTTTGATAAGGCCCGCCACAGCTTTACCGATGTGATCCGCTCTACCGGCAATACCAAGGTGATTCTGGAGCCCGAACACCTCTTTGAGACCCGGGAAACCTTTGAGGCGCGCCTGCCCCGCTTCACCCGCGTGGAGTTCGGCAACCGCTTTTACCTGCAGGCCGACCATAGCTACAGCTGGGAAGCCGAGCCGCAGCCCTCCTTCAACAAAGATTTTGCCCTCATGGCCCAGCAGCTGGAAAAGAACAGCGAGGAGGGCCTTACCAACATTCTGGTAGCCGAGCAGCAAAAGCAGCTGGAGCGGCTTACCACCATTTTTGAGGAGACCAACCCCTACCTCACCTTCCAGACGCTCAACATTGCCTTTCGGCAGGGCTTTACCGACCGCATCCTGCGCCTGGTCTGCTATACCGATCACCAGCTTTTTGACCGCTTCCACCAGTACAGGGGCCGCAACAAGTTCAGCAAAAGCAAGGCCCTTACCCTTAAAGAGCTGCGCACCCTGCAGCCCGGCGATTTTGTGACCCACGTCGACTATGGCATCGGCAAATTTGCCGGCCTGGAAAAGGTAGAGAATGGCGGAAAGGAACAGGAAGCCGTGCGCCTCATTTATCGGGATGATGACCTGCTCTACGTCAGCATCCACTCCCTGCACAAGATCAGCAAGTACACCGGCAAGGAGGGAACCCCTCCGCAGATCAGCAAGCTGGGCTCGCAGGACTGGGAGAACAAGAAAAAGCGGGTGAAGAAAAAGGTGCAGGACATTGCCAAAGACCTGATCAACCTCTACGCCAAGCGCAAGGGGGCCCCCGGCTTTGCCTATAGCCCCGATGGGTTTCTGCAGGCCGAGCTGGAAAGCTCTTTTATTTATGAGGATACCCCCGACCAGGCCAGGGCCACCAGCGATGTAAAGGACGATATGGAGCAGCCCCACCCCATGGACCGCCTGGTGTGCGGCGATGTGGGCTTTGGCAAGACCGAAGTGGCCATCCGCGCCGCCTTTAAGGCCGTAACCGATGGCAAGCAGGCCGCTGTGCTGGTGCCCACCACCATTCTGGCCATGCAGCACTACCGCACCTTTAGCGAGCGGCTGGCCAATTTTCCTGTCAAGGTAGAGTACATCAACCGCTTCAAGTCAGCCAAAGACATGAAGCAAACGCTGCAGAATGTAAAGGAAGGCAAGACCGATATCCTCATCGGCACCCACCGCATTGTAAACAAAGATGTGGTGTTTAAAGACCTGGGCCTGATGGTGATTGACGAGGAGCAGAAGTTTGGCGTAAAAACCAAGGAACGCCTCAAGGAGATGCGGGTGAATGTAGATGCGCTAACCCTTACGGCTACCCCCATACCCCGTACGCTGCATTTCAGCCTCATGGGCGCCCGGGACCTGAGCGTAATTGCCACCCCGCCGCCCAACCGCCAGCCCGTAACCACCGAGCTGCATACCTTTAATGATGAGATCATCCGCGATGCCGTAAGCCAGGAGCTGAAGCGGGGTGGTCAGGTGTTTTTTGTGCACAACCGCATCTCCGATATTGATGCCATAGGCAGCCTCATCAAGCGCATGGTGCCCGATGCCCGCATTGCCGTGGCCCATGGGCAGATGGACGGCGCCAAGCTGGAGAAGATCATGGTAGGCTTTATCGAGGGGGAGTTTGATGTGCTCATCAGTACCAACATCATCGAAAGCGGCCTTGACATCCCCAATGCCAACACCATCATCATCAACAGGGCGCATATGTTTGGCCTCTCGGACCTGCACCAGATGCGGGGCCGGGTGGGCCGCTCCAACAAAAAAGCCTACTGCTACCTGCTAACCCCCCCGGTAGCCCAGCTAAGCTCCGATGCCCGCAAGCGCCTGAGCACCCTGGAAGAGTTCAGCGACCTGGGCGATGGCTTTAAGGTAGCCATGCGGGATCTGGACATCCGCGGTGCGGGCAACCTGCTGGGCGCCGAGCAAAGCGGCTTTATCTCTGATCTGGGCTTTGATATGTACCATAAGATTCTGGACGAGGCCATACAGGAGCTGAAAGAGACCGAATTCCGCGATCTGTTTGCCAAAGAGCTCAGCGAGGCCATTCAGGGACCTGTGGTGCAGGACTGCAGCATTGAAACCGACCTGGAGCTGCTCATCCCGGATGCCTATGTGAGCAACATCAGCGAACGCCTGAACCTTTACAGCCAGCTGGATAACATTAAAAATGAGCTGGAGCTGCAAAAATTTGCCGAAAGCGTGCGCGACCGCTTTGGCCCCCTGCCCGAGAGCGTACAGGACCTTATTGAGACCGTGCGCCTGCGCTGGGCAGCCGAGCAGCTGGGCTTTGAGAAACTAAACCTGAAGTCGGGCGTACTCAAAGGCTATTTTGTACCCCAGGAGCGCGCCGACTACTATACCTCGGAAACTTTTGGTAAAATTTTGAAGTATGTACAGATGCATCCGCGCCGCTGCCGCCTGCGGGAGCACAAAAAGCGGCTAATTCTGCACATAGACGAGGTACGCACGGTAGAAGAAGCCCTGCACCTGCTTCAGGATATGGGCAGATAAGAGGGGCTTTGGCAGATGGCCGTGCAGCAGCCAGAAAAAAACTTACATTTATGGAGCAGAAGCGCTATTTTTTAGATATTTTAGAAATACGTTTCTGTATGGATTTGCGTTGGCTAAGGGAGTAGCCTGAATACCAGTGTAACAGCTGGTACCAGCGGCCTGCAAATAGAGTAAATCGAGCGTAATCTTACATAGTGAGTTATTTCTGCGTTTCTGCATGAATAAATTAAGAAGATTCGTTCAATTTTGTCCTGTGCCAGTAGATGTGTTGCTGGCCCCTAGATAATTGCGTTAAACAGCGTGTAGAATAAAAAAGTGTGTTATGACCAACATTGTAAGCAAACTAAAAGGCTTATCGGCTTTGGCGTGCGGGTTGGCTTTGCTTGCTTCCTGCGGAGGCGGTAAAAGACCCGATGCGGTGAATCCCGGCCAGTCCAGTACCGCTACCGGATTGGAATACAACGAAGACGGCGGCTTTGCCGTTAACGACTTCCGCGGTCAGCCAGCCGGTCCCAACCTGGTATTCATCCAAGGTGGTCGTACCACCCTTGGCTCCTACGAAGAAGACATCCTCAACACCAGAGATAACCTTGAGCGTACCGTTACGGTAGCGTCCTTCTACATGGACGAGACCGAGGTAGCCAACATTCACTGGCTGGAGTACCTGTTCTATGTGAAGCTCGACTCAAGCCGTGAGTTCTACGAGTCGGCTCTGCCTGATACCACTGTATGGGCCCGCGAGCTTGCCTTCAACGACCCCTATGTAGAGCATTACCTGCGCTACCCCGGCTTCCGCTACCACCCGGTAGTAGGCGTTACCTGGGTACAGGCCAATGATTACTGCAAGTGGAGAACCCGCGTGGTAAACCAGAAACTGGCCGAAGATAATGGCCTGGACGATGTGCCTGAAACCTCAGGCGGCCGTATTCCGCTGGAGACCGGCGTAGTACTGCCCGACTATCGCCTGCCAACAGAAGCCGAGTGGGAGTATGCCGCTCAGGCCCTGATCGGTACCCAGTGGCTGGATGAGAACCAGACCCACAAGCGCCTGTATCCCTGGGACGGACATGCCCTGCGGAACCCCTACGGCAAGCAGATGGGCTATTTCCTGGCCAACTTCAAAAGAGGCCGTGGTGACTATGCCGGTATTGCCGGTAAGCTGAACGACGGCGCCATGATCACTGCCTACATCTACGAGTTTCCGCCCAACGACTTTGGTCTGTACAACATGGCCGGTAACGTAAACGAGTGGGTACAGGACGTGTACCGTCCGCTTTCCTTCCGCGAGTTTGATGACCTGAACCCCGTGCGCCGCGATGGCTGGCTGGACGAGGAGAGCAACTACGATCAGGAGAACTCCATGGTGAATGACCGCGCCCGTGTATACAAAGGCGGTTCCTGGAAAGACATTGCCTACTGGCTGTCGCCTGGCACCCGCCGCTACCTGGAAGAGGATTCTGCCACGGCTACCATTGGTTTCCGCTGCGCCATGATCTCTGCCGGTACCAACTACTAAGCTCCATCAGGATAAATAATAGAGAAGCTCCTGCCCCTGCGGCAGGAGCTTTTTTTGTGCCTGCACTTTTCTGCCATTTAACGGGCATAATGGGTTTCGCTGGTTCGAGCATGCTGCTCGGACCTCAGTATACTGGATAATGCTGCCCATCTATGAATCCAAACAGCATGCATAAACCAGCCTAAGGCAGTGCCTCCCTAGCCTGGATAAGCGCCCGGAAGGAGCCCTACTGGGCCGTAGCCAGTGCCAGGCAGTCCAGCTCGGCGCAGCCGGCCTCCAGCAGGGCCATGCCACAGGCCGCGGTGGTAGCACCGGTGGTGATAATGTCATCGACCAGCGCCAGCCGGCAGCCCTGTACCGTTTCGGGCGCCACTACCCGAAAGATCTCCTCTACATTTTGCCAGCGCTGCAACCGGCTTTTGCGGGTTTGGGTGCTGCTGGGCAGGTGCCGCTCTACCACCCCCTGCCATACGGGCAGGCCCAGCACCCTGCCCAGGCCCAGGGCAATGTGGTGGCTCTGGTTATAGCCCCGCTGCCGCAGCCGCTTTTCATGCAGGGGCACCGGCACCAGGGCATCCAGGCGCTGCTGGTAGGCTACTTCGGCCAGCAGGCCGCCATGCCAGCTGCCCAGTTCTTCGGCCAGCTCGGGCAGGTTGCGGTATTTGATGCTATGCAGCAGCTGCTGGGCCCGGCCGCTTTTGGTAAAGAGCAGGTAGGCCATGCCCGCCCGCAGGGGTACAAAGGCTGCCAGCTTATCATACAGCGCATTGGCGGAAGGGAAGAGGTGGTGGTCCGTCTGCGGCAGGCGGGAGCGGCAGTAGGTGCAGAGGTTTTGCTCGCCCTCCAGCAAAATGCGCTCCCGGCAGCCCAGGCAGGTGCGCGGAAAAACCAGGTTCCAGAAATCTGCTAAGATGCTCGCCATCCTTTCTATAACCCGCTAGTGCTCAGATTGTATAGATTTATTAGCAGCCTTGCGCATTTTCTAGTTGTAAAAGACTGTACCTTTGCGTTTACCTGTTGATTTTGCGCGGATGCCCTCCCTTAGATCACT
>NZ_AODQ01000040.1 GCF_000348925.1 Cesiribacter andamanensis AMV16 | reverse complement strand
CGGGCAGCCTGCAGCAGGTAATCGGGGCAATGGGCTGGGTTGAGCAGCTGGGGTGCAATGCTGAGGGCTTTTACCGCTTCTGTATGGCCCCAGGCGGCAGCCCGGTGATGCTTCATAACCTGCAGCATGGCCTCCCGGTTTTCGGCAAACTTCTGGAAGGGCCCCAGCTGCTGCGCCAGTTCGGCCGAGCTGGCATAGGCCGTACCTGTCATCAAAGCGGTAATGCCGGCGGCCATGGCCCGGGCTTGCGGACTATCATAGGGCAGGCCGGCCACCATCAGCAGGGCGCCCAGGTTGGCATAGCCCAGGCCAATGGTGCGGTACTCGTAGGAGCGCTGCGCTACCTCCTTGGAGGGGAATTGCGCCATCAGTACCGAAATTTCCAGCACCAGCGTCCAGAGCCGGCAGGCATGTTCAAAGGCGGCTACATCAAACCGACCTTCTTCTTCCCGGTAAAATTTGCGCAGGTTAAGCGAGGCCAGGTTGCAGGCCGTATTGTCCAGGAAAAGATATTCTGAGCAGGGGTTTGAGGCCCGAATGGGCCCTTCGGCCGGGCAGGTGTGCCATTCGTTTATGGTTGAGCTGAATTGCACACCCGGATCGGCGCAGTTCCAGGCAGCCTCGGTAAGCTGCTTCCAGAGCATGCTGGCAGGCACTTCTTTCAGTACCTTGCCGGTACTCCGGGCAGTAAGGGGCCAGGTACCCCCCTGCTGCAGCGCCTCAAAAAAGGCATTGGGAATCCGTACCGAGTTGTTGGCATTCTGGCCCGAAACGGTGCGGTAGGCCTCGCCCTCGTAGTCGGAGGAGTAGCCGGCGGCAATCAGGGCCGCTACTTTTTTCTCTTCCTCTACTTTCCAGTTGATGAATTCTTCAATTTCGGGATGGTCCATATCCACCACCACCATTTTGGCTGCTCGCCGGGTGGTGCCTCCACTCTTAATGGCCCCGGCAGCCCGATCGCCCACCTTCAGAAAGGACATCAGGCCGGAGGAGAAGCCGCCCCCGCTTAGTTTTTCATTGGCCCCGCGGATATCAGAATAGTTAGTGCCCGCGCCACTGCCATATTTAAAGACCTTGGCCTCGCGCACCAGCAGGTCCATAATACCCCCATCGGCTACCAGATCGTCTTTTACGGACAGGATAAAGCAGGCATGGGGCTGTGGGCGCTGGTAGGCCGAGTGGCTCTCCCGCAGGGCGCCGGTAACGGGCTCTATATAGTAATGTCCCTGTGCCGGGCTATCAATGCCGTAGCTCTCGTACAGGCCGGTATTGAACCACTGCGGAGAGTTGGGAGCGGCGTACTGGCCCAGCAGCATGTACACCAGCTCGTCATAAAACGCTTGGGCATCATCCGGACTGGCAAAGTATCCCCAGCGCTCGCCCCAGCTGCGCCAGCAATGGGCCAGGCGGTGCACCACCTGCCGGGCAGAGCTTTCGCTGCCCAGGCTGCCATCGGGCTGGGGTACCCCTGTTTTTCGAAAATATTTTTGGGCCAGAATATCGGTAGCAATCTGCGACCAGGCCTCGGGCACCTCTACCCCCTGCATGTCAAAAACGGTGTCGCCGGCCGGGTTGCGGATGGTAGAGCTGCGGCGGGTAAAGGAGAAATGGCTGTAGGGATCGGGCTGGTCTTTAGTGAAATAGCGGCCAATGCGCAGGCCTTTTGGCTTGGGGATTTTGGTTTTTTTCATAAAAATAGCTGTGGTTGAAAGACGTAAGCAGACTGGAAGATCGGCCAATGACCGCTGCCGAACCATGACTTTTCTCAGGTTTGGACAAAAGCGAAGGTAAAAGAAAAATAATGTATATAAAAAGACCTTTATATCTTTTAATCATTTATCTTTGCTCTATCATTCACCCATATCCCATTGCTATGGCAACTGCAGATACCTTAAATGTACTAGATGTAACCCAGATTGAGCCTCGCTTAAAGCACCCCACCATTTTCCAGAAATTCGACAGCCTGCAGGGCGGCGAAGGCTTTATCATCCATAACGACCACGACCCCAAGCCCCTCTACTACCAGTTGCTGGGCGAGCGCGGCCCCATCTTTACCTGGACCTATCTGGAAGAAGGCCCCGAAGTATGGGAGGTGCACATCAGCAAACTGGCCAGCGAGGAGAGCCCCACCATTGGCGAGCTGGTGGCCAAAGATTACCGCCGGGCGCAGGTGTTCAAGCGCTACGGAATTGACTTCTGCTGCGGCGGCAAAAAGACCCTGGATAAAGTATGTGCCGATAAGGGGATCAGCAAGGCAGCGCTGGAGCAGGAGCTGAATGCCCTGTCGGATACCTCCGCCAATAGGGGACTGAATTACGATAGCTGGGAGCTGGACTTTCTGGCTGATTTCATCGAAAATACCCACCACAGCTTTGTTCGCCACGCCCTGCCGGCCATCTATGAGTACACCACCAAGATCGCCCGGGTACATGGCGGCCGCCACCCCGAGCTGCTGCAGGTGGCAACCATTTTTGCCGGCATAGCCGCCGAGCTGGAAGAGCATATGGCAAAGGAAGAAAAGTGCTTTTCCCCTATGTGCGCCGCATCTGCCAGATAAAAAAGCAGGAGCGCGTGATGGAATTACCCCCATTCGGCACGGTGCGAAACCCCATCCGCATGATGGAGCAGGAGCACGAGTCGGCCGGCGAAGGCCTGGAAAAAATCCGGGAAATCACCGACAATTATACCCTGCCGGCCGATGCCTGCACTACCTACCGTCTGGCCTTCCAGGCGCTGCAGGACTTTGAGGCTGATTTGCACCAGCACATCCACCTGGAAAACAACATTCTCTTTCCCAAGGCGCTTATGCTGGAAGAGGAGCTCTTAAAAGAAGTATAAGCAAGTAGCCTTCTGCCGGCAGCAGCCCAGGGGGTATCTGCTGGCGGAAGGCCTTTACACTACCCCTATGAAACGAGATCCAAACCTGGTACCCCTCTCCAGAGAACATCATTTTGGGCTGCTCTTTTGCTGGAAGATCAAGCAGGGCCTGAGCAAGGGGGTATCCCTGCAGGTGATGCGCGACTATGCGGTGTATTACTGGCAGCTACACCTGCGGGAGCATTTTCGCAAGGAAGAAGAAATTCTGCAGCCCATGCTGCTGCCCCAGGACCGCCTGCGCCTGCAATTTGAAAGTGAGCATGCCCAGCTGCGCCAGATGTTTGAGGAACTGGAGCAACAGCTGCCGGATGGCCAGGAGCCGCTCAACGACCTGCAGGAAATGCTCAATGCCCACATACGCTTTGAGGAACGCCAGCTTTTCCCCTACCTGGAAGAACGGGCCAGTCCGCTGCAGCTGCAGCAGATCGGCGAGCTGCTGGCCGAGCATGGGCCGCTGCCAGAAGATGATTTTACGCCACATTTCTGGCTAAGCTGATAATAAGTGGTCTAAAATACGGCTTTATGCGTATCTTTTAGCAGTGGCAGGGTCCCATTGTGGTATAAAGTCATGTTTTAGGTTGATAAATCTCAGCCGTATGCTTTCAATTTTATACTAACTTGCCCTTCATCGGGCGCCAGCACCTATGCCATGCCTGATCTTTTAAAAAAACAAGCACACGGAATGCTGACCAAGACCTCCGAATACGCGATTCGATCGCTCATGTACATTGCCATCCACAGCTCGGAAACGAATAAAGTAGGCATAAAAGAGGTGGCGTCTGAGCTGGAGCTGCCCCTGCACTTTATTGGCAAAATTCTGCAGGACCTGGTACGCAAGGGGATCATCGCCTCCGTAAAGGGTCCGCATGGGGGCTTTTATCTGGACCGGCCCGCCAGCACCATCACCCTGATGGATGTGGTTCGGGTGATTGATGGGGGAGAGGCGTTTAAACGCTGCGGCCTGGGCATGAAACAATGCTCCGATGCCCATCCCTGCCCCCTGCACGAAGATTTTAAAGTATACCGGGATGGTCTGGCCAGAGTATTTAACAAAAGGACCATACACGACCTGACCCATGAGGTGGAAGCAGGCCATGCCTTTCTTACCAACCTGGCGGTTAATTCCTAAGCCTTCTCTACCCACGCTCTCTCCGCAACGCTACTCTTTTTTCTGCCATGATCAGTACAACATCTACCAGATTTGCCCACCAGCTGCGTCAGATGGGGGCCGACGAGCACGTGCTATCCAACCCAAAACTGCAGCAAGCCATTGACGAGATCCGGGAGCTCAAGCGCCAGAAAGGGGCCGTGGTGCTCTCGCATTATTATATGCCGGCCGAGCTGCAGGTAACCGATGCCGATGGCGGCATAGCCGATTTTGTGGGCGATTCGCTTGGCCTGAGTGTGGCCGCCAGCCAGACCAGGGCCCGGGCCATTGTCTTCTGCGGGGTGAAATTCATGGCCGAAACCGCCAAAGTGCTCAGCCCGGCGGCAACGGTGCTATTGCCCAGTATGAAGGCCGGCTGCTCCCTGGCCGTAAGCATCTCTGGAGAGGATGTGCGCTTTCTGAAGAAAAAATATCCGGGTGTGCCCGTGGTGGCCTATGTAAACACCTATGCCGAAACCAAGGCCGAAGCCGATATCTGCTGCACTTCCCGCAACGCGCTGGCAATTGCCAAAGCCATGCCGGGCGATCAGCTCATTTTTCTGCCCGACCTGTACATGGGCCGTAACCTCCAAACCCGCATCAAGGCCGAAACCGGCAAGGACCTGATTCTCTGGCAGGGAAGCTGTGAGGTGCATGAGCAGTTTACCCCCAACCAGATCATGGGCCTGCAGATGATGTACCCCGAAGCCGAGCTGCTGGTGCACTGGGAGGTGCCCGATGAGGTGATCATGCGTACCCTGAGCCGCAGCGGGGGCATACTGGGCAGCACCACCGATATCATCAAGTATGTAGGCGAAAGCCAGGCGCAGCAGTTTATTCTGGCCTCGGAATGTGATCTGGGTGCTACCCTGCGCGGCCTCTATCCCCAAAAAGAATTTGTAGTGCCCTGCATCCGCTGCCCGCACATGAAGCAGATTGATGTATACCGCACCCTGGCGGCCATGCGCGCCCTGGACACTCCGGCAGAAACCGATTTCCGCATTGAGCTGGACGAAGAGATCTGCCGCAAGGCCTATCTGCCCATTAGGCGTATGCTGGACTTTGCCTGATACCCCCCTATGGAATCCTATGATTTTCTGGTGATCGGCAGTGGCATAGCCGGTCTTAGCTTTGCCCTTAAGGCCGCTGAGGGGGGCAGGGTGGCCGTACTGTGCAAATCAGAGGCTGCCGCCTGCAACACCAACCTTGCCCAGGGCGGACTGGCCGCCGCACTGGCCAGCAGCGATAGCCGGCAGGCCCATATGGCCGATACCCTGGCCGCCGGCAGCGGACTCAATAATCCCGAGGCAGTGGCCCTGCTGGCAACCGAAGCCCCCGGCTGCATCAGTGAGCTGCTGGCGCTGGGAGTACCCTTTGATACCCTGCCGGGGGGCAAGCTGTCCCTTGGTCTGGAGGGTGGCCACAGCCACCACCGGATTGTGCATGCCCGGGACCAGACAGGCAAATACATTCATCAGCAGTTGCTGCAGGCGGTGCAACAGCATGCCCACATTCGGCTGCTGGAACATCACCTGGCGCTTGATCTGATGATTGATAGCCGCTCCGGCCAAAAGCGCTGCATGGGCGCCCGGGTGCTGGATGTGGAGCATAATCTGCTCTGCACCTTTTATGCCAGGGCCACAGTACTGGCCAGCGGAGGCGCCGGCCAGCTGTATCAGTACAGCACCAACCCTGCCATGGCCACAGGTGATGGGGTGGCCATGGCCTACCGGGCCGGGGCCCAGCTGGCCGATATGGAGTTTGTACAGTTTCACCCAACCACCCTCTACAAGCCGGGCCAGCCGGTTTTTCTGATCAGTGAAGCGGTGCGGGGCGCAGGCGCAGAACTGGTGCTGCCTACTGGAGAGCCCTTTATGCACCGCTACCATCCGCTGGGTTCGCTGGCACCGCGGGATATAGTGGCCCAGGCCATGCAGCAGGAGATGCAGCAAAGCGGGGCCGACTCCCTTTTTCTGGATATGCGGCGGCTGTCACAGGAGCATTTCTCGCAGCACTTTCCGGCCATTTACCAAACCCTGCTGCAGCAGGGCATTGATCCGCAGGAACAGCTGGTGCCTGTGGTGCCGGCCGCCCATTACATGTGCGGCGGCATTAGCACCAATGCGCATGGTCAAACCACGCTGCCGGGCCTTTATGCCTGCGGCGAGTGTGCCTGCACCGGGTTGCATGGCGCCAACCGGCTGGCCAGCAACTCCCTGCCCGAGGGCTGGATCATGGGGCGCCGCGCTGCCCAACATGCCCTGGCGCAGCCTGTGCCAGCAGCCCCCCTGCGGCCGGTTGAGAGCTGCTTTGTTCCCCTAGCCCACGAGAGTGCCCTTGCCGGGCTGCTTCGGCAGCAACTGCAGGAAGGCATGTGGCAGTATGCTGGCATTGTGCGTACCCGTAGCGGCCTGCTGGCCTGCCAGCGCCTGCTGGAACAGCTGGCCCATGAGGTAGAGGAGGCCCAGGCCCTGGGCCGGCTATCCCCTCCCTGGCTGGAATTGCGCAACCTGGTGCAGGTGGCGCAGCTGGTGACCCGGGCAGCCCTGGCCCGCACCGAGAGCTGCGGCTGCCACTACCTGCAGCCCGATGGCAAGCCTGCAGCAGCAGCAGCAGAGGCTGGCCTGGCACTTGAGCTGGAAATAGGATAAGGGAATTTGGCCTGGGCGGATGCAGCGCCACGGCCGGCTGAGATGGGCAGAAGTTTACTTCTTAAAGAACTTCTCGGTGCGGTTGTTGATCTTCAGGTAATAGACCCCGCTGGCCAGATTGCCCACAAAGATCTCATTGCCGCTGCCCTTGAGCAGGGGTTTGCCGCCGGTATCGGTAATCTCGTAGTCGGTATCCCGGCTCAGAAAGATCTTGTCTGAAACCCGGGTAGGGGAGAAGGTAACCGGCGCTATCTGTGCGCTGTGGTCAATCACATTGCTGTAATACATTTCTCCATCATCCTGCAAAAACTTAATGCGGTAGCGATTAAGGCCGGAATAATGATTAACACGGGCCTGGTAGCGGGCCTGCCCTTCTTCGGCCGAGAGGGTGGCAATAGGGGTCCACTGCTCGTTGATCCAGTGCTCAAGAAAGAATTTTCCGCCTTTTTGCTGGTTATTGGTAGTCCAGCTAACGTGGGCACTATCGGCATGCACGGCCAGGTACTTAAAGCTGGCCAGTTCCCGTACCACCTGGGGGTTGATCACCTTGGGCATGCAGCCCTCGCTGTAGCGGATCTTGATCTCTACCGGCGCTTTGGTGCTCAGGTGGGAGAGATTAATGGTATAGGCGCTGGAGCGGGGATTCTGGAAGATAAGCTCGCCGTTTACCCACACCTCCCGGGTGCAGTAGTCCTTCAGGTTGCCGGATAAGGGGTTTTGTACGTAGAGGTTGCGGCCATTGTACACACCGGTAAGCACAAGCTCTTGCTGCTGAGCAAGGGCAAACGCCCCCTGGCTCAGAATCAGGATAAGGAATATGGTAGCCCGCTGCAGCATCTAATTGGTGTGGCCCAATTACTATATAACGCAATAGAGCACAAGATGCATCTAATTTGCGATAGTTTTATTCAAAACGCAAGGATTCTACCGGATCTAAGCGAGAAGCCTTGCGGGCGGGATAATAGCCCGAGCCCAGGCCTACAAGAATGCAGATGCTTACGCCGGCCATGATCCAGAGCCAGGGGATCAGAAAGCCCCCTTCGCCTACCAGAGAAGACACCAGGTTGCCGATCAGGATGCCAAACACAATGCCGGCAATACCGCCCAGCAGGCAAATTACGGTAGCTTCTATAAGGAACTGCAGCCTGATTTTCTGAGGGGTGGCGCCCAGGGCTTTGCGCACCCCAATTTCGCGCGTGCGCTCGGTTACCGACACCAGCATAATGTTCATCAGGCCAATGGAGGCACCCAGCAGGGTAATAATGCCAATCACAAAGCCGCCAATGCGCATTTTGCCGGAGATGCTGGCCAGCTCTTCGGCCGCCGAAATGTTGCGGCTCAGCTCAAAGGAATCGGGCTGCCCCAGGGCATCCTGGCGAATGGCGCGCATCAGGCCGGTGGCTTCGCCCATGGCATTGTCCATTTCCTGGGGGTTGGGGATACTTACTTCTACCGTATAGGCCAGGGCCTGGTTGGTGGCAAAGCGGCTGGCGCCGGTTACGGGAATGATGGCCGCCCGGCTGGAGCCGCTGTTGCCGCCCATGGAGCCGGCCTCATCCATCACCCCAATGATCTTAAAGCGGTTGTTCAGCAGCATGATATCGGCCCCTACAGCCTCCTCGTTGCGCTCAAAAAGCGCTTGCCGAATGGTGGGGCCTATGATCACCAGGTTGGTGCCCAGCTGAATGTCGTTAGGGGTGAAATTACGCCCTTCGGCCAGGGTATAGCCCGATTGTGCCAGAAAATTCTCATCGCCGCCCAGCACCACCATGTTGGGGTTGGTTTTTTTGGATCCGTACTTGAGCTCCGCACCAAAGGTGATCATGGTGCTGATGGAGATATCGGCAGGGACTGAAAAGTAATCCTTAAAGCGCTTTGCCTCAAAGAAGGTGATCTCGGGATAGGTCTTCTCCTGCCGGCCCTGCATTCTGCGCTGATTGCCGGCATCTTTGCTTTCAATCTTAAAGGAGTTAGCCCCCAGCGATGCAAAGTTGTTGGTAATGGAGGCCTGCATGCCGTCTATGGCCGTCAGGATCCCCACCAGAGCGGTGATGCCAATGGCCACAATTGCAGCCGTAAGCACGCTGCGAAGTAGGTTGGCCCGTATGGACCGAAGTCCTTCACTTATATTTTCTTTTAAATCCACTGTATTGCTGGTTGAGTAGCACAGCTCCTGTTAGCTGCCCCTTGCCGCTGCAGGTAGCACCCTTGCGGCGGTGGTGCTGGCTGAATCCTTTTTTCGGAACTTTAAATTAACAACTTCAGTCATTACTTTGTATAAGTTTTCCATAAAGTCCGTTAAAAGGGGTATAATCGGTCATGATCATGCGTAATCTCTTCCTCCTCCTTATTTTTTTGTTCCTGGCTGCCGGGGCCCGGGCCAATTATCTGTTTATCCCCATGGATGCCAAGCAGACCAATCACCTGAAGGCCTATGGCATTGCCTATTGGGTGCTGGACCAGGGGCAGGAGCTGGAGTGGCTGCTCAACTACCGGGGGGGCAGCTTTATGGCCCGCTGGAGCCAGAAGGTGGAAAACGAGCTGGTGATCCGGGGCGTAAGCTATGAGGTGATCTCCGATGCCAGCGGCCGGCAGATCCTCAATGAAATTGCCAGCCCTGCCACCAACCAGGATGCCATGAAGCTGGAGAAAGCGCCCAAAATTGCTGTATACTCGCCCAAGAGCAAGCAGCCCTGGGATGATGCCGTAACCCTGGTGCTTACCTATGCTGAGATTCCCTACGATATTGTGTTTGATGATGAGCTGCTGACCGACCAGTTGCCCAAGTACGACTGGCTGCACCTGCACCACGAGGATTTTACCGGCCAGTTTGGCAAGTTTTATGCCATTTACCGCAACGAGCCCTGGTACCGCCAGCAGCAAATGGAGTATGAAGATGTGGCCCGCCGGCATGGTTTTGGCAAGGTATCGCTCATGAAGCTGGGGGTGGTAAAAAGATCCGGGAGTTTGTGACCGGCGGCGGTTTTCTCTTTGCCATGTGCTCGGCCACCGATACCTATGATATTGCTCTGGCGGCTGATGGGGTAGATATGGTAGCCGAAATGTACGATGGTGACCCGGCCGATCCGGCGGCCCAGCAAAAGCTTGATTTTGCCAACACCTTTGCCTTCCAGAACTTTCTGCTGGAGCGCAACCCCCTGGTGTATGAGTACAGCAACATTGACATGCAGCCCCGGGAGCGCGGGCTCACCGAACAAAACGATTTCTTTGAGCTGTTTGAATTCTCGGCCAAATGGGACCCCATTCCCACCATGCTTACCCAAAACCATGTGAGCACCGTTAAGGGCTTTCTGGGCCAGACCACCGCCTTTAGAAGCAATCTGGTAAAACCCGATGTGGTGGTGATGGGCGAGACCAAAACAGCTGGTGAGGTGCGCTACATCCATGGCGTATTTGGCCAGGGCTTCTGGACTTTTTATGGCGGCCATGATCCGGAAGACTACACCCACCAGGTAGGCGAAGAGCCCACCGACCTCAACCTGCACCCCAACTCACCCGGCTACCGGCTTATTCTCAACAACATTCTCTTTCCGGCAGCCAAAAAGAAAAAGCAGAAAACCTGATGAAAACGATGGTGGCCCAACGCTAAGTCCAAGTCGGGCCACCATCGTTTTGGGCATCACACATGCAGTCCGCACTCGGTTTTGGTACTATCCATCCAGCGGCCGCTGCGGCCCTGGCCCCGGGCGGTGCAATGGGTGCAGCCTATGGACTCGTAGCCCTGCGCCAGCAGGGGGTGTAGCGGCAGGTCCCACACCTTCAGGTAAAGCAAAACTTCCTGCTGAGACATATCCAGGATGGGGTGTAGCTTGAGAATATCCCCCTTCTTTTCGAATAGGGTTTTTTGCTGCCGCTGAGGATTCTGAAAGCCCAGTAGCCCCGAGATCCAGACCTTATAGTCCCCCTTGAGCCGATCTACCGGATATACTTTATTGATGTAGCAGCACAGATCCGGATTGTAGCGCCAGGTTTCATTTTCCCGGGTAAAGCGGTGGCGGCGCGCATCGGCCCCCACATCAATCAGCCTCAGACCCAGGCGCCCGGCCAGAAGCTCTTTGTAGGCCAGCGTTTCGGGAAAATGGAAGCCCGTATCTACAAAATGCACCGGCATACCCGGCCGTACCCGGCTCAGCAGGTGGAGCAATACGGCTGAGGTACTGCCAAAGGAAGAGGTAAACAGCACCTGTTCCTGCGGCACCAGCCGAAAAAGAGCTTCCAGCCGCTCCTGAGGGGTTAGGCCGGCAAAGCGAAGCGTAAGCGAATCGGTTTCTTCTACGATCATGGTACTTCATCGGGTTTGGGGGCAGCCTGGGCTACCAGGGAGGCGGTATAGGCATTCAGCAATTTTACTTTTTCCTGAAAATCACCATGCAGGGTACTGCGCAGTTGCTGAAGGTTGTGCAGCAGGAGGTCTACCTCATCCGGAATGCCCTCTTCCAGCAGCTCCCGGAAGCGTTTGGCAAAGGTGGGCGATTTGCCATTGGTAGAAATGCCAATCTTCAGATCCCCCTTTTTGACTGTGGAGCCCAGGTAAAAATCGCAGAGCTCCGGCGTATCGGCTACATTGGTAAGGATGCCCTGCTGCTTGGCCAGCGCCCGTATGCAGGCATTGGTCTGCCGGCTGTCGGTGGCCAGGATCAGGATGTCGATGCCGTGCAGGTCATCCGGATCAAACCCTTTTTCCAGCAGCCAGACCGAGGGGTGCAGGGCCGCCAGTTGCCTGATTTCGGGCCGGATGGTTTTGCCCACCAGCGTAATTTTGGCGTTGGGGTTGTTTTTGAGCAGGGCCTGTAGTTTTTCCAGGCCTACATAGCCGCCGCCCACAAGAAGGATCTGTAACAGATCGATCTTTAAAAAGACCGGAAACAGCAGGTTGCCTTCGGCAGGGGATGGTGGTTGATGGCTCATGCCGATACCTTTTTAGCGTTGGAAGTAGGGGTAGGGGCCAGCAGGGCATGCACCTTTTCATAGAAATGCTCGTGGGTGCCTACGGCCTCGCCAATCACTATCAGGGCAGGAGAGGCAATGCGCTCCCTGTCCCGCAGCTGCACCAGTTCTCCCACCGTGCCGAACACCACCCGGCCATCGGGGAGCGACCCTTTGGAGATAAGGGCCGCAGGGGTGTCTTTTTTGCCCCAATACTGGTACAGGCCAGTAATTTCTTCCAGCTTGCCCAGCCCCATAAAGATTACCGCCGTAGCGCTGGACTGCGCCGCCAGGGCAATATCGGCGGAGAGTACGCCTTCTTTAGTCGTAGCCGTAATCACCCAGAAACTTTCATTGGTCCCCCTTCGGGTAAGGGGGATGCCATAGTAGCCCGGCAGGTTAATGCTGGAAATGCCCAGCACCACCTCGGTGGGGATGCCAAAGGCTTCTGCATACTCGGCCTCTTCTTTGCCACGGGCGAAGATAAAGGGGTCGCCTCCCTTGAGGCGCACCACATGATGGCCGGCCAGTGCAAAGCGGACGATCAGCTGGTTGATCTCCTCCTGCTTGTAGCTGTGGCGGCCGGCCCGCTTGCCCACATGCACTTTTGGGGCACTGCGGGGGGCGTAGTCCAGCAGCTCGGGATGCACCAGGGCATCATAGAGCACCACATCGGCTGCCGTCAGGGCCTTTATTCCTTTCAGGGAGATCAGCTCGGGATCGCCCGGGCCGGCTCCTACCAGTGTTAATTTTCCGTTCATTGTTTTAGGCTTTGTAATACGTATCGACCACTACTTTCTCTACCTTGCTTTGCTCCAGCTGCTGCTGGCGTTTGGCGAGCACTTTTTGCAGAAAATCATCGGCCTGCTGCAGATAGTGCCCGGCAAATGCTTCCGTAGGTTCTTGTTTGTTGATTTGCAGTACCAGCTCGTCATAGGGCAGGTCCAGGGCAAATTCTCCTGTAGCGTAGAAGTGCTGCTGAAAATCCTGGATAATGCCCTGATGGGTATTGCAGTGCAGGTCTTTGCTCAGCAGCAGGGCCTTGGCGCCTATTACAAAGGCACTGTAGGCATGGTAAATGGCATCGGCCCATTTCTGGACGGCTACTGCCTTATGGGCATAATGGAGGCGCTCTTCGGCATCGGTAATGATGGTGCCCACCACATCGTAGCTTACCCCGGCGCATTCGCCGGTGCCGATCTCGGGGATAAAGGCATCGGTATGGCCCCAGTCAATGTAGTCGCTTTGCTCCAGCTTGCTCAGGTCGGCCAGGGGTTTGAGCAGGCTGTAGAAGTAGGGCTTGCCCCTGCGGGTAAAGTAGTCGTTGAAGTACTCGCCTTCCAGGGCGCCATCATCATAATCGTCCAGCAGGAGGCGTAGCGCCTGGGTGATCTTTTTGGTAGGCAGCTTCACCACTTTTTCTGCGATATACCCCTTGCCCGAGGGGTCTACACCGCCGCCCAGCACCACCTGCAGGGCCGGTACCACCAGGGCGCCATGCTTGATGGAGCTGCCATGCAGGCCAATGTTGGCCGCCATGTGCTGGCCGCAGGAGTTCATGCAGCCGCTGATCTTGATAGCAATGCGGCTGTCGCCGATCAGCTCCGGGTACTCTTCTTTCAGGAGGCGCTCCAGCTCCAGGGCTACGCCGGTACTGTTGGTGACGCCCAGGTTGCAGGTGTCGGTGCCGGGGCAGGCCGTAATGTCGGCTATGGTGCCAAAGCCCGGCTCGGCCAGGCCCAGGTGGTTGAGGCGGTAAAAGAGGTAGGGCAGGGCCTCGGGACGCACAAACTTCAGCAGCAGGCCCTGGTTTATAGTCACCCGGATATCATCGGCGGCCAGGCCTTCCTGCAGCAGGGAAGCCAGCTCTTTGGCGGTTTCGGATGAGAGATTGCCCAGCTGCAGCTTGATCTGCACGGTATAGAATCCCTCTTGCTTTTGCTCAAAAAGGTTAATCTTTTTCCACTGCTCAAATTTTTGCTGGTCCAGTATGGCAATCTCGGGCCAGGTTCTGGCCTCCGGAATAACGGGCTGCTCCACCAGGCTACGGTCTACGGTGTACTCCTTATGCGGGAGGGCAGGGTATTCCTGCTCGATCAGCTGCTTGTACTGCGCCAGGCTAAGGCCTCGCTTTTCATCCAGCAGAAATTTCAGGCGGGCCTTCATGCGCTTTTCCCGCTCGCCGAAGCGATCAAAAATGCGCAGGGCGGCATTGGTAAAGGGGATAATCTTCTCTTCTTCCAGAAACTCAAAGGCCGTTTCGGCAATGTAGGGCTGGGCCCCCAGCCCGCCGCCAACCACTACCTTAAAGCCCCGCTTCTCTACGCCATCCACCACCTGTAGGCGCGGAATAAAGCCAAAGTCGTGGAAGTAGGTATAGGCCGAATCCTTTTGGCTGCTGGAAAAAGCGATCTTGATCTTGCGGCCCATGTCCTGGCAGATAGGGTTGCGCAAAAAGTACTGGAAAAGGGCTTCGGCATAGGGGGCCACATCAAAAGGCTCGTCCGGATCGATGCCGGCCGTGGGGGAGGCGGTGATGTTGCGCACCGTATTGCCGCAGGCTTCCCGGGTGGTGATGCCTACCTCTTCCAGCCGGGCCCACATGGCGGGGGTATCTTCCAGGTGCACATGGTGCAGCTGAATGTTTTGGCGGGTGGTGGTGTGCAGATTGCCGTTGGTAAACTCCTCGGCAATATCGGCTATACGCACCAGCTGCCGGGCGGTCAGTTTGCCATAGGGAATTTTGATGCGAAACATCTGAACGCCAAGCTGGCGCTGGCCGTAAACGCCCCGGGTGAGGCGATAGGCCTTGAAACGCTCCTCGGGGATGCGGCCGCTCTTAAAGCCGCTAATTTTTTCCTGCAGCTCCAGCACATCGGCTCGGGCAGCGTCGGATAGGGTGGTGGGTATGATATGGGGTATAGTAGACATGGTAGTAGTGTTTCTTGAAAATGAAAAAAGCCTCTGCGGACATCCACAGAGGCTAATCTTTCTGGTATTGAGATAGATTATTCCCTTCGTCGGATGGATCCGGGGGTACAGGCGGGCATACAACACATGCAACAGCACATGCTGCTACAGCACATGCCAGTGGCACGACAACATGCAGTCATGGGGGAAGCAGGGAGGCGGAAGGGGGGTGTCATATTCTATTTTTCTGTTTGTTTCTGTCTTTAGGGATCGTAGTCGGCGCGTGTTCAATCCTCTAGCTGGCGCGCGTTTGTAACGCGTGCCTCATCTTGATTTTATATGCTTTACACTTTGTAAGTTTTTATTCATTTCATTGTGAGGCACGCGTTGCAAACGCGCGCCAGCGAGCGAACCTTCGTTCATGAGGCCGCCACCTGCCGCACCCCCTTGGAGGCACGCAGGGCGCCTTCAATATCTTCCAGGATATCATTTACATTTTCCAGCCCTACACTAATGCGCACCAGGCCGGGGTAAATGCCAACCGCCTGCCGCTCGGCTTCCGAAAGCTTGGAATGGGTGGTGGAGGCTGGGTGTGTAGCACTGGTGCGGGTATCGCCCAGGTTGGCCGTAAAAGAGATCATTTTTAACTGATCCAGAAACAGGCGGCCGCGTTCCAGCCCCCCCTTCACATTAAAGGTAATCAGGGCTCCCCCCTGCCGCATCTGCTTTCTGGCCAGGTCGTGCTGGGGGTGTGAGGGCAAAAAGGGGTATTTCACAAACTCCAGCTCGGGATGTCCTTCCAGGTATTCGGCAATCTTCAGGGCATTGTCGCAATGCTTGTCCATGCGCACCGCCAGGGTTTCCAGGCTTTTGGATAGTATCCAGCCATTAAAAGGCGAGAGAGCCGGGCCGGTATGGCGCCCAAAGAAGCGCACCTCATTGATTAGTTCTTTACTACCCAGCACGGCACCCCCAATGGTACGCCCCTGCCCATCGATAAATTTGGTGGCTGAATGGGTCACCAGCTGGGCACCCCATTTGGCGGGCTGCTGCAGGTAGGGGGTGGCAAAGCAATTGTCTACGTTCAGCAAGAGGTTGTGGGCCGCCGCCAGCTGGCCCAGCCACTCCAGGTCTACCAGGTCCAGGCCAGGATTGGAGGGGGTCTCCACAAAGATCATCTTTGTGTTTTTTTGGATGAGGGCCTCCCAGCTTTCGGGCCTGTCGATATCGGCATAGGTATGCGTAATGCCCCATTTGGGAAAGATCTTGGTCAGGATCTGGTGGGTAGAGCCAAAGAGGGAACGGGAGGCCAGTACATGATCGCCGGCCTGTAAAAAGGCGGCCATGCTGCTGAACATGGCGGCCATGCCCGAGGCCGTGGCAATGCCCGCTTCAGTACCCTCCAGCAGGCAGAGTTTGTCGACCAGCTCGTTGTTGTTGGGGTTGGAGAAGCGGGTATAAATGTTGCCCTCCTGCTCGTCGTTAAACAGGGCGCGGGCCTGCTCGGCATCCTCAAAGGTAAAGCTGGAGGTCATGTAGATGGGGGCAGAATGCTCCCGGTGCTCGCTTTGTCTGCTTTGCGTGCGGATGGCTTGCGTCTCAAAGTGTTTATAGGGGTTTGCCATAATGGGGTTGGTCTGTGATTAGGCCTGGTGCAGCCACTCTTTTTTTGCCAGCAGCTCTTCGGGGGCTTCTGCGTATTCGGGATCGGCCACACAGCAGTCTACCGGGCATACGGCGGCGCACTGGGGCTCTTCATGAAAGCCGATGCATTCGGTGCATTTGCCGCTGACGATGTAGTAGACTTCATCGGAGAGGGGTGCTTGCGGGGCATCGGGAGCTACAGCGGTGCCATCTTCCAGCTCTACAGCATCCAGGCTGGTGCCGCCGCCCCAGCTCCAGGCCAGCCCGCCTTCATAAATGGCTGTGTTGGGGCATTCGGGCTCACAGGCTCCGCAGTTAATGCATTCGTCGGTAATGTATAAGGCCATGGGGTGGCGATAATAAGGGGTAAGTCAAAAGAAATAGGGGGTGCTCCCTCGGGTGTGGGAAATGCTTACAGATTTCCCTTGAAGGAGAAAATCAAAAAGCAGAAATAGGGGGTAGGGGTAGTGCGGCCGCCGGGCCGACTAGCAACAACAACAGCAACAACAGCAGATAGCAGCTACAGCCGTAGTGGGGTATAGGGGGGTGGCGAGTGCCGAATGGGGTAGTGCAGTTTTTGCAGTCATGGCTCCTGTTAATTTATAGATCCCTTTTGGGGCAGGAATTGGCACCTTGCAGAGCTGTAGGTTGCCAGAGGGTCTTCGAGCCTGTCTCTCACCTCTTCTGTATAAATCAACTACCTTGCAGTAATTGGTAAGGGCAAATAAAAGGGCAAAAAGGGGAAGGACCAAATTTTCCCAAAAAAAACTTTTGCCCGAGCCCCCCCCTTGGGGGATCAGTTTATCCTCTACCCTGTAGGCCTTCTTTCGCTTTCAAACGGTTGATGGACATTTATCTGGCCACTAGAACCTTAGCAGAAGGGGATTGAATTTTTTTTAATGCATCCGGTCTGGCCGCACGTCCAGATTGCGAATAATATCGGCTTCCAGCAGGAGCAGCTCCTGCCAGCGGGCATCTACTTCTTCGGCTGCCCTATATTCCTTGGCCAGGCGGATAAAATTCTTGTAGTGCCCGGCTTCCGACACCATCAGCTCATAGTAGAATTTCTGCAGTTCGGGATCGGCTATGTTTTTCCAGAGCATTTTAAAGCGCTCGCAGCTGCGGGCTTCAATGAGGGCACAGATCAGCAGCTGGTCCATAAGCTGCCGTTCCCGGCTGCCGCCGCTGCGGGCGGTCTTGCTCAGGGCAATCACATACTCATCCTTGCGCTGGGGGCCCAGCTTCAGGCCGCGCTTGCGCAGCTGCTCGATCACCCGTTCAAAATGGCCCCACTCTTCGGCCACTACGGGGGTGAGCACCTCCACCAGCTTTTCTTTATCCGGATAACGCACAATGAGCGATATGCAGCTGGAGGCAGCCTTTTGCTCACAGTAGGCATGGTCTACCAGAATGTCTTCCAGATTTTTTTCGGCAATGTCGGCCCAGCGGGGGTCGGTGGGCAGCTGCAGGCCCAGTACATGTTTGGTGTAATCGTCCATCAGTCAAAGAACAACCAGTCTATTCCAAGATCAAAGGTGCGTTGCAGGCCGCTGTAGTAGGGGGTAGGAAAATAACCGGCGGCGGTCATGCCCTGGTTTAGGTGGCTCATGCGGGCAAAAATGCGGGTGCGGTTTACCTTAAAACCAAAAAAGAGGTTGGCAATAGGGTAAGAGGGCACCAGAAAATCCTGCTGTACCACAAACTGCCGCAGGGCGGGGTCATAGGCATCGGCATAATAGGCGGCCTTCAGGTGCACATCTACCCCCAGCTGGCCTATGAGGTTGCCGCCAAAAAGAGGGCCTTCAAAGTAAAGGGAGCTGTTTACCAGCCAGTCGGGCACCTGAAAGGCCTCGGCCGAATTGCCCGTTACCAGGGTATACTGAGCATCGGCATCCCAATGGAAATGGCCCAGGCTAAGCCCAAAACGCAGGCGGGGGGAGAGGATCTGGGCAGCAGCCCCCTGCACCGGCTGTATGCCAATGGGGCGGGTGGTGCCATTTAAGCCTTCTGCCCGCAGGTACAGGGGGTTTTGCACAATGGCCAGCGAAAGGCCGGGCTGCAGGCGCAGGGGGCCTAGGTTCAGCAGGAGCGTTCCCTCCAGCCGGTCGGCAATGGGGTCTTTAAACTCATACTGCCACTCATTGACCAGCGTATTGCGGTAGCCGTAAATAAAGGCAGGCTTGTACTGGCTCCGCTGGTAGCGCAGCTGCAGCCAGTTGTTCTGCGCCAGCGCCTCAAAGCGATACTGGCCATCGGTGCGCACTTCGGCCTCCAGGCGAAGGGTGCGGATGGTATCGGGCTGCAGGGCCAGGTAGCCGCCGGCACCCACCTCGTTGATTTGCTCCTCTTCTCCGGCACCCGGCAAAAAGCGTATGGCCCGGTGCTTGATGTAGGCATTCCACTGGCCGGCCCCGTAGCCCCCCTTGATCCCCCCCTGGTTTTGCAGGATGCGGGTGGTGAACTCATCAGTATAGGTGCCGTAGTTGGCAGGAATGGAGGTGCGGTAATAGACCGAATCCGGCTGCTGATCTTCATAGAGGTTGGTGCTGCTGCTGCGGTCAACTATATGGTAGAGCTGCAGGGCACTGGCCAGTTTGTACTGGTGGTAGAGGTGGTAGTTGAGGCGAAGCTCTTCGCTTCGGGCCGTGGCCCGGCGAATGGGCGAATCGGCATAGCGGATAATGTCGGTTATGGTAGCGGGGGTAGCCGTTGGACTTACCAGGATGCCCCCAGGCTCCTGTACCCGGTGGCGCATGCGGCTCAGGTTGGCCATCAGCTGGTAGCGGTCTACCGAATCCTTATACCAGGTAAACAGGTCGTAGGCAGTAGAAACGGTTTGTTTTTCGTCCCGGGTGCGGGTGGGGCCAATCTGTTTATCGGCGGTAATGCGCCGGAAATCGCCGCCTACATTCCAGCGGGGGGTTACGTTGCGGGCGTGGGTAACATCTACCCAGGAGCGGCCGTTGCCGCCCTGGCTGTAAAACAGGCGGGTGTAGGGCGAGCGGGTGTTGTAGTAGCGGATCTCCTCGGCATCGTTAAACCAGTAGTCATAGACCGTAAAGCCGGAGCGGGCGCCAATTTCCTGCGGTGGGGTGTAATAGATCGGCTGCATGGCCGTGCCTACATTGCCCAGGTCTTGCAAACGGTAGCCGCTCTGCTCGGTTGGCAGCAGGCGGTAAAAATTACGCACGGCCGTATCGGGATGGTAGGTTTGCCCGGACTGGTAGTAAAGGCTGCTTTCCCGCACGTAGGTAGTGGTCTGGGGCCCGTAGACCAGGCGGGTAGAGTCGTCGACGATCTGCGCCTGCAGGCCAAGTGGCAAGGCAAGCAGCAAGAGGGTGAAATAGAGAAGATTCCGGTAATGCACGTGTAAAATTAGCAATTCAGGATACATGACCCAGTTTTTCGGCTACCCTTTTTAACACCAGCTCCTGAAAAGGCGTAGCAGGGCTGCCCTTGGCTGCATCATCAGCAGCAAGAAAACGCTGGCGGATGGGAATGTAGTACATCGGCAGCTGCTCCAGCAGCGGCAATAAGGCCGGATCCTGCAGGCGGGCCGCATCTTTTCGCTGGTGAGCAGCAGAGGGCGCTCACTGGCATGCCGGGCATAGGCCTGCTGAAGGCGCTCCAGCTCCTTTGGGGTATAGGGGTGATGATCGGCATATTGGTGGTGCTCCAGCAGCCTGAAGTGCTTCCGCACCCAGGCCTCAAAGGGGGCGGGTTTTGCCAGCCCGCTGAGCAGCATAACCGGCGCCTGGGGAGTAAGAGTAGCCTGTGCGGCTGCAGGGGTAAGGGCTACGGCTGGCTCGTAAGCAATGGTGCTGAAGTAGATGGGTACCCCCTTGGTCAGATAGGGGGCTGCCTGCCGCCGCAGCTGCTCCTGTTCCTGCGGGCTAAGCTGGGCCGGGCATTTGGTGATCACCAGCACATGCGCCCGTTTGGCTCCCTGCCGGCTCTCCCGCAGGCGCCCGGCGGGCAGCAGCCAGTCTTTCCAAAAGGGCAGGTCATAAGAGGTGAGCAGCACATTCAGGTCGGCCCGCACCCGGCGGTGCTGGTAGGCATCGTCCAGCAGAATAAGCGCCGTTTCGGGCTTGTCCGCCAGCAGTCGGTCTATGGCGGCTGCCCGGTCTTCGCCCACGGCTACCGGTACGGTACCCTTCCATTTCTGGTAATACTGGTAGGGCTCGTCGCCCAGCGTGCGGGCACTATCGCCCGGGCCGGCCAGGCGGTACCCCTTGCTTTGCCGGCCATAGCCCCGGCTAAGGGTGGCCAGGGGGTAGCGGGGCTGTAGCAGGCGCACCAGCTCCTCTACCATGGGGGTCTTGCCGGTGCCCCCTACCGAGAGGTTGCCCACGCAGATCAACATGCGGTCTGAGCCCACCGAAGGCAGCAGGCCCCGCTCGTAGAGCTGGTTGCGGCTCCAGGTGATGCCCTGGTAGAGAAGCGAAAGGGGGTAGAGGGGTAGCATCATGCAGGGGGTAAAGATAGCAAATCTGCCGCTCTGTTTTCAGCCGGGGAAGCAGGCGCCATTCCGCCAGCCAAATTTGGTACAAGCAAGGGGATTGGCGTATCTTGAGGTTTTTATTCTGAAATTGACATGTCTACAACCATACACCATATTATTGAGGAACTGGAGGCCTGGGCCCACCCCCTGCTGCAGGAGGGCTATGACAATGCCGGCCTGATCACCGGCAACCGGCAGGATGCCTGCAGCGGCGTGCTCATTAGCCTGGACTGCACCGAGGCCGTGGTGGAGGAAGCCCTGGAAAAGGGCGCCAACCTGATTGTAGCCCATCACCCCCCGATCTTTAAAGGGCTCAAGCGCCTTACGGGTCGCACCTATGTAGAGCGCACCATCATCAAGGCCATCCGGCACAACATTGCCATTTATGCCATTCATACCAACCTGGACAATGTGATCACCGGGGTGAATAGAAAGATAGCCGAGCGCCTGGGGCTTAAAAACCTCCGGATCCTGGACCCCAAACGGGACATACTGCAGTCGCTGGTCTTTTTTGTACCAAAAGAAAGTACCCAACAGGTACTGGATGCACTCTATGCTGCCGGGGCCGGGCAGGTGGGCAACTATGATCATTGCAGCTTTCGCTCGGCCGGTACCGGCACCTTCCGTCCCAACCAGGGGGCCAATCCTACCATAGGGCAGCAGGGAGAAGATGAGGAGGTAAGCGAAAACCGGGTGGAGGTGATCTTTCCGCTATACCTGGCCGAGGCCGTGCTGGCCGCCATGCGCAGGGCCCACCCCTACGAGGAGGTGGCCTATTTTATGCACCGGCTGGAAAACACCCATCAGGAATTTGGCTCGGGCATGATTGGCGAGCTGCCGGAGCCCCTGCCGGTCCTGGAATTTTTACAAAAGCTCAAGCAAAGCATGCAGGCCGAGTGTGTGCGCTTTACCGATTTGCCGGACAAGCCCGTGCAGCGCATTGCCCTTTGCGGGGGGGCGGGTATCTTTCTGTTGCACAAGGCAATGAGTGCCGGCGCCGATGTGTTTGTAACGGCCGACGTGAAGTATCATGAATTTTTTGATGCCGAAGAGCGTATTATACTAGCGGACATTGGTCATTATGAGAGCGAACAGTTCACAAAAGACCTGATATATGAAAGATTAAGCGAAAAAATTGCTAATATTGCGCTTTATCTGAGTACGATCCGTACCAACCCGATACGATACCTGTAAGGACTACATGGAAAATACCACGGCACAAAAACTAACGGCCCTGCTGGAACTGCAGGCTATTGACTCCGCTCTGGATGATATCAAGAAGATCCGCGGCGCCCTGCCTGAAGAGGTAAGCGACCTGGAAGACGAGATTGCCCAATACGAAACCCGTATCTCTAAATTTGAGGGCGAGCTCAAGGAAATTGAAGAAAGCATTGAGACCAGCCGTCTGGGGATCAAAGAATCCGAAAAGCTGATCAAGAAGTACGAAGAGCAGCAGATGAACGTACGCAACAACCGGGAGTACGATGCCATCACCAAAGAAATTGAGCTGCAAAACCTGGAGATGCAGGTTGGCGAAAAACGCATCCGTGAGGCCTATGTGCGCATAGAGCGCAAGCAGGAAGAGATAGAAGGAGTAAAAACCCGCCTGGAAGAGCGCCAGAAAGACCTGGAAGGCAAGCGCAAGGAGCTGCAGCAAATCACTTCTGAAAGTGAGGAAGATGAGCAGAAGCTGCTGCAGGAGCGCGAAGAAGCCAAGCAGAAGATCGAAGAACGCCTGCTGCGCGGCTATGAGCGTGTGCGCAACAATGCCCGCAACGGCCTGGCCGTGGTAATGGTAAAGCGCGATGCCTGTGGCGGTTGCTTTAACATTGTACCCCCCCAGCGCCGGTCCGATATCCGGGAGCGCAAGAAAATTATTGTGTGTGAGCACTGTGGCCGCATCCTGGCCGATGTAGAAGACGAAACGGAAGAATCGAAAGCTACCCGCGCCAAAAGCCGCCGCACCATTGCCTAAACTACTCAGGCACTCACCCATTGGTACATAAAAAAAGTCCCGCTCACAAGGCGGGACTTTTTTATAGGTCCGGGCAGGACGCTCAGCGTACAAGAGCCCCGCTTAGGTCTTCAGGTCATTAAAGCCATGGGTAGGGTCCAGGTCCAGCACCCGGCTGGGGGTATCTACCAGCATGCCCCGCTTGCCAAAGAAAACGATGGGGGTAAAGAGCATCTCCGGATTGGCGGTAAGTGCCTTAATCCAGTCATCATCGGTCAAGTCCACTCCTTCGTATTTTTTAATGTAGGTATCGGAGCTTTTGTCCACCAGATCGGCAGGGGTGCGTTTTAGGTGGTTCAGGATCTCGATGAGTTGGGTTTCGGTTATTTTTTGTTTCAGCACGTCTATGCCCAGAATGTGCTCGGAGAGCTGCATGGCCAGGTCATAGGTGTTCTTATCTTTTTTTTCTTCAGGTTTATAAAAAATCGTTACCTGACGATTACTAAACTCCATAAACAGCTTAATTAAGGTTGATACGCCCCAGCCGGAATGGGCCTGAGGCAATACAGGCAGGGCCCGGGGCCGGCCGGTATCTTCCCTTTCAACCCGTCCTGCGCTTAAATGTTTTGGGCCGGCTGCAGGTGGCGGCGGTCGTTGAAGCGCTGCACCACAAACATGCTGCCCGTCCAGCTTAACTCATACAGGCAGAGGTTGTCATGCTCAAAATAATCCATGTTCTGCAGGGGGTAATTTAGCATGTAACAGAGCAAAATGCGCATGGCCCTGCCGTGCATGCAGATGAGGATGCGCTCACCCTCTTCTTCCTCCAGCAGGTACTGTAATACCACCTGCTGCCGCTTTTGCACATCCATGGGGCTTTCACCCCCTTCAATAAGCACATGCAGTTCGCCCTGCTGCCAGGCCTTTACCACATTCAGGTAGTGGTCATGCTCCTCCCGGGTAAAGGGCTTTCCCTCTTTGTGTCCCCAGTGAATTTCGTTGAGCCCCTCAAAGACCACATGCGGTATGCCGGCATCAATAAACTTTTGTACGCTTTGCTGGGTGCGCTGCAGGGCCGAGGTGTAGACCTTATCGAAGGGAAAATCTTTATAAGCCTGCCAGAAGCGCTCGGCCTGGCGGTAGCCTTCTTCATTCAGGGGGGCATCAATGCCGCTGCCCTGCACCATTCCCCTTTTGTTGTAATCGGTTTGGCCGTGGCGGATCAGGTATATTTTTTTCTGTTTCAATGGGTGGCGGGTTTAAGATAAGTATCAGTATAAAGCATTCAGGCAGCAGCTTGTTCTGCACCGGCGGGCTCCTGCTTCGGGCAGCGCCCCTTGCGGTTTGGTAGGCCTGTGAGCAACAGCGTGGAGAAAAAGCTAGCCTGCACAGTCGCTTGCCGGATGCAAAGAAATGGATTTGTCATACCCAAATCCAACTTCAGTGGCTACATTTGCTGGCGTTGGTAGAACATCTGTTTATGAAAACACCCATTTTTACAACACAGCCTACGGTAGAGGCCCTCAACCGCATGAGCCGCAATACCATGATGGAGCACCTGGGTATTGAATATACCGAAGTAGGGGCCGATTTTATTTCGGCCCGTATGCCGGTAGATGCCCGCACCCACCAGCCCTTTGGCCTGCTGCATGGCGGCGCCTCGGTGGTGCTGGCCGAGACCCTGGGTAGCGTAGCGGCCAATCATTGCCTGGATGGCCAAAAGCAGTATGCCGTGGGGCTTGATATCAATGCCAATCATATTCGCAGCATGCGCTCCGGCTGGGTACTGGGTACTACCCGGCCCCTGCACATAGGCGGAAAAACGCAGGTATGGGAAATCCGTATCACTTCTGAAGAAGGAGCCCTGGTATGCATCAGCCGCATTACCATGGCCGTGTTAGACAAATCATGAGCGATACCTACGACTATAAAACAGGAGAAGCGCTTCAGCAGCCCATACCGTCCGGGCAGCTCTTTGCAGCCGCTCTGCAACTGGCGGCGGCTAGGGGATACTCGTTTGCGGCCTGGCGCCTGCCGGCCCAGCAGCAGCCCAGCCTGCTGATTGATCTCAGTGGCAGTGCGGCAAAGGTGCATCCCAGCCTGGAGGAGCTGCCGACCGGATTTTTGTTTGCCCCCTACCAGGCCGACTTAACTGCCCTGGATGCCAGGGAAAAGCCCGGCTGCCTGTTTTTAAGGGCTGACCTGCTGTGGGAGGGCCAGCAGGGAGAGCTACGGCCGGCGGAGGGTCTGCCCCCCCAGCGGCGGGCGCAGGCAGAGTCCTTTCTGGAGGAACTTGAGCAGGAGGAGGCCCCTGCGGCCTCTGCCTATCCCCTGGCGCCCTGTAGGGCCGGCACCACCCCTAAAACGCAGTACATTCACCTGGTAGAGCAGTCGGTGGCCGCCATCAGGCGGGGCGATTTTCAAAAAAATGTATGTGCCCGCACTAAGGAAGTAGCCCTTCCGGCCGGTTTTAGCCTGAGCAGTTTCTTTCTGCACCTCTCGGCGGCCTATCCCAATGCCTTTGTTTCGCTGGTAGCCATACCCGGTGTAGGCACCTGGATAGGGGCCACCCCTGAAATTCTGATTTCGGTAGACCGGCACCAGAAATTCTGCACTGTAGCCCTGGCCGGCACCCAGCGCCGTCAAGCAGGCATGCGGCCCGTTGATGCCGTCTGGCGGCAGAAGGAAATTGAGGAGCAGGCCATGGTAAGCCGTTACATCATCAACTGCCTGAAAAAGGTGCGCATACGGGAGTTTGAAGAGATAGGGCCGCGCACCATCGCTGCGGCCAACCTCTTACACCTGCGCACCGATTTTACCATAGACCTGAAGGAGGTACACTACCCCAACCTGCCAACGGTGATGCTGGAGCTGCTGCACCCCACCTCGGCCGTTTGTGGCCTGCCCAAGGAGCCGGCAGCTGCCTTTCTGGAGACGCATGAACAGCTGGACCGCAGCTTTTTTGCCGGCTTTCTGGGACCGGTTCACCTGCAGCAGGAAACCCACCTCTTTGTAAACCTGCGCTGCATGCAGCTCCTGGAGCGTACAGCCCTGCTGTATGCCGGAGCTGGCATTACCGCCGATTCGGATGCAGAACGGGAGTGGCAGGAAACCGAACATAAATGCCAGACCCTTCTGGATGTGTTATATGAAGCAAGCCGTTAGCCCTCCTACAGGAGTCCAGCCTCCGCAAGGCCAGGAGGTGCAGCCTCATAGCCCGTTTTCTATCTTCAAGCTTCGGGCCTTGAATACGATCAAAAGGAGCGGCCGCTTTCTGCCCTTTTTTCGGCATCGAGCCTATACGCCCTTCTTATTGCTTTCTTATTCTCGTAGTGGCTCCACCTGGGTTCATACGGCGCTTAATAGTCATCCACATATTCTGTCATTGGGTGAAGAACTAGGTCCCTATTTCAGTCGAGAAGGGGGGCTGAATTTTCTTACGTACATTTTTAAAAGGCCCCATAGCAAACAGGTACAGGCTTTGGGTAGTAAGCTGTTTTACCAGCAGGTATATACCGATACAGGGATAGCCTTCTGGAATTTTTGGCGGGAGCAGCAGTGGCCGGTAATTCACTTGCAGCGGCATAATTTATTAAGAATAATTGTTTCGGAAGAAATTGCTAAGGCCAATAAGCGATGGTCAATGTCTAATGGAAAATATAGGCAGGATACAAAATCCAAAGCGATCGAGCTGCTGCCGGAAGTGTTGCTCCAGCGTATGGGACATATAGAGCATTTGCAGCAGGTATTTGCCCGGCAGTTAAAGGATTACCCTGCTGTATTGTCCATTAGCTATGAGGCGCTGCAGGCTACACCTGAAGAGGAATTTGCTCGCATCCAGAAATTTTTAGGGGTTAGGCCGCAGGCACTTTATTCCCTTCTGAAAAAGCAGAACCCAGAGCCCCTTTCGCAGCTCCTGCTCAATTATGCCGAAATTCAACAGGAATTACAGGGAAGTGCCTGGGAGGGATTTCTGGAATGAGCCCACCGGTAACTCCCCTTTTTTCTGAGCCCGCTAAATTTAGTAATATTGCAGGCCTGATCCCATTCTATGCTACAGCCCATCACTGACATTGCCGAACTTAGTGCTCGCCTGGGCATTCGCCATTTTGTGCTGTCGCCCGGCTCCCGCTGTGCCCCCCTTACCCTGGCTGTAGCCCGGCACCCGCAGCTGCAGACTCGCGTGGTGCCCGATGAGCGGGCCGCCGCTTTCATTGCCCTGGGCATGGCGCAAACCCTGGGCGAAACCGTAGGCCTTATCTGTACCTCAGGTACGGCGGCCTACAACTACGCCCCGGCCGTGGCAGAAGCCTTTTACCAGCAAATTCCGCTGCTGGTGCTTACGGCCGACCGGCCGCCGGAATGGATCGATCAGCAGGATGGCCAGACCCTGCGGCAGCAGCAGCTCTACGGCCCTCATGTAAAGGGTAGCTATCAGCTTCCCGATACCTATGAGCATCCTGATCTGGTATGGCACCTCTACCGCCTGGTAAACGAAGCCATCTCCTTAACCCAGACCGGACCCAAAGGCCCGGTACACATCAACATACCCCTGCGGGAGCCTTTCTATCCCAGTCCGGATGCAGTCTGGCAGTATTCTCAGGACCTGAAAGTAGTAGAGCGCTGGCAGGCTGAGGCCCAACTGTCTGATCCTCAATGGGAGCAACTGGTTCTGGAATGGCAGCAGTATGGCCGCAAGCTGATTGTAGCCGGGCAGTGCGAACCCTCTACCCCCCTGCTGGAAGCGCTGGAACACAGCAGCCTGCAGCAGCAGTTGCCGGTAGTGGCCGATATCATCACCAACCTGCATGGGCTTAAGGGCCGCATCAGCCAGCAGGATTATTTTCTGATGCAGACGGGTGCTCCGGGGAAGCGTACCGGCTTGCAGGAGGCGCTGCAGCCCGAGCTGCTGATCACCTTTGGCCGCTCGGTCATCAGCAAAAACCTGAAGCTCTACCTGCGCAAACATCCGCCCAGGGCACACTGGCATCTGCAGGCCCAGGGACCCGTAGCCGATACCTTTCAGAGCCTGACCCGCATTGTGCCGGTAGCACCGCTCCATTTCTTTCAGGAGCTGAACAAGCGCCTGCCCCAAACCATCGAGCAGGATTCCACTCAGAAGACCTATTACACCCACTGGCAGGAGCAGCAGTCCCTGGCCGAAGGGGTTGCCACAGCTTTTTTTGAGCAAAGCCCGGCTGGCGAAAGCTGGGGAGAGTTTGCCGCGCTGCGCCGCTGTCTGCAGTCCCTGCCGGAGGGAACACAGCTGCACCTGGCCAACAGCATGTCGGTGCGCTATGCCAATTTTGCGGGCCTTTCCCAGGATCAGAAAGGGGTGCAGGTATGGGCCAACCGGGGCACCAGCGGCATTGATGGGTCCAGCAGCACAGCCGTAGGCTGCGCCGTGGTGAGCAAGGGACTTACGGTACTCATTACCGGCGATATGGCCTTTTTGTATGACCGCAACAGCCTCTGGCATACCTTTCTGCCGGCAAATCTGCGCATATTGGTACTCAACAATGGCGGAGGGGGAATTTTCCGGATGATCGAGGGGCCCCGGCGCCAGCCTGAACTTGAGGAGTTCTTTGTGACCCATCAGCCATTTTCGGCCCGGGCCAGCGCCCTGGATGCCGGCATGCAGTATGCAGCCTGCCATAGCCGGGAAGAGTTTGAGCGGGAACTGCCCCGGTTTCTGGCTCCGAACGGAGGGGCAAAAGTGCTGGAAGTCTTTAGCAATAGTGAAGCCAGCACCGAGCTCTTCGGCCGTTTCAAAAAAGCCATTCTATCGCAGGGCTCTGCCTGATAGAGAATAAGCATCCAGGCTATGCCCCTGCAGCCTGCGTTGATTTCAAATGAAGAAAATTTAAAACCAGACGATATGAGTACCATACAGTGGAAAACAGTAAAGGAATACGAAGATATTACCTATAAGAAAGCCAATGGCGTGGCCCGCATTGCCTTTAACCGGCCCAATGTGCGCAACGCATTCCGCCCCAAAACGGTAGGGGAGCTGTTTGAGGCGTTTCTGGATGCCCGAGAAGATACCTCCATAGGGGTAGTGCTGCTCTCTGCCGAGGGGCCCTCTACCAAAGACGGGGTATACTCCTTCTGCAGTGGGGGCGATCAGAACGCCCGGGGCCACCAGGGCTATGTAGATGAGGCCGGGATGCCCCGCCTCAACATTCTGGAAGTGCAGCGGCTTATCCGCTTTATGCCAAAAGTTGTGATTGCCGTAGTGCCCGGCTGGGCAGTGGGGGGTGGCCATAGCCTGCATGTGGTGTGCGATCTTACCCTGGCCAGCCAGGAGCATGCCATCTTTAAGCAGACCGACGCCGATGTAACCAGCTTTGATGGCGGCTACGGCTCGGCCTATCTGGCCAAAATGGTAGGCCAGAAGCGTGCCCGCGAGATATTTTTCCTGGGGCGCAACTATTCTGCGCAGGAAGCCTACGAAATGGGGATGGTCAATGCCGTGGTACCACATGCCGAGCTGGAGGCTACCGCCTATCAGTGGGCGCAGGAGATCCTGGCAAAATCGCCTACGTCTATTAAAATGCTCAAGTTTGCCTTTAACCTGACGGACGATGGCATGGTAGGCCAGCAGGTATTTGCAGGCGAGGCTACCCGTCTGGCCTACATGACCGAAGAAGCGAAGGAAGGCCGGAATGCGTTTCTGGAAAAACGGAAACCCAACTTTAAGGACATCAAGTGGATTCCCTAAGGGACTATTGAGGGTCTCAGTTACCGGTAGCTGCAAGGCGGAGCAGAAGCAGCGCCAGTTGTACTGGCGGAGCGAGCCTGGCAATGATTTGTTATAAAAAAATTAAACGTATTAAAGCGGCGCCTGCGTCGCTTTTTTTGTGTATTCTCTTGAAAAGCACATCCGAAAATTTGGTCAAACTCCTCTTTTTCAGAATAAGGAACGCTTATTCGTCATGCATAACATATTTATTCACAACATATTATAGAACTTTTGGTTGGTTGGTAACGTATTTAGGTGTAAATTTGATTTAAATATTACATCGACCGATATGACACTGGCCGAAAAAAAACTAGCACTGTTCCGCCATATTGATGGCATGTCTGAGCAAGAGGTGGAGCAACTGTATGCCAAACTGGTAGGGGTTAAGAAAGCATCGGCCATGCGCCAGCCCATTAGCTTCCGGGATATCAAACGCCGCTTCGACGTAGTGGAAGGAGCGATCAATTTGAGCTAAGCATCACGTATTCCAATACATAACGATTTTTTATTTTTTGGCTGCCCTGCAGCAATGCTCAATTTATTTTTAGAGCATTTTGGATTTTGCTTCTTTAGGTGTTGGTTTGAAAACCAACACCTTTTTTTGTGCCATGCCCTTTCGCCTCCATATCCGCACTACCTCCTATTCTGCCTCCGGGCTCCTTCAGCTGGACCCTGCTACCCTTACGCTCCCACATGAGCAGGAGGCAGCAGGCTTTGCCCGGCAGTGGCTGCAAGGAGAGGAGCAGTTTACCGTTCAGACCTCCGGCTCTACGGGTGCGCCCAAACCCATTGCTCTCTCCCGGGTACATATGCAGGCAAGCGCCCGCCTCACACTGGAGGCGCTTGGCCTTGATAGCGGAGATCCGGCCCTGCTGTGCATGAATCCAGCCTATATAGGGGGAAAGATGATGGTGGTGCGGGCCATAGAAGGAGCGCTGCCCCTTTACCTGTTGCCTCCCTCAGCCAACCCTTTTCCGGAGCTGCTCGCCCTGGGCGTGCAGCCCCTTTTTACGGCCCTGGTGCCGCTGCAGCTGCAGGCTATTCTGGCGGATGCGCAAAGCCTGCGGCTACTGCAGGATATGAAGGCGGTAATTATAGGGGGGGCTCCCGTATCGCCAGCCTTGGAAGAGGCCTTACAGCAGGTAAAAGCGCCCCTGTACAGCACCTATGGTATGACAGAAACCGTATCGCACATAGCGCTGCGCCGCCTGAACGGGCCCCAGCGGCAGGAGTACTTTGTGGCCCTGCCCCAGATTGGGCTGGAAACCGACGAGCGTGGCTGCCTGCGCATCAGCGGACCGGTTACGCCTAAGCCGGTGCAAACCAATGATGTGGTGGAGTTGTTAGACAGCAGGCGATTCCGCTGGCTGGGCCGGGCCGATAACATCATCAACTCCGGGGGCATTAAAGTGCAGGCCGAACGGGTAGAGGCAGAAACGCAGCGTTGCCTGGCATCCCTTGGCCTGAGCCGAAGGCTATTGGCTGGCCCCCTGCCCGATGAGCAGCTGGGGCAAAAAGTGGCCCTCTTATTGGAAGGAGATAGGCTGGAAAGCAGTGTAGAAAAGGGGCTCCTGCGCTGCCTTTCCAATGCATTGCCCCCCTATTGGGCGCCAAAGCAAATCTTATATGTAGCCCGACTCGTAGAAAGTGCTAATGGAAAAATTATGCGACATGCAAGCTGGCAACAGCTTTAAGACTCTGCTAACTCTGCTTTTTGGAATAAGTCTGAGCGCCTTTAGCTGGCAGGCCCTGCCCGTCAGGGCCGCATTAGATCAGGCCGCTTCCGGCCTGGAGCAATCCCCATCCACATCGGCCAGCCTGCACCTTACGGTAGAAGGGCTCAGAAATAACAAGGGACTTGTGCGCATCTCCCTGTTCAATTCAGAAGATGGATTTCCGGAAGATAATCAGAAGGCCCTGAAAGTGCTAGCGGTAGCTCCTAAAGGGGGTAAGGCACAGGTAGCATTCGGCTCGCTGCCGGCAGGCACCTATGCCATTGCCCTGCTGCATGATGAAAATGAGAATGGAAAAATGGATACCAACCTGGTGGGGTATCCCAAAGAAGGCTGGGGTGCCTCAGCCGATCAGCTGCCTACGTTCAGGGCACCTCGCTTTCAGGAGGCCGCTTTTGAGCTAAAAGAACCCCAACAGCAGCTAACGATCCGAATCCGTTATTAAGGATTCGGGCTTGTCTTCCTCCAGCTTTACCAGTATGGTGGTGGCAAAATAGTTGTCGCCGCCATCGCGCACCACGCGCCAGCCCTCGCGCTCCAGGTTGCGCTTGATGTAGCGGTTCAAAAAACCATGGGCCACCAGCACCACCTTAGGGGTAGTGCGGCTGGCATCGTCCAGCAGGCTGGCGGCTTTGCGGGCTCTTTCTTTGGCCTCGCTAAAACTTTCCAGGCCCTCGCGGTCCAGGCCAAGCATCCATTTAATGCGAGCGGTAGTGGTCCAGTATTTTAGCGGCAGGCGCATGCGGATGCGGCGGTTGCCGATCTGCCGCTCAAACTCCCGGAAGTCGGCGGATACCACCATTTCCCGATCGGCGCCAAACAGGTATTGGGCGGTGTTGTGGGCCCGGTTGATGGTGCTGCTGAAGAAAGCGATCTCTTCCTTGTCTTCTACATCAAAGAAAGGCTCATCAGGCAGAATAATGCCCACACTGTCGTAGTGCTTCACATACTCCTTGGCCTCCTCGTAGCTGAACTTGCCGGTTTTGTGCAGATCGGGCTCTCCGTGGCGGATGAGGGCAATCTGCCGCAGGTTTTCATAGTCCTCCAGCACCTGGTCTTCTTCCCGGATAAAGCGGGTCTTCTGGGCCACAGGTACCCCCTTGACCGTTACAAATTCTGCAGCGGCATTCAGCTCTTTATATTTATCTTCGATGCGCAGGATCGGATCTTCTTGCATGGCATTAGACTGGCAGCTGAAGGATACTGGAACAAGCATTACCAGCATCAGCAGCTTAAAAAATAACTTTTCCATACTAATAGGATACTACTAATTGCCGCAACAGGTTTCCTGGAAGCCATATTTGCGTACCTTTACACCCTATGAGCATAGCCCTGGACAGCATTCACAAACTGGATATTTTTTTTGATGCGGGCGAGAATGTGCCCCCTCCCTTTCACAGCGCCTATCACCTGGAGCTTAGCCTGAAGCCCGATCAGCTGCTGGTACAGTTTGACCTGCGCTACCTGCACCGGGAAGAGTTGAGCGAAGAAGAAATTCTGGAAGAGGGATTTACCCTGCAGGACGACTGGAGCTGGCAGGGCGCCCTGCCCGATCTGTGGCGTAAGGCCCTGCTGGAGCAGCTTCGCAAAAGCATCTGGCCCAATAAACCCAAAGAGGCTCGCCCGGGCGATGCTACGCTGGAAATTCAGCTGCTAAGCCAGCCTGGCGAGCTGCTGTTTAGCGGCACCCCTGCCGACCCCCTCATGTGGGAATATTTTCTGCAGGAACTTATACAGGCCGCTTACGAAGTAGCCGGAAAAGAAGCTCCCCTGGAGGTTCATTACCGGGAAATTCTGCCCTCCAAAAAACACATTGATATCTGGCTGAACGCCAGCTTTGCCCAGCGGGAGGCAACCGCCTGGCAGGAGGGTCTGGAAGGCCCTAAAGAAGCCACCATCGGCTGGGCTGCACTCAAAAAACTGATGAAGGCGGTCTATCTGCCCGAATATAACTATGACGAAGCCACCGATGCCCAGCCCAAACAGCCGGGCCGGTACCTGGAAACCGGCGAAGGCCTTTGGTTTGAATTTGGACAGACCCTGACCGAACCCACCGCTAGCACCAAAAGCCTGGAGCGGCTTGAAGCAAGCCTGAAGGAACTCTTC
>NZ_AODQ01000039.1 GCF_000348925.1 Cesiribacter andamanensis AMV16 | reverse complement strand
CTCTTTTGACTGGTGAGCGTTTCTGCATTTTTCTTAGTGGCCATAGATCCGGCCGGACCGCACGCTTCGTACCTACTGCAAATCAATTGGAAACCAAACCATTTTCAACGTATGCTACGCAAGCACATAACACGTACATTTTTAGCTGGAGGCCTTCTGCTGAGCAGCGCCCTGTTTAGTTCATGCAAGGATGATGATGCACCCGAGATGATGATGGAGCCCGGCGGCAGCCTGCAGGTAGCCGACCAGATGCTCTCCGCAAATACCATTCGGGTAGATGCCATAAGCATGGACAAGGCTGGCTGGGTTGTGGTGCACAAGGCCTCAGCAGCGGGCGGACCCGTGGTGCCAGACATTATCTCTATTCCCAAACAGCTGCCTGCCGGCAGCAGTATGGATGTTGCCATCATGCTGCGGGAGGATGTAAGCCTGCAGGAAGGCGAAACCCTCTGGGTAATGCTGCACACCGATGCAGGCGTCATGGGCACTTATGAGTTTGATGCCAGCACCTCTGTAGATGCTCCCCTAACCGATGCCCAGGGCAATATGGTGATGCAGTCCATTGAGGTGATGTCTGCCGCTATTATCGCCCAGGATCAACCCATCAGCAACAACAGTGTGGTCATAGATGAGGTACGGGCAACGGTTGATGGCTGGCTGGTTATCCACAATGACAACGGCATGGGCGAGCCTGTAATACCCGCCATTATCGGCAAAACCTGGGTGGAAGCCGGTACCACTACCAATGTGGTAGTAGAACTGGATGAGACAAACCTGCAGCCCGGCCAGAAGCTCTTTCCGATGCTGCATGTCGATAGCCCGGCAGATGGTGAATATACGTTCCCCGAAAATGGCGATGCTCCGGAAGTCTTCGGCCAGAACATCATCATGGTAAACTTTACGGTTGAGGAAATGCCCTAAGGCAACCAGAAGCTGGCTACTCTGATTCTTGCAAACATGAGTCATCCCGAATTTTTAGCGGGACACTTAATAAAAAGGCCTCAGAATGAATCTTGAGGCCTTTTTATTAAGGTAGGCTGTCATCTCGACCACCGGGAGAGATCTTGGAAAGTTTTTAGTATGAGTTGTCCTATGCCGGATCTCTCCCGCTGGTCGAGATGACGTCCCTTCTTTATGTTTTTGGGCTAGAATACAGTAATCTAAGGCTGTTTTAGCCATTTAGAAAATTCGGGATGACTCATGTTTTTGTCCCAGGGGGGCAGCACGGACCTGGCAGGTGGCTGCGCTGAAAATGCTTACATGAACACCACTTCATCCAGCAGGCCGCTGCCGTACTCCCGACTAATGATCTCCAGCACCTTGCTTTTGCTGTTGTTGAGCTCGTGCTTCAGGGGGGCCGAGCTGAGCTCTACAAACAGCACCTTGTTGCGCACATAGATCTTTTTGGTACGTTTGGCAATGGGTGCTCCCATTAGCCGCTCCCAGGAGGCCACCAGGCTTGCCTCATCAAAGCGGGCCTTGATGTGGTAGGTCTTTAGCAGATCCTGCAGGGCCTCGCCTACCGTATAGGTATTTTCAGTTCGGTTACGCCGGCGGTTATTATAGGAGGAGGAGCTCATGGAAACAAAGATACTAATCCTGGAACAAGGGCCGGCACAGGGGGCCGTTTCTTTTCAGAGGCCGCCAGGGCAGGCGGGCCGACCGGCATAAAAAAGCCCCTTTCGGGGCATTTTTAAGCGTTAATCAAAAGCAGTACGCTGGATACGATTCTTGACGGGGGGCACCGTCTTCAGGTAGGCAAAAATGGCTTTGGCCTCGTAGTCGGTTAGCTCCAGGTAGGGCACCATGGGGTAGCGCAGGGCTGGTTCTCCGTCTTTCAGGCCATATTTCACTGCTTTAATAAATTGCTCTTCCGTCCAGTTGCCAATACCGGTTTCCTTATCGGGGGTCAGGTTAAGGGTATTCATGATCCGGCCATCATTATCGGGCATTTTATTGCCGCCAGCCAGGTAGTGGAAACTCTGCTCGGGGTTGAGCATATCCATTTTGGTGAAATCGCCCGAGTGGCAGGTCCAGCAGTCCAGGTTGGTGGTGAGGTAGCGGCCAAAAGCCACCAGATCGGTTGTATCGGGCTGGGGCACTACATGAGCGGGCATGGGCAGGGGTTTAAAGGCCACATGCGCCAGGAATTTGGTCAGGAAAGAAGGCTGGCTGGGCGTGCTGGCAATGGGGGTAGGCTGCACCCAGGGATCATCCGAGCGCAAAAAGGCAACAATGGACTGCAGGTCCTCATCCGACATATGTGGCAGCTTGGCCATATAAGGGGGTGCATACTGTCCGTTGCGCTTCACCCCTGTGCGTAACAGGTAGATCAGCTCGCCATCGGTGTAGGCGGCAATGCCATGCCGGGCATCCTGCGTAATATTAGGGGCGTGGATCTCGCCAAACTCGGCCGGAGCATCTTTCATATGCTTGCCGCTGAGGCGCTGCGTTTCGGCATTGAAATGGCAGCCGGCACACAGCATGGATGCCAGTTTTTTGCCTCGAACTACCCGGTTAGGGGTTAGTTCTACAGTTTGCTGAAGGGTGGGTTTATCATAGGTGGGGATGCCCCTCCACTGGATAAACAGAGCGGCCGCTGCAATTAAAAGTACAATTGCAGCAAGTCCTCCGAGAACGTAACGGAACACTTTTTTCATGAAAAGGGCGGTTAGGGGTGTAAGCGCGTACTGGGTGTCTCTGAAAAAATGGAACAAAGACGGTATTTAAATATAAATATCTTGATTATTTATTTAATTACCCTAACAATATCATGAAAATTTTAATGGGTATAGTGCAAATTTATCTGTATAGTACAGAGCCAATACCATTCCCTAGTGCTCAGTTAGGAGTTCCTGTACATCTACCTGCCGGGCCCTTCCCTCCTCGATCATGAAATAGGCCACTTCGCTATCGGCCAGACCCTGGAAGAGGCGGGCACTGCGCTCGGGCCGGGCATCGGTGACAAACAGCTGCCCAAAAGCATGGCCAGACACCAGTTCCATCAGGCGGGCCATGCGCTTATCATCCAGTTTATCAAAAATATCATCCAGCAGCAGCAGCGGCTTAAAGCCCTTGTGGTCCCGCAGCAGATCAAACTGGGCCAGCTTAAGGGCAATCAGGAAGCTTTTTTGCTGCCCCTGAGAGCCGTAGCGTTTCAGGGGGTGGCCGCCAATCTCAAATACATATTCATCTTTATGCGGGCCGATGCGGGTACGCTGTTGGGCCAGGTCCCGCTGCAGGTTTTGGGCCATGAGGGCATCTGCCTCGCCTGCATTCAGGTTGGTCTCATAGCGTATGCTTACCTCTTCCTGCCCGTCGGCCAGATGGCGGTAGTGATAAGCAAACAGGGGGAGAAATTCAGCCAGAAAGGCCAGGCGACGCTCCAGCAGGGGCAGGCCCCATTGCAGCAGCTGCAGGGTAAAGGGCTCCAGCAGATCGTGCTGCACACGGCCCTGCTCCCAGAAACTCTTCAGCAGGCTGTTGCGCTGGCGCAGCGCGTGGTTGTAGCGCAGCAGGTTCTGCAGGTAGTCGGCATCAATCTGGGAGAGGATGCCATCAAAGAACTTGCGCCGCTCTTCGGAGCCCTCCCGGATCACATCGGTATCATTAGGAGCGATCATCACCACTGGGTAGCGGCCCACATGCTCGCTCAGGCGCTCGTACTCCTTGCGGTTGCGCATCACCAGCTTGCGCTGTCCCTGCTGCAGGCTGCACTGCACAATGTCGGTAGCCTCCTCCCGCCTGAACCAGCCACGGATCAGCATCAGCTCCTCCTGATGGCGGATGCTGTGGGCATCGGTGGTATGGAAGGCGCTTTTGGTAAGGCTCAGGTAATAGACTGCATCCAGCAAATTGGTCTTGCCACTGCCGTTGGCTCCCAGCAGGCAATTGATATCGGGCGAAAATTCAAGGGCCTGTTCGGGGTAATTTTTAAAGTTAAGCAGCTCAAGTTTTTGCAGATGCATTAATTATTTTCTTGTAATGGGTTTTTCCCTTATTTTCGCACTGGCCGGCTACAGCATAAACATTTGGGTCTGGAATTGTTTGCATTAAGAAGAGCTGATAGCCCCTAACCCCACCGGCTACGTAACCAGACGTAGCAGCAAATTGAGAAAACCTATGGCAACAACAAAGAAGGCAGCTTCTAAAAAGCAGGAAAATACAGCCACCCAAAACGGCTTCTCGAAAGAAACCTATCTCTACTGGTTTGAGAGCATGTTGCTCATGCGCAAGTTTGAGGAAAAAGCCGGCCAGCTCTACGGCCAGCAAAAGATCCGGGGCTTCTGCCACCTTTACATTGGGCAGGAAGCCTGTGTGGCCGGTGCTGTTACCGCCCTGGAGAAAGGCGATAAATGGATTACGGCTTACCGCGATCATGCCCACCCCCTGGGCCTGGGCACCGATCCCAAGCCGCTGATGGCCGAGCTCTACGGCAAGGCCACTGGCGTAAGCAAAGGCAAGGGCGGCTCCATGCACATGTTTGATGTGGAAAAGGGCTTCTATGGCGGTCATGGCATTGTAGGGGGTCAGATTCCCCTGGGCACCGGCCTGGCCTTTGCCGAAAAATACCTGAAGACCGGCAAGCTCTGCATTGCCTATATGGGGGATGGCGCCGTGCGCCAGGGAGGCGTACACGAGGCCTTTAACCTGGCCATGGTTTACAAACTGCCCTGCATTTTTGTGATCGAGAACAATGGCTATGCCATGGGTACCTCCGTAAAGCGTACCTCCAATGTAACGGAGCTGTACAAAATAGGCTCGGCCTATGATATGCCCAGCGAGCCCGTAGATGCCATGGATGTAGAAGCCGTGCACCAGGCCGTAGCCCGTGCTGCCGAGCGCGCCCGCAGCGGCGAGGGCCCCAGCCTGCTGGAGCTGCGCACCTACCGCTACAAAGGCCACTCCATGTCGGATCCCGCCAAGTACCGCACCAAAGAAGAGCTGGAAGAGTACAAAGCCAAAGACCCCATTGAGCAGGTGCGCCGCACCATTCTGGAGCGGGGCTATGCCAGCGAGGCCGATCTGGAGAAAATCTCCGACAAGGTAAAGGAACAAGTGGCTGAATCTGTGCAATTTGCAGAAGAATCGCCCTGGCCAGACCCCGCTGAAGCCTTCACAGACGTGTATACACAGGAAGATTATCCCTTTGTACAGGATTAGTTAAAAATTCCTGAAATTATTTAGGGATAATTTGTAGATTTGCACCCTTAATCAGTGTGAAATGGCAGTGAAACAACGTAGACCGAACAAGCCAGAGCATCAGGAAGTATACGAAAGCCCCGAGGCCTTGCGCGAGAGACTTAGTCAGGGTGAGGCATTTCTGGAAAAAAACCGTAAATGGGTTTTCCTCTTAGGCGGATTGATTGCCCTGGCGGTGGCCGGTGTGTTCATATACAACTATTGGCAGGACAGGCAAAATCAGAAAGCGCAGGAAGAAATGTTCCGGGCGGTATTCTATTTTGAGAATGAGAACTGGGACCGTGCCCTGAACGGCGATGGCAACTATCCGGGCTTCCTGGAGATCATCGACAACTACGGCCGCACCGATGCCGGCAATCTGGCCAGTTTCTACACAGGGGTTATCTACCTGAAGCAGGGAGAGTTCCAGCAGGCGCTTGAGCATCTGGATGATTTCTCATCGGACGATATTCTGGTGCAGGCCCGTGCCTATGCCCTGCAGGGCGATGCGCACATGGAGCTTCAGCAGTTCGATCAGGCCGGTAAACAGTACGATAAAGCTGCCAATTACGAGTCTAACCGTTTCTTTACGCCCGTATACCTGGAGAAAGCGGCCGTAGCCTATGAGCAGGCCGGCAACAATGGGGCTGCCCTGGAGCGTTATACGCGCATTATTGACAACTACTATGGTGCCAATGAGTACGAGAATGCCCGAAAACAGAAGGCAAGGCTCGAGGCCATGGCATCGAAATAAACTCTTTCTTGATTGAAAGTAGGGGATAAGGTGCCATGCGCCTTATCCCTTTTTTTGTTTTCAGGGGGTAAGGAGAAGAAACCTCTCTCATGAGTTGGGCTCTTCCGTAAATACGCCCGGTTTCACCCCACACCCCCAGTCCCAAACCAATTACTCAACCCGCCTGCCGGCGAGGCAGGTACTCAAACAGATAAAACCCCATGGCTTCCAGCTTAAAAAACCTGAGCACCCATAGCGAAAAGAACCTGATCGACATCAGTCAGAAGCGCTTTGCCATTCTTGTATCGGAGTGGAACGAAGAAGTAACCGAAGCCCTATACCACGGCGCCCTGCAGAGCCTGCTGGAGCACGGTGCCAAAGAGAGCCACATCATCAGCCAGACAGTGCCCGGCAGCTATGAGCTATCCCTGGGTGCCCAGTGGATGGCCCAGCGCGATGATGTGGATGCAGTGATCTGCCTGGGCTGTGTGATCCAGGGAGAGACCCGCCACTTTGACTTTATCTGCGATGCCGTAGCCCATGGCATCACTCAGGTAAGCCTTAAATACAACAAGCCTGTGATTTTTGGGGTGCTCACCCCCAACACCCAGCAGCAGGCCCTGGACCGGGCCGGCGGCAAGTGGGGAAACAAAGGCGATGAAGCCGCCCTTACCGCTATTAAAATGTTAGGCCTACAGCAAAACCTGAAATGATGAGAGTGATCAAATTCGGCGGCACCTCCGTTGGCAGCCCCGAGCGTATGCGCATGGTGGCAGAGCTTTCTCTAAAGCAGCCGCAACCGGTAGTGGTGGTGCTATCGGCCGTATCGGGCACCACCAACGCCCTGGTAGAAATGGCCGCACTGGCCACAGAAGGTCGCCACAAGAAAGCCCTGCTGCAGATGGACCTGCTCCAGGAAAAATACCTGGCCTTTGTACCCGATCTCCTGCAGGCGGAAGAGAGCCGCCAGCAGGGACATGCCGTGCTAAAGGAGCACTTTGGCTGGCTGGAGCAGCTGCTCCAAAAAGAAGATTTTGGCCCGGTAGAAGAAAAGGAAGTACTGGCCCAGGGCGAGTTGCTCTCCACCAAGCTGTTTGCCGCCTTTTGCCAGGAGCAGGGCATCAGCGCACGCCTGTTGCCGGCGCTGGACTTTATGCGCATTGATGCCTGGGGAGAGCCCGAGATCGAAACGATTGAGAAGCTGTTGAAGCCGCTGCTGGAGGCCAGCTTTAAGGGGATTTACATCACCCAGGGCTATATTTGCCGCAACCAGCAGGGCCAGATCGACAACCTGCGCCGGGGCGGCAGCGACTACACAGCCTCCTTGATCGGCGCAGCCCTCCGCTCCGATGAGGTGCAGATCTGGACCGACATCAGCGGCATGCACAACAACGATCCGCGCATTGTAGCCAATACGCGCCCCATTGCCAGCATTTCCTTTGATGAAGCAGCCGAGCTGGCCTATTTTGGCGCCAAGATCCTGCACCCCAGCAGTATTCTGCCCGCGCAGAAATACAACATACCGGTACGCCTGCTCAACACCATGAAGCCCGAGGATGAAGGCACCCTCATCAGCGCAACGGCCGAAGAGGCCGGCATCAGGGCCATAGCGGCCAAGGATGGCATTACGGCCATCAAGATCCGTAGCGGGCGCATGCTCATGGCCTATGGTTTTCTGCGCCGGGTGTTTGAAGTATTTGAGCAGCACCGCACCCCTATTGACATGATCACTACCTCCGAGGTAGCCGTTTCCCTCACCATTGATGATGCCACCCATCTGCCGGCCATCACCAAGGCGCTGGAGCAGTTTGGCTCGGTAGAGGTAGACGAGCAGCAGACCATTATCTGCATGGCCGGCTACAACCTGATCAACCAGCCCGGCAGGGCCGCCCAGGCCCTGGAAGCCCTGCAGCACCTGCCCCTGCGCATGATCTCCTACGGCGGCAGCCGCCACAACTTATCGCTGCTGGTGCCCTCCCGTTTTAAAACGGAGGCGCTGAAGAGTTTGCATAAGCAGATTTTTGGGTAGGGTTGGTATCCAGAAAAACAAAAAGGCCTGTTCACACAGGCCTTTTTGTTTCACTTCTTCAGTATGGTAAAACCGCATTGTGCACTCACCTATTTGCCCTTCCCCTGAACCATTACCAGAGCGGTCATCATCATTACCCGCATGTCAAGGCGCATTGATGCATTATCGATATACAGAAGATCGAACCGTAACCGTTGAAGCATCTCACCCACATTCTCGGCATATCCAAATTTGACCTGTCCTAACGACGTAATGCCTGGCTTGACCCGTAAAAGACGCTTGTAATGCGGCGATTTTTCAACAATCTGATTGATCCAGAATTGCCGCTCTGGACGAGGGCCTACTACGGCCATATCTCCCCTTAGTACATTATAAAATTGAGGTAGTTCATCAAGCCGTGTTTTGCGCATTATCTTACCCCATTTTGTGATTCTGGGATCACAGTCAGAAGAAAGTGCAGGGCCGGCCAACTCTGCATCAACCCGCATACTCCTGAACTTATAAATCTTAAAGGGAACCCCATCTTTTCCTATTCTTTCCTGAGAAAAGAAAACAGGTCCTTTTGAGGTGATTTTGACCATCAAGCCAACCATTAACAAAACAGGGCTGATCAGTAGTAACACCGACATTGAGAAAACAATATCAAACGTTCGCTTAAAGACCTTATTTTTCAGCTCATCTAAAGGAATAGCAGAGATATTAAGGACCGGAATATTGTTATACTGCTCAAGCTTAATGCCTTTTTTAGAGAAGCCCCTAAAATCAGTTATCAGCTTTACCTTTATTATATTGGCATCAGCAAAGTCCAGCAGCTCTTTCACTTTCTGATACCGTACATAGGGCAAACAGCAGTAGATTTCATCTATGTTATGACGCAGGGCAAATTCCTTGAGATCCTCCATCTTTCCCAGAATTTTATTCCCTTTAACATGGTTGTCAAAACATCCAAACATGCGGTAGCCATACTCCGGATGCTCTTCAAAATGTCTGGATAGTTCTTCGGACAACTCCCCGTACCCCATAATCACAACATTTCGGGTATTGTAACCCATGGTACGGTAGGCCTGTAGGGAATAAAAGAACATACCTTTCCATCCAAAGTCCAGTACAAGCAGGAAGGCGTAGGTAAGTAGTAAGTGTTGGCGGGAATAGTCATCTATATTCCCAAAGAAAATAAAGGCTGTAAAGACCAACAGGTGTATGGTCAGCAATCCGATTTGCCTACGAAGTACTTTGGATAAAACTTCTGTACGGGCAATTTGAAATGGCTTATTGAGCGCTGTAAGGACTAACCAACTGATGTTAAAAAAATAGTAGAGCTCAGCATAGAGAAACTCGGACAAAAAACCCAGATGCCCAAACGTACTATAAAAGGCTACAGCAAAGGCAATGTTAATAACGGCCAGATCGCCAAGAATTTGAAGGCTGTTTAGAAATTTAGAATACCGGTGCGCTCCCATGTCTGTTACTTCAATAAGGGTTGCAAAGTAACAAACTATACATTTAAATTTTAATCGTATTTTAACCCATTATTACATTGCCTGAATATTTCGCAAAGATCCCTTAAGCAAAACAATCTGCAGGTGTTGTTATAAAATCACCCAATTTTTCTTCCACGTATTGTTTAATCTCAGACTCAAAGCGTTGCGAACTAAATTTCTCGGCATGCTTTCTGATTTTTAATGGGTCAAAACTTACTTGTTTTCTCTCAAAATCATGTACAGCCGCCACAATTGCAGCAGCTGTTTGCTGATAAAAAAACGTTCCTGTTTCAGATGCCAAAACTGTTTCCAGGCTTCCGCCTTTCCCATATGCAATAACAGGAGTACCACAGGCCTGAGCCTCAACGGGTATAATTCCAAAGTCTTCTTCGGCGGCAAAGACAAATGCTCTTGCCCTCTGCATATACTCCTTTAATACCGGAAAGGGCTGATAGCCCAAAAGCTCAATATTTTTCGTGGCTTTTTTTCTGATCTTCCCCATATCCGGACCATCGCCAATAACAATTAGCCGCTTGTCCGGAAGTTGGGAAAATGCTTCTACAATCAGATCAATTTTCTTGTAGGGTACCATTCTGGAGGCTGTCAGATAAAAATCTTCCTTCTCTTCCACAAGGCTAAAACTTTCTACATCTACCGGGGGGTAAATAACCGTGGCTTCGCGCTTATATACTTTTTTAATGCGTTTAGCGATATACTGCGAATTGGCAATAAAATGATCAACCCGGTTTGAGGAAATAACATCCCAGGTACGCATCCGGTGTAAAATATATTTGGCTATCCATCCTTTAACTCCCCTGGTCAGGTTGGCCTCCTGCAGGTACTGGTAGTATAAATCCCAGGCATAGCGCATAGGCGAATGGCAGTAGCATATATGGAGCTGATTGCTGTGGGTTAATACCCCTTTGGAAACAGACGTTGAGGAGGAAAGAATTAAATCGTACTGGGAGAGATCGAATTGTTCTACAGCCAGGGGAAACAGGGGTAGAAACTTGCGATGGTTGGCTTGTGCCGTAGGTAATTTCTGAATAAAGCTTGTTGTGGCCACCTTCCCCTGAAGCATCCGCTGCCGGTATTCCTCGGGAAAAAAATCGATCAGAGAAAAGAGATCGAAATTGGGATTTACATTCAAAAAGGACTGAACGCACTTTTCAGCTCCACCTTCGGTAATCAGCCAATCATGAACGAGAGCGGCCTTAGTATTTTGAAACATGTTGGATTGGAGAACCGGCAAGTAATGAAAATAACAAAGCAAAGGTAATGACTCCCTGATGATTTGCCAGTAGAGTTTCTGTGAAAAAGGTACAGTAGAAAAAAGGTAGTAATAACAGAATCAGCACATTACCCTTCTTCCATCCACCATAAAACGCCGTTAGAAATGCTGCCACAAAAAGGCCAAGCCCAAGCAAACCATAGTGAAGTAGAAAGCTCAGATACTGATTATGCACCTCAAAGGATTTTAAGGTAACCGGGTAGCCTCTAGCCAGAAAAACCTCCTCTACAGCTACTGTTCCCGTGCCGGCACCATGCCCAAGCAACGGGCTTTGCAGCCAGGCTTCGTAGCCCGCCCGCCAAAGATAAGTGCGGTCACTGGTTCCGCTTGCATTGTTTACTTTACTTCTGATATAGGGAGAGGCGTACCAGAGTACTCCAGACGAAATCACCAGAAACAGAAGGGGGCCCACCAGCAGGTAAAGCTTCTTTTCCTGCACAGCTTTAACCATAAAGTATGCCAGGAATACCCCCCATACCGCAACCAGTGCCATACGTGATGCCAGAAAGATAATGAAGGCATTCAAAAAGAGAAAAAGAAGTGCATAGAGCCACTTTTTGGTTCTCAGAAAAAACCAGAATGAAACCAGTGCTGCACCTCCGGCAAACATCGTCCAGCGGGGAACCAGAAAATCGTGCAGGTACGGGAGTATCCATTGGTAATACGCAAAGTTCATTTGCATACCCTGTGCCGTATGGTTGAGGTAATGCGCATACACAAGGCCAACACCATAGAGCGCACTACAAACGGCCGAGAAAACATATGCCTTTAAAATGAATATTCGCCTTGTGTCGGAAAGTTGAAGGCTTCCCAGAATAAGGGGGAAGACCAGAAGTGCAAGTTTTTTTTCTATCTCCCACCAACCCCTGAGAAAATGATCTGTATAGATCAGGCTCACTAAAAATACAGCAAACAAAGTCAGAAGGCAGAGTGCGGGCATATTCCTTTTTAAGCGCACCCATTTTTCAGGCCAGTTACCGGAAACTAACCAGCATGCTGCCAAAGCAGCAATTCCAAGAGAGGATAAAAGATGAGAATACGGTAGTGAAATAACTATAAAGGCCAGCAAATAGACATAGATTGCCTCAGATTGCCATTTGATATATATTTTCAATTTCACGAACCATTTTAGTTGCAGAATACTTCAGCCGAAAAGACGCATAGGCGTCCGCAGAAAAGCGCTGATAGGTTGGCTGATCTTCCATCAATTTCAACAGGGAACCGGCACCTTCAGCAATACTTCCCAAAGGATAAAGAAAGCCGTTTACCCCGTGTGTAACCACCTCATTATTTCCCACAACATCTGATGCCACTACCGGAATCTTCAAGGAAAAGGCCTCTATCAAGGCAAAGGGCAGGCCTTCATGGCGGGAGGTGGTTAGATATACATCTGCCTCGGAAAGCAGTTTTGGAATGTCCTGCCGAAAGCCGGCAAACGTAATGTTGGTGAGCCCCTCCCGTTGGGCCGCCTGCTCCAACGCCACCCTGTCCTCTCCATCTCCAATCCACAGAAAGCGGATCTGGCGATACTCCCGAAGATGTTTGGCGATAGCAAACGTCTCCTGCATGTTTTTCTGGTGATCGAAGCGGGATAGGGTAGCCACCACAAAAGAGGGGGTATTTTCCTTAGCTCCTTCTGGCTGGGCGATCCGTTCCAGGGGCTCAATTCCATTATAGATTACAGCGGACCGCTGGGGCTTAAGGATTCCTGCATTTACACAATAGTCCCGTTCACCGTAGGATACATTAATAAAGCGGTCGGTAAGGGGGTATAAAGCTTTTTCTACCCCATAGTACAGCAAACGCTTAAGGCCGGTAACAGTGGTAGAAACCCCATGATAGGTATGAATTACGCGCAGGCCGGGCACCAGCAACTTCAGCAGGCGAGAGTAAATTCCAGCCCCTTTACCGTGGGAATGAACAATGTCAATCTGCTTATTTCTACAAAAGGCCGCCACCCGCAGTAAGGCTTCGGGCGTTAGCTTCCGGTGAGGTACTACCTCAACCCCCTCTACCTTTGGGTGGTTTTTCCAGATAGAATAATAGGGCTCATCTTTCGGGCAGGCTACATACACCGGGTAGCTGATCTTATCCAGCAGAATATCCACATGCTTGGGCCCTCCTCCGAGATCGGCCCTTACAGTGACAAGCAGTACCTTAGGCGAGTTTTTTTGCATGATTGACAATAAACATGTAAGCCAGGGCAAGTTGGGTAATCAGAAGATCTGCCAATACGGAAGCGCCCGTATTATTACTTAGTAAGACCCCTATCATAAAACAGAAAAGAAGCCTGCCAAATAGGGTTTTCCGAATGGCCGGAGTCCGCAACTGATAAAACATGATCAGGAAATAAAAAACCCCAAAAAGAAGTGCCAGCACTCCGCCATAGGCCAGTAGCGTAAAGAAATAGCTTTCCGGCACACCGGCAAATGTCAGGTGCAGATCAAAGAACGCATTGGTTTTCTCGAGTGCTGCAATGTAGGATTCTCGGTTAAAGCCATAGCCCGTTAACAGCCGCCAGGGTGTCATGGCAAATGAATAGAGTGTAAGCATCCACACCCCTGTTCTTGCACTAATGTTGGCCTCACCACCGCTATGCTCATAGCTTGCCATAGTATATTTCAGCTTGTTGATCAATACAATATTGACATCAAGATTCCACAGCACAACTAGAAGACAAACTGCGGCAGCAATAGCCATCATACTCCCCACCAGGTGCTTCAGCTTAAATCGGGTGGTTGTAAAGTAAAGAAAGAGTGCCAGCATGTTTAGCACCACAAACACCAGCAATGCTTCCCGGGCAGTTAGCAGTCCAAGGTTAATTAGTACCAGCCCAAGCAATACATAGTTAAGCCTGGTGGTTTGGATACTTTCACTAAATATGCTGCCTATATTCAACAGATAGATCAGCACCAGATAAGTACCATATATTCCATGATTTCCGGTATAACGAACAAAGCTTCCGGAAGAGAAATTATAAATGAGATTTGAAAAGCCACTTGGCATCAACTCGGCTTTCCAGGTAGCACGCTGCATAAAACTCCCCCACGACAGGCCCGAGCTGTGTTTGGAATAGAGAAAGCCCATCAGGCTCAAAACAATCACCCAGAAGGCTATTTTATTGAACTGCACCAGAAACCGATCGAAGCCATCATAATCTGCTATGGCTACGATGCAGAACACATACAGCAAATATTTGACAGTTTTAAAAAATCCAGTGCTCTCCGGATAAAAGTAGAGATGGACACTACTGGAGAGAAGAATTACCCCTAATGCGGCCAGCAAAAAATAGTAGGGCTGCAGATGGGCCGCATAATTGAGCTTAAATTTATTCAGGATCAGATATAGCAGTAACAGTACAGGCAACAAGAATTCCTGCGGATAGAAAATGAGCCCATTCAAAGGCTCAAATTTAAAGCTTAGCGGAATAGTTAATAATAGATAGTATATCCACTTAACTACTGTTGCTCGGGTAAGTATCATCTACTTGTGAGATGTGTAAACACTTCCTTGTATTGGCTTACTATCTTGTCGAGGTTGTACCGGTCATAGGCGCTTTTTCGTATTGCCTCTTTTGAAAAAGCTGTTTCTCTAAGTTTCGCTACGTTATCAGCAAAGCCTTTTACATCGCCAAAGGGGGCCATATAACCATTTATGCCCTCCAGAATAATTTCAGCTGTGCCGCCCGGCGAATCAAATGCAACAACCGGTGTCCCGCAGGCATGTGCCTCCAGCACCACATTAGGAAAGCCCTCATAGGCTGAACTGAGTGCCAGACAGTGGGCCTGGGCCATATACTGATAGGGATTTTTTTGTTCTCCAAGAAAGAATACTCTGTGTGAAATTCCCAGTGAACTGGCCTGCTGCTCCAGCTCCTGCCTGAGCTCTCCCTTCCCGATCAGGTAGAGACTAACATCCGCAGGCAAGAGCGCCATACTCTCCAAAAGCAAATCTACCCGCTTTTGAGCGTTAAGTCTCCCCACAAATAATACATTGAATGTTTTATGAGAAAATACCTGCGGTACTGCCTCCAGCTTTTTTTCTACCTGGGCAAAATCCAGCGGGTTATTAATTACGGCAATCTTTTCGGCAGGAAATTCATAATTCTCGATAAGATCATTTTTCATGTACTGGCACTGGCAAATTACCGTGTCAAACCTCCGATACACCGTCTTAAACAAAAGATCAAATACTTTAGGAAAACTTTCTGATTTGTTATGAACGCTTATTGTATTAGACTCTCTGGCTATAAATTTGATATTAGCAGGCAGTAAGGGACGTAGCAGCGCAATCAGGAGATTAAGATGGCCCAGGGTAGAAAAAACAATATCCGGCTTTTCCCTTCGCAGGTGGTTGGCAACTGCCACAAAAGCGTATCGCGTCCGGTTTACATCCAGCACGTGGATATTGGCATCGGGGGGGAGCTGTTCCAGGTAAATCCCTTTTTTCTGGAATAATACAAGGGTTGGCTCATAGCAATCCCGATCAATCGCTTTGAAGAGATTTACCACTACCCGCTCGCTTCCTCCTCCCTCTAAAAACGGCACCAGAAAAAACAGCCTTTTTTTTCGCATCACTACTTTTTTTGTAATTGCTCTTTATACGCACTCAGGTAGGCCCCCACACACTTTTGCATGGAGAACTCCTGCTCATATTTTCTGAGTGTTACCTCTTCCATTCTTTTTCTTTCAGCCTTTGATAATTGCAACGCATTTTGCAGCGTATCAACATAATCAGACACAGTGTATGAAGGACTAATAAAGCCATTTTCGCCTTCCTGTATGGGTTCAGACACGCCGGGCCCGGGTGTAACTACAGAGATGAGTTGCATAGCCATAGCTTCGGCCTGCGCAATGCTTAGCCCTTCATAATGAGAAAACATACAGTAGAAGTCTGCCGCCGCCAGATAATCGGAAACATTGCTACGAAGCCCCAGGAAATGTACATTAGGCGTATCAAGACTCTTGAAATAAGAAAGCGGCTGAGGGGCCAGCGGACTGCCATCGCCTCCTATCACCAGTAGTAAACACTCTTTTCCTTCCTGATGAAGTTGTTGAAAGGCATCAACAGCTAACTGATAGTTCTTTACCGTTGCGATCCGTCCTATTGATAAAAAAACGGTTGTTGCAGGAGTGGGCTTCAGGTCCTCAATCTCTTGCATCACCTGCTGCAAGCGTGGGGTTGGCTGGGGTTTGCTAGAGCCATTCGGCACCAGATAATAAGGAGCCTGGGCGCCATAAAGCGCATGATACCCCTCAAGCACATCTTTTGAGATTGCTACAGGATAAACTGTCTTATTTTTAAAGAAGTAATTACGAATCCAGTAACTATGCAGGTGCCGGCCCCTTTCCTTTACGGGCTGATTATGCAGGGTATGAAAGTATTTGCAGGAAGGCAGAAAGCGCCTGATAAAGAACAGGTGATCAATAGGCCATAAATGTGTATTGACGATATCTGGGCTTTGCTCCCGTAGTACCCGGTGCAGCCGAATGATCGGATCTACATGCTTCCTTACACTGGAAAAGTTGATGTTCAAATCAATAAGCTTGACTGAGGGGTGAACCTTATCCAGGAAAAAGGAGTGCTGTTGGTCCAGATTGTAAACAATTAAAATGGGCTCTATGCCCAGCTCAAGCGCAGTATTGACCCAATCTACGACAAACTTCTGTGCCCCTCCCTGGCCTAACTCATGTATAATATGCGCTACCTTCATGCTTTTGCTAAGTAGGTCCTGGAAAAGGACTGTAGAAATTGAACAGAAATTATAATCATGCCTGCCTCTAGCAGCACCCTATAGAACATAATATGTGCTTGTGGAAGTAATAAGGCACAAATAGCCAGGGCCCCTATTGAGATTGTGGAATAGGCACATTCATACCAGAAGATCCTGTCCGATGGCAAAAATATCTTAATAGTTGTATCTGAGCTAGTGCGGTAAAGCTGAAGTACGCTGGCAACCACAGCTGCCATTAACATAAATTCCAAACCAGCGTATTCTCCCAGACCGGCCAGTTCTACAAGCGTATCCAGCGTAAAAAGAAGGGGCAGGCAAAGCAGGCTTGCGCCTATTACCAGCTTGTTTCTTAATATTCCAAGCTTTTTATACTGGTCAAGTAACTGGGGCGTATCTGTTTTGAAGCGTACAAGCTTCAGGGTAAGGTTTTCAAAAATATTGGCAGAGAAGATCTTGCCAATATCCAGCACCTTTCTGGCAATGGTAAAACCAGCTAAAATCTCAGGAGCCATAAACACCGATATCAGCAACTGATCTGCATAGTTGCCCAGGTAGCGCATATAGCTTGCAAATCCAAACCATTTATAGCGCATTATTACTTTCCACAATGCACTGGTGGGTATGAGATAGGCGGGGCGCATCCAGGGCAACATACTCCTCCCTAAGAAAATACAGGGAATTATGGGGAGTAGGGCAAGGGCCCAGACATAGGCTTTAAACCCCCAAAGCACAAAAAATAAAACAGCAGCTGTTTTACCTACCACCCCTATAATGAGTTCACCAAACGCAACAGTTACGTAACGATCAAAGGACTTAAGTAAGAGTGAAAGACAATGATGGATGGCAGCTATAAAGCCTGATAACGTGAAGATGAGAAATTCCTGAAAGTACAATCCTTCGAATTTTGCCTCAGATATATACCAGGCATAGCCCAAAACCACAGGCAGCACCAACATATAAGTGATTACCCGCTGAATGATTGCCTGGCTTACAAGAATGCGAATACGCCTAAGCCTGCCCCCCTGCAGCCAGCCGAGTACATCCTGCTTAAGGGCATCTTCGATGCCGGTAAAAGTGAAGGTTGTAAGCAGAAATGTAATAATATAGCCAACAGAAACAACCGCATAAACAGCCGGGGATACTTCTCTGGCAACATAATATACATTAAACAGACCCAGAAAAATATTGATGCTCTGAATCAGTACAAGCTTTAAACTATCCTTCATACACTTGCGAACCTGGCTATAACTGATGCGCTATTATACAGTGTTATAGACACTGTGCCAGGTGATAAATTTCTCCCCTCTTCTTCTGATGTAGTAGACTTACCCTCGCTACAACCCATCAGATCCTCCCCATCTGTGCTATAGACATATGGATTGTCAGACTGTATGGGGAGGAAGCCACAACCATCACTAACATTACCGATTCCCAAAACTTCATCTCTCTTCCTTTGCAAAAGACGTGCTATATGAAATCTGGTATAACCAGCTGCTCCTGTAATAATTAATTCCTTCCGCTCAGACATTTCTTAAAAACTGTTCAGCGAACAAAACTAAACAATGTTATATCCAAAAATTCTGCTGATCCTTATAAATACTTACATCTTGATTATAAATGCTTTAAACTCCTTAAATTAGCGCTCCCAAAAAGTAATCATGCAAGAAACTACCCCTTCCCAGAAGAATGCTGCCGGTGCCGGAGAGATTGATTTACGGGAGTTGGCTGCTGCCCTTGGGCGCTTATTTACCAGGTTCATCACTTCGCTGATAGTAGCAATTGTGCGATTACGGCGCACTACCCGTAACAATGCATGGCTCTTGCTTTCCTTTATGGCGCTGGGCACTATAGCCGGCTATTTGAGCTACCGGTCTTTTGAGCCGCATTATTCTTCCCAACTGATTCTTAGTTCCCGCTTCTACAGCGCTGAAATGCTGAATACGTCCATTCTGGAGCTTAACCAGCTGGCGGAAGAAGGAAATACCGAGCTCCTGGCGCAGAAACTAAAACTGTCTCCACAGCAGGCGGCTTCTATTCGCACTATTACCAGTATGCCGGTTACTACCAGTGAGGATATCGTAGAGATGCAGGGCCTGCTGCAGCTCATAGAACAAAACGGTACTACCAAGCTGAATCCTGCCCAAATGGAGGCCCTCCGGGAGAGGCTCACCAACACCTTCTATAATTTCAGAATTGTTGTTACGGTCTATGATATTGCTTTCTTGGATGCCCTGGAACTGGGCCTACAGCACTATTTACAGGAAAACGACTATATCAAGCGCCGCATCGACATTGAACAGGAAAACCTTACTGCTTTCCGTACTAAGCTTCTGAAAGAGCAGGAACAGCTAGATCGCTTAAAAAGCATACAGGCAGATTTCTACCGTAGTATCAGCGAAACAGGTCGCACCGGCTCTAACAATGTAGTCTTTGGTAATCCGGAATCGGCCAGCGACCCCCTAAATGTGTATATGCAGGACATCAACTTGTCGCGGGAAGTGATGGCTACTACCAAAAAGCTGGAACTTAACCGAGCCCTGGAAGTTGTAACCGGCTTTACCCCCTATGGCAATCCCGCCAGCCTTTCCTTGAAAGGACAGCTATTACTTGGCGCTGCGCTTGGCCTTGCCAGTGCGTATCTTATTATTTTCCTGATTGGCATCAACCAGGCACTGAACCGCTACGAACGTCTGCACGAGGCTCGCAAAACCTTTGCATAAAGCAGGCCACCCCCCTGGCTTACTGTATATGTTCCTGATTTTCGCCTGGCAAAATAGTATTCCCCAGCTTTGGGTCGTATCTTTGCGGCAAAATCAGGAACATGTTGTTTCAGGAGGTTAAGGCGCTTTTACACAAAGAATTACTGCTGGAATGGCGGCAACGCTATGCCTTTAACGGCATGCTGCTCTATGTGACCAGCACGGTTATTGTGTGCTACATGAGCTTTGGCGTACGCAGCGGCATGCTTACCCCCCCGGTCTGGAATGCCCTGTTCTGGATCATCATGCTCTTTACGGCCGTAAATGCGGTGGCCAAAAGCTTCCTGCAGGAGGCCGAAGGCCGGCAGCTCTACTACTACATGCTGGCCTCACCGCAGGGAATTATTCTGGCTAAAATCGTGTATAATGCGTTGCTGATGCTGCTGCTTACCGGCGTTGGCCTGCTGTTCTATTCCGTTGTGCTGGGCAATCCGGTGCAGGATATCGGCTTATTTATTGTGGCCATGCTGCTGGCAGCCCTGAGCTTTTCGGCTACCTTTACCATGATTTCGGGCATTGCCCAGAAAGCGGGCAACAACAGCACCCTGATGGCCGTGCTGGGCTTTCCGGTTATTGTACCTACGCTGCTGATGGTAATCCGCATTGCAAAAAATGCCATGGATGGCCTGGACCGCAGCCTGAGCCTTGATGAGCTGCTTACGCTGCTGGCCATCAATGCCATTATTGTAACGGTTTCTTTACTGCTTTTTCCTTATCTATGGAGAAGTTAACACATTGGTGGTGGAAAGGACTGGCAGCCGCCCTGCTGCTCTATACGGTTACGGCCGGCCTGCTGCTGGATGCCCCCCGCCTGCCTATCCTCAATGAAACCATCCGGGCGCTGCACTTTCATGTGCCCATGTGGTTTGGCATGCTGGGCCTGCTGCTGCTGTCGGTGATCTACTCGGTACGCTACCTGCGCACCGGCGAGCTGCGGCTGGACCGCCATGCCGTAGAGCTGGCCAATGCCGGCCTGGTGTTTGGCATCCTGGGCATTCTCAGCGGCATGTTCTGGGCCTACTATACCTGGGGCGATTACTGGAGCAACGATCCCAAGCAGAATGCCTCGGCCATTGGCCTGCTCATATACCTGGCCTACTTTGTGCTGCGCAGCTCCTTTGAGGATGATCACCAGCGGGCCCGCATCAGCAGTGTGTACAACATCTTTGCCTTTGCGGCCCTGGTACCCCTGCTGTTCATTCTGCCCCGGCTTACCAGCTCACTGCATCCGGGCAATGGAGGCAACCCGGGCTTTAATGCCTATGACCTGGACAGCAAACTTAGAATCATCTTTTACCCGGCCGTCATCGGCTGGTTTCTCTTAGGCCTCTGGCTGGCCAGCCTGCGGGTGCGCCTGCGCCGGCTACATGATACACTTGAAGAAAACCTTTAAGAATATGCGCAAGCTACTGATCCTCCTCTGCCTGTTTTGCTCGCTGAGCGTACTGGCACAGGAAAAACAAGAAATAACCCAGCAGGACTATGCCAACCAGCAGGTAGAAATGGCCGACCAGTTTCGGGCCGATGGCAAGATCTATGTGGTGGTAGGCATTATCGTGCTGATCCTGGGCGGCCTGCTGGTTTATGCCCTGGTAATCGACCGCAGGCTGAGCCGGCTGGAAAAACAGCTGGGCCAGCACCCCCTGCGCCAGGATCGCCTGCCCCAGGATGGCCTGCCCCAGCAAAAAGAATCCGGCAAACGGGTGATCGGATGAAATTTTCGGGACTAGAATGCTGTTACTCCAAAAGACACTGATGGTATGAAATTTTCGCACATTCTGGGAATCCTGGTGATCGCCGTGGCGGTGATCATCATCATCTCCACCACGGGCGATGCCAGCTCCTATGTAAACTTTGAGCAGGCCAAGGCCATGGCGGTAAACGATAGCCGGGAGATCCACGTAGTAGGCACCCTTAAAAAAGATCCACAGGGCCATGTAGTGGGCATCAGCCCCTCGCCCGACAAGCTTTCCTTCTCCTTTCTGATGGTAGATGAGCAGGGCAGGGAGCAGCTGGTCCGTTATAACGAGCCTATGCCGCCCGATTTTCTGCGCTCCGAGCAGGTGGTGGTTATTGGCCGCTACCAGGGCAATTCCTTTGTGGCCAAGCAGATCCTGCTCAAATGCCCCTCTAAATATCAGGAGAACGAGCTCCAACCTACTTCTCAACAAGCCCAGTTCCAATAAATAATGGTACACGAGTGGATTGGCCAGACCGGCCACTTCTTTGTTATTCTCTCCTTTGTGAGCGCCCTATGGGCCACCTGGAACTACTACTGGGCCAGCCAGAAGGGAGAACTGCTGGCCGGCAAACGCTGGCTAACCCTTGGCCGCCTGGGCTTTGGCCTGCATAGCCTGGCGGTTTTTGGCGTGGTCGCCTCCCTGTTCTACATCATTTACAATCATTACTTCGAGTACCACTACGCCTGGAGCCACTCCAGCCGCAGCCTGCCGGTCTATTACATGATCTCCTGCTTCTGGGAAGGACAGGAAGGCAGCTTTCTGGTCTGGATCTTCTGGCAGGCCATTCTGGGCCTGATCCTGATGCGCTATGCCGGCCGCTGGGAAGCCCCGGTGCTGGCCGTCTTTGCCTTTGTGCAGGCCTTTCTGGCCTCCATGATCCTGGGTACGGTTATTCCCGGCCTGGACCTGAAGATCGGCAGCTCGCCCTTTATGCTGATGCGGGATGTAATGGTAGATACCCCTGTATTTGCCCTGAATCCCGACTATGTGCCTGAAGATGGTACCGGCCTCAACCCCCTGCTGCAGAACTACTGGATGGTGATCCACCCGCCTACCCTTTTTCTGGGCTTTGCCCTTACGCTGGTGCCCTTTGCCTACTGCATAGCCGGCCTGTGGAAAAAAGAGCATGGCGCCTGGATTCGCCCGGCCCTGTCCTGGACCTCTGCCGCCGCCCTTATCCTGGGCCTTGGCATTCTGATGGGCGCCTACTGGGCCTACGAAACCCTTAACTTTGGCGGCTACTGGAACTGGGATCCGGTAGAGAATGCCGTTTATATCCCCTGGCTGATGCTGGTGGGGGGTCTTCACCTGATGATGGTGTACCGCAAGAATGGCACAGCGCTAAAAGCGGCCATTCTGTTCATCATCCTCATGTTTATCCTGATCCTGTACTCCACCTTCCTGACCCGCAGTGGCATTCTGGGCAACTCCTCGGTACACTCTTTTACCGACCTGGGCCTGTCCGGCCAGCTGCTGCTTTACATGCTGGCCTTTGCCGCCCTGAGCGTAGCGCTGCTGATCCGGGAGTGGAAGCACCTGCCCAGTACGGGTGAGGTATCGGCCTACTCCCGCGAGTTCTGGATATTCATTGGGGCTACCGTGCTGGCGCTAATGGCGCTGCAGGTACTGGTACCCACCTCCATACCGGTCTACAATACAGTGGCCAGCTGGTTTGGCATTGAACTGAACATGGCCCCGCCGGCCAATCCGGAGATCTTCTATACCAAATTCCAGCTATGGTTTGCTGTGTGCCTGGCCCTGCTGTCGGGCACGGCCCAGTTCTTCTGGTGGCAGAAGATGGACGCAGCCAAGGTGCGCAAGGCGCTGGTAATGCCCGTAGTGGTTGCGCTGATTGTATCGCTGCTGGCGCTTATCCTGCTGGATGTAAAGGAACCTGCCTACCTGGTGCTGCTGGTAGCGGCCATTTATGCGGTGGTGTCTAACTTCTTTGTGCTTCTGGGCCTGAAGCAAACCAATCTGAAGCTGGCCGGCGGCTCGGTGGCGCACATAGGGGTAGCCATGATCCTGCTGGGCATTCTCTTCTCCAGCGGCTACTCCAAGGTAATCTCTCAAAACACCTCCGGCCTGCTGTATAGCCGGGAGTTTGGCGATGAGGTAAACCAGGAAAACGTGCTGCTCTGGCTGAACGAACCCCAAACCATGCAGCAGTACCAGCTGGTGTACAAGGGGCAGTTTTACGAGGCCTTTGATGCCCCCGGCTATATCCCCAAACAACTGCTCAACCCTACCGAAAAGCCCGACCGCTTTCTGGCCCGCGGCGATTACTACCACCGGGGCCGCAAGTACTTTGGCGAGGGGGATACCGTGCGCATCAATCCGGAAAACACCTATTACCGCGTAGAATATACGGATGAAAAAGGCAAGAAATTCACCCTTTATCCCCGGGCACAGGTAAACCCACAGATGGGCTTTATTGCCTCTCCTGATATTTTCAGAGGCATCCGCAGCGACCTGTACACCCACGTATCGGTAGTGCCCGATCCGGAAGAACCCATCAAGTGGAGCGATCCCGAAGAACAGAAGGTGAAGATTGGCGATCGTTTCTTCATCAATGACTACGTAGCCGTGCTGGAAGGCCTTCAACCCCTGCAGCAGGTACAGGGCCTGCAACTCGGCACTAAGGACATCGCCGTAAAAGCCCGCATTCGCATCTTTGGCGAGCAGGGGGCCGAGTTTACCGCCGAGCCCATCTACGTGCTGCGCATGGAAGAAAAAACAACCGGCAACCTGCCGGCCGTGGTAAATGATCTGGCCCTGAAAGTAGGCTTTATGGCCATTCATCCGGAAGAAGACAGCATTACCCTGAGCACCAGCAATACGCAGAAGGATTACATCATTCTGAAGGCCATGGAGAAACCGCTGATCAACATCCTCTGGATTGGCACCCTGCTGCTGGTGGCCGGCTTTGGCATAGCCATTGTGCGCCGTACTACCGAGTACCGGCAGCTGCAGCGCAAGGGAGTAGAATAAGCGTGTATAGGATACAGTTATAAAGTAGAGCGGCACAGGCCGCTCTCTCCTTTTTGGGATATGGAGAACACATTCGGAATCAGCATTATTGGTGCAGGCCGGGTAGGCTGGCACCTGGCGCAGGGACTCTCGGCCGCCGGCCATCCCATTAACGAGATCTGGAGCCGCCGCCACAGCCAGGCGCAGGAGCTGGCCGAGCGCCTGCCGGCTGCCCGGGTGGTGCATACGCTTGATTTTAGCCAGAGCCCCTCCCGCCTGTTTTTGCTTACGGCTGCCGATGCCGCCCTTGAGGAGCTGGTACGCCACCTGATTTTACCCACAGGAGCGCTGCTCGCACACACTTCCGGCAGCCAGCCACTGGACATACTTAAAAAAACCGCTGGGCATACAGGGGTGTTCTACCCCCTGCAGACCTTCAGCAAAGAGAAGCCGGTAGACTTTACTCAAATTACCATTTGCCTGGAGGCAGCAGATTATGCCAGCATGCAACTGCTGGATGCCGCTGCACGGGCCCTGGGCGCACAGCCGCTACCCATGAGCACCCAGCAGCGCCGGCAGCTGCACCTGGCAGCTGTTTTTGCCTCAAATTTTAGCAACCACCTGCTGCGCATTGCCCATGAACTGCTGCAGCAAAGCCAGCTGCCCGCTGCCCTGCTGGACCCCCTCATCCGGGAAACCCTGGAGAAAGCCCTCAGCCTGGGGCCTGCCGCCGCCCAGACCGGTCCTGCCCTGCGTGGCGATGCCCCCGTAATGGAGCAGCACCTCCGGCAACTCTTCGGCGAGCCTGCCTGGCTGGAGCTCTACCGGCTGCTGTCGGCCGACATCCAGAAGTGGAAGAAGCCCTAAAAAAGGGGATGTCAAACGCTACATTAAACTGCATTCTGCCGTACTTTTAAGCTAAACTTGCGGCAGCCCGCATGCGTAAAGACAGAGGAGCTATGGCAGCTGCCCGCAGGCAATTTTTTGACACTGCTATTTTGCTCCGCACCCAAAATCCCTTGGCAACACCCCTTCAGCATTCCAGCATGGAAGCATCCCTAAGTTCCAGACCCCTTCTGTCAGCCTTTACAGGCCTGCTGCTGATCACCCGCTTTCCCAACCTGCTCCTGGTAGGGCTAACGCAGTACCTGACGGCCATTTTTCTGGTGGGGCCCCGCAGCGACTGGTTCAGCTACCTGAGCAGCCCCAAACTTTTTTTGCTGTCTTCCTCCACCATCCTTATCGCCGCCGCCGGCTACATCATCAATGATTACTACGATGTAAAGATCGACTACATCAATAAACCCGACCGGGTGGTGGTAGGCAAGGTGCTCAAGCGCCGGGTAGTGATGGCCGTGCATACCCTCTTTAACGTTCTGGGCATTGGCATGGCCTTCTGGCTCTCGCCCGAGGTGGGGCTGCTTACCCTGCTGGCGGCGGTCTGGCTCTGGCTCTACTCCAACCTGCTCAAGCGGCTGCCCTTTGTGGGCAATTTTAGTGTGGCGGTACTCACCGGCCTTACCGTTTGTGTAGTTGCACTTTATTATCAGCAGAATACCGATCTTATTTACACCTATGCGCTCTTTGCCTTTGTACTTAGCCTGGTTCGGGAGATTGTAAAAGACATGGAAGACCTGCGCGGCGACCTGGCCTTTGGCTGCAAGACCCTGCCCATTGTCTGGGGCATTCGCCGCACCAAATGGATCCAATACCTGCTGCTGGCCAGCCTTATACTATTATTAGTACTCATGGCCGGAAAAGTAGAGCAAGCCTTATTGAAATCCGTATTTTTCCTCTTAATTTTACCTATCGTTTATTTCACAGCCCGGCTGGCAGTAGCAGATAGCCGCTCCGAATTTGCCTGGCTCAGCAGCTTTAGCAAGTGGATCATGCTGGCCGGCGTGCTGAGCATGATGCTCTATTAGCCCGGGCTGCCACCTACACCCCTGAAGCCCTAGAATCTTGGAGAGTAAGAAGATCCGGATTGCTGTATTTGCCTCCGGAAGCGGCTCTAACGCCGAGCGTTTTTTTGAACATTTCAAACAATCCTCCCTTGCCGAAATAGCGCTGGTGTGCACCAACAGGCCCGATGCCTACGTGCTGGAGCGCGCCGCCCGCCACCAGCTGCCCGGCTGGGTATTTACCAACCAGCAACTGGCCCAAAGCCGGGAGGTGCTGCACAAACTGCAGCAGGAGGGCATCGACCTGATCGTACTGGCGGGCTTTCTGCGCCTGATCCCCGACTATCTCATCCAGGCCTACCCCAACCGCATCATCAACATTCACCCGGCCCTGCTGCCCAAATGGGGCGGCAAGGGCATGTGGGGGCAGCATGTGCACCAGGCTGTGGTTGCAGCCGGCGAGTTGGAAAGTGGCATTACCATTCATTATGTAGATGCCAATTACGATGAGGGCGACGTAATCTTTCAGACCAGCTGCCCGCTGGAGCCCGGTGATACTGCTGAAGAAGTGGCCGCCAAAGTACTACGGCTGGAGCACTACCACTACCCCCGCGTGGTAGAGGAGCTGGTCCGAAAAATGCAGCAAGAGAAGCACCTCTGAATGAACTAAAACAGCCCCTGCCGCTTTTGCATCTATAAGACTCTTTTTTATCCCCTATACCATTCACCTACTCAATCACCCAATCATTCACTACTACCATGGAGCAGCGTAAGATCCAATCGGCCCTTATTTCAGTATACTACAAAGACAGGCTGGAACCCATAGTTCGCCAGCTGATGGAGATGGGCGTTACCCTGTACTCCACAGGGGGTACCGAAGCCTTTATGCGGGAACTGGGCGCCGAGGTAGTGCCCGTAGAGGAGCTCACCGACTACCCCTCTATTTTTGGCGGACGGGTAAAAACCCTGCATCCTAAAGTATTTGGGGGCATTCTGCACCGCCGCCAGCACCCCGGCGACCAGGCCGAGGCACAGAAATATAACATTCCGGCGATCGACCTGGTGATTGTAGACCTCTACCCCTTTGAAGAAACCGTAGCTTCGGGCGCTTCTCCGGAAGACATCATCGAAAAAATTGACATTGGTGGTATATCACTAATCCGGGCTGCGGCCAAAAACTTTCAGGATGTGCTCATTGTCTCCAGCCGGGAGCAGTACGGCCAGTTAGAAGCCCTGTTGCAGGAAAAAGGGGGGTATACCGCTCTGGAAGACCGCAGGTACTTTGCTGCCCAGGCCTTTGATATCAGCTCGCATTACGATAGCGCCATTTTTGGATATTTCAATAAAGAAGACAGCATTCCGCGCCTGAAGATCAGTGAACGCGAGGCCAGAGTTTTGCGTTATGGCGAAAACCCGCACCAGCAGGGGCACTTCTTTGGCAAATTGGATGAAATCTTCACGCAGCTCTGGGGCAAGGAGCTTTCCTACAACAACCTGGTAGATGTGGATGCCGCCGTGCAACTGGTCGAAGAGTTTGCCGGCCAAACGGCCTTTGCCATCATCAAGCATACCAATGCCTGCGGCTGCGCTACGGGCACTAGTGTGCAGGAAGCCTACCTGAAAGCCCTGGAGGCCGATCCGGTTTCGGCTTTTGGCGGCGTGCTGGCTACCAATGCGCCCATTGACATGGCGGCAGCTCAGGAGCTGCACAAACTTTTCTTTGAAGTGTTGATTGCGCCCGACTTTGATGGGGAGGCCCTGGAGCTGCTCAAGGGCAAGAAAAACCGCATCATCCTGAAACAAAGCCAGAAACTGCCGGCTTATAAACAGGTGAAATCCCTGCTGAACGGCTACCTGGTGCAGGATAAAGACCAACAAAGCGAGCGGGCAGCCGACTTTAAGACCGTAACCAAAGAAGCCCCCACCTCCAGCGAGCAGCAGGCCCTGGAGTTTGCCGGTGTGCTGGCCAAGCATACCAAGTCAAATACCATTGTGCTGGCCCGCGAGGGACAGCTCATTGCCAGCGGTGTAGGCCAAACCTCAAGGGTAGATGCCCTTAAGCAGGCCATTGCCAAGGCAGAAAGCTTCGGACTATCGCTGAAAGGAGCTGTAATGGCCTCCGACGCCTTCTTTCCCTTTGCAGATTGTGTGCAAATAGCACATGCCGCCGGCATCCGTGCCGTGGTGCAGCCGGGGGGCTCTGTACGGGATCAGGAATCAATTGATTTCTGCGACCAGAACGGTATGGCTATGGTATTTACGGGAATTAGACATTTTAAGCATTAATATTACGTAATGCTTTCTAAGTCACACTAAATTTGTAAATTTTCGAGAGAATTAACGCTAGACTATAAACCAGCCAATGGGCCTTTTTGACTTATTTTCTAACGACATTGCGATAGACCTTGGGACCGCAAATACACTGGTTATCCACAAGGACAAAATAGTGGTAGATGAGCCTTCCATCATTGCCATCGACCGCAATACCAACAAAGTGCTAGCCATCGGTCGTATGGCCATGCAGATGCATGAAAAAACGCACGAGAACATCAAAACCATTCGCCCCCTGAAGGATGGGGTGATTGCCGACTTCTCTGCCGCCGAGGAAATGATCCGCGGCATGATCCGCATGATCGATGAGAAAAGCGGCAGCCGCTTCTTCCCCAAATCGTACCGGATGGTGATCTGCATCCCTTCGGGCATTACCGAGGTGGAGAAACGCGCCGTGCGTGACTCTGCCCAGCACGCCCATGCCAAGGAAGTGTACATGATCCACGAGCCGCTGGCCGCCGCCATTGGTATTGGCATTGACATTGAGCAGCCTATGGGCTCCATGATTGTGGATATTGGAGGCGGTACTACGGAAATTGCCGTAATTGCCCTGTCGGGCATTGTGGCCGACCAGTCGCTGCGCGTAGCCGGCGATACCTTTAACAAGGATATTCTGGACTACATGCGCCGCCAGCACAACCTGCTCATTGGCGAGCGCTCTGCCGAGAAGGTAAAGATTGCCGTAGGCTCTGCCCTTACCGAGCTGGATAACCCACCGGAAGATTACGAGATCCGCGGCCGCGACCTGATGACGGGCATTCCCAAGATTATCAAAGTTACCTATTCAGAAATTGCCTTTGCCCTGGACAAATCCATCTCCAAGATCGAGGAGGCCGTGCTGAAGGCCCTGGAGATATCGCCGCCGGAGCTTTCGGCCGATATCTATGACAACGGCATTCACCTGACCGGTGGCGGCGCCCTGCTGCGCGGGCTGGACAAGCGTCTGGCCATGAAAACAAAACTGCCCATCCACGTGGCCGACGATCCGTTACGCGCCGTGGTACGGGGTACAGGCATCGCCATGAAAAACCTTGACTCCTTCAAGTCGGTACTGATGACCTAATACGCACCGATGAATATTCTCTTTCAGTTTCTGTACACGTACAGAGCCTTAGTGTTATTTGTGGTGTTGGAGTTGGTATGTGTGTGGCTTATTGTGCAGAACAACCGGTACCAGAGTGCTGCTTTCTTTAATTCTGCCAATACCGTGGCAGCCTCGGTTACCCAAACCTCTAATGAAGTCAGCAACTACCTCTACCTGAAAGAAGCCAATGAGAGCCTGTCAGAGGAGAACGCACGCCTTCAGCAGGAGCTGCGCCAGCTGCAGCAGCAACTGTCCCTACCCTCTATGCGGGCGGCTGTGCCCGCTGAGGTAGAGCAGCAGTACACCTTTCAGGCAGCGCAGGTGATCAACAACAGCATTCACAATTCCAAAAACTACATCACCATCAACAAAGGGATGGTAGATGGAATACGGCCGGGTATGGGCGTAATTGGGCCCAATGGGGTCGTGGGCAGAATCCGCTCGGCCTCCGATCACTTTGCCGTGGCCATATCCCTGCTGCACACCAACATGCTGGTATCGGCCGTTGTGGGTGATACCGATGCCTTTGGCTCGGTGAAGTGGAATGGCCGCGACCCGCAGATCGCTAACCTGGACTACATTGCACGCCATCAGAAAGTGGCTGAGGGAGATACCATCTTTACCTCTACCTACAACTCCATCTTCCCGGCCGGCATCCCCATAGGGGTGGTAACGGAAGTGAGCCTTTCGGATAATGCTACCTACTACGATATCAAACTCGATCTGGCCACCGACTTCTCCAGCCTCTCTTATGTGTACGTAATTCGTAACCGTCTGAAACAAGAGCGCGACTCGCTGGAAAGCATAAGTATCAACTAATCATGCCCTTAGTAGCACAGGTCTTTTATTTTATTATCTACCTGATTCTGCAGGTAGTGTTGGTGCAGAAAGTGGTGCTCTTTGATGTAGCCTTCTGTTTTCTGTACCTGGGCTTTCTGTTAATGCTACCCTTTGAGGCAGGTGCCATCCGGCTGATGCTCATGGGGTTGCTCATGGGCCTTTGTGTTGATATTTTTTACAATAGCCTTGGAATTCATGCCGCTGCATCTGTGTTCATCATGTACCTGAGACCACATGCAGTAAGCATTATTGCCCCCCGGGGCGGGTATGAAACCTGGATGACGCCTAAGCTTAAGGTGATGGGATTTGAGTGGTTTTCGATTTACAGCCTGCTACTCATCTTTCTGCACCACCTGCTGCTCTTCTTTATTGAAGCCGGCGGCTTTGGCAACTTCTTCTATACCCTTCTGAAAGTACTGGCCAGCACGGCCTTTACCTTTATGGTGATTGTAATTATTCAGTATCTTTTCTATTCAGCGCGCAGAAGCATATGAACGATAGCAGGAAGTACATCATTGGTGCGGTATTTCTGCTGGTCGCCCTGATTTACCTGGCCCAGCTCTTCTCCCTGCAGGTGATTGATAGTGACTATAAGTCCCTGTCGGAGGCCAATATTATTAAACCGGTAGAGGAACTTCCCTACAGGGGCACCATCTATGACCGCAAAGGCCGCCTGATTGTATACAACAAACCCGTATATGATCTGATGATCGTTACCAAGGAGGTACTGAAATCCAACCTGGACACCCTGCGCTTCTGCCAGGCCGTTGGCATGACAAAACAGGGATTTATTGACCGTATCCAGGCTATCCGCAAGGAACATGGGTACTCCCAGAATAAGCCCTCGGTTTTTATCAAGTCCATGTCGGCCGAAGATTTTGCCAAGATCCAGGATCACCTGGTAGACTATCCCGGCTTCTTTATCTCGCCCCGCACCGTACGCTCCTACCCCTATAGTGTTATGTCAAATGCGCTGGGCTATATTGCCGAAATCAGCAAGCCCAAGCTGGAGCGCGATACCACCGGCTACTACAAGCAGGGCGACCAGATCGGCATTAGTGGCATGGAGGCCAAGTATGAGCCTTTTTTGCGCGGGCGGCGGGGCGTACGCTTTAAAACTGTAAACGTACGGGGCATTGTAAAGGGTGATTACCGTGATGGCGAGTTGGATGTGCTTTCCGAAGCCGGCAAAAACCTGGTGTCTACCATTGACCTGGACCTGCAACAGTACGCCGAAAGCCTGATGGCGGGCAAAATTGGCAGTGTGGTAGCCCTGGAGCCTGCCACCGGCGAGATTCTGGCTATTGTGTCGGCCCCTACCTATGATCCCAACATGCTGACCGGCGGTGAATTCAGCAAGAATTTCAATAAGCTGCAGCGCGATAGCCTGGTACCCCTGTTCAACAGGCCCATTATGGCCCTGTACCCGCCCGGCTCCATGTTTAAGATGGTGCAGGCGCTGGTAGGCCTGCAGGAAAAAGTAATTACCCCTCAGACCCGGCATGCCTGCATACGCTCGCCGATTGGCTGCCACGGTCCGCACTCCAACGAAGACCTGCGGGGCGCCATTGTGGTATCCTGCAACCCCTACTTCTACCAGACCTTTCGCAAGATCATTAACCAGGATAAATCACCCAATACCTTTGTGGATTCCCGCATAGGCCTGGACATGTGGGCCGAGTACATGCACCGCTTTGGCATTGGGGTGAAGCTTGGGGTAGACATGCCCGGCGAAAAGGCCGGCAACGTACCCCTGCCTGCCTACTATGACCGGGTATACCGGGGCCAGTGGAAATTCTCCAATATTTACTCCCTGTCCATTGGCCAGGGCGAGCTGGGGGTTACGCCCCTGCAAATGGCCAACCTGGCAGCCATTATTGGCAACAAGGGCCACTACTACACCCCTCACCTGGTAAAAAGCATTGGCGAAAACGGTGATAAACTGCCCGAGTATAAGCAACGCAACGAAACCGGCGTAGAGTCGCACTACTTCCAGACGGTGATTGATGCCATGGAAGATGTGGTGCTCTACGGCACAGGCCAGTACCGGGCCAAAATTCCGGGCCTGGACATCTGCGGCAAAACCTCTACCGTGCAAAACCCTCATGGCGAAGACCACTCGGGCTTTATGGCCTTTGCGCCCAAGAACAATCCGCAGATTGCCGTAGCCGTGTATGTAGAAAATGCCGGCCAGGGCGCCCGCTCGGCCGCTGCCATTGCCAGCCTGGTCGTAGAAAAATACATGCTGGGCGAGATCAAGCGCAAGAACATCGAAGAGTACGTGTACAAGGGCAAGTTTAACTAAGGGTAAACCAACACAAGGCGTGAAACAACACGATAATTTTGGCATCAAGATCGACTGGCTTCTGGTAGTCCTGTACGCCCTTGTGGCGCTGCTGGGCTGGCTTAACATCTATGCCGCCGTATACGACGAAACCGCCAATGTGGCCATCTGGGCGCAGGATACCAACTCCGGAAAGCAGCTGCTCTGGATCGGCATATCCGTGGTAGTGATTGTGCTGATCCTGATCATGGATTACAGCATTTTCACCATCTTCCCCTATTTCTTTTATGCGATTGCCATTATCCTGCTGATCGCTACCATTCTCTTTGCCCGGGAGGTGAATGGCGCCCGGGCCTGGCTGGAGTTTGGCCCCCTCAAGTTTCAGGCATCAGAAGTGGCCAAGCTGGCCACCGCCCTTACCCTGGCCAAGTTTATCAACGACTACAACGTTAAGTTCAATACGCTCAAGACCTATGCCATCTCTTTTGGTATTATGGTGCTGCCCATTGCCCTGATTGCGTTGCAGCCCGACCCCGGTACCATACTGGTATTCATGTCCTTTCTGATCGCCTTTTACCGCGAAGGCATGGACCCCACCCTCATCATCATGGGGCTAATTGCCGGCCTGTTCTTTATTCTTACGCTGGTGGTCTCCAAAGTGCTGCTCATCACTAGCGTAGCGGTAATTGGCCTGCTGATCATTGGCCTGCTTACCCATACCTATCGCAAGGCCCTGCTGGTATTTATGTCCATGCTGATGATCTCGGGCTTTGTGATCAGTGTGGACAAGATCATGACCGATGTGCTGAAACCCCACCACCAGAACCGGATCCGGGTGCTGCTCGATGACAAGATCGACCCCCTGGGCGTTGGCTGGAACATCAAGCAGTCCAAGATTGCCATCGGCTCGGGCGGTCTGTATGGCAAGGGCTTTTTGGAAGGAACCCAGACCAAATACGACTTTGTGCCGGAGCAAAGCACCGACTTTATCTTCTGCACCATTGCCGAGGAGCATGGCTGGATTGGCAGCTTCTTTCTGGTGGTGCTCTACATGGCCATGCTATTGCGCATCATCTACATCTCCGAGCGTCAGAAATACAGGTTTACAAGGGTGTATGGGTACTTTGTGGCGGGCATCCTGTTCTTCCACTTCATGATCAACATGGGCATGACCATTGGCCTGTTTCCGGTAATTGGTATTCCGCTCCCCTTCTTTAGCTATGGGGGCTCTTCGCTGCTTTCGTTCTCGGTGCTGCTCTTTGTGCTGATCAAGCTGGATGCACACCGCAACCAGATCGTTACCCGCTAAGGAATAGCCGGTAAGGAGGTACCCGGTAAGGAGGTACCCGCTAAGGAATAGCCGGTAAGGAATTACCCGGTACGGAGGTACCCGGTACGGAGGTACCCGAAATGAGAAAAAGCTGCGTATGCATAGAGACATGAGTCATCCCGAATTTTGAAAGGATGAAATTTGAAGCAAAAAAA
>NZ_AODQ01000038.1 GCF_000348925.1 Cesiribacter andamanensis AMV16 | reverse complement strand
AGGTATTCACAATAGCCGGAATGGTCTGCTGCAGCCGCTCAAGGGTAAGGGGACGGCGGCCATTACCAGGGCTACTATAGGCTTGCCGGTGGCACGGATGGCCTCTACCAGCTGGGGCTGGGCACCGGGCAGGTCCAGGTTGGTGCGGCTGGCGGCCTCGCCGCTTTGCTGGTAGTTTTCGCCCAGGGCCATGATCACAAGGTCGGACTGACGGGCGATGCGCACCGCTTCGGCAAAACCCTTCTGATCATTTCCCTCAAAACCGGCGCCCTGTGCATAGCGGATGGTGGCTTTGGGAAGCGCCTGCCGCAGGCCCTGCAGGATGGTTACTACCTTGCTGGCATCGCCCGAGGCATGCCAGCTCCCCAGCAGGTCTATCTGGTTATCGGCCAGGGGGCCGATCAGGGCAATGGAGCGAATGTTCTGGGCCAGCGGCAGCAGCGGCCGGCCCCGCACCGAATCGTTTTTCAGCAGCACAATAGAGGGGCGGGCCGCTTCCAGGGCATGGTCCATCAGCTCTTTGGAAAGCACCACTTCGGCCTCGCGGGCCTCATCCAGGTAGCGGTAGGGGTCCTGGAACAGGCCCAGGTCCCACTTGCTCTCCAGAATGCGGCGGGCGGCGGTATTGATCTGCTCTTCGCTGATCACCCGCTCTTTAACCAGCTGCTGCAGATGGGCATTGTATACTCCTCCCTGCATGTCCATGTCCACCCCGGCCTGCAGCGCCAGAGCGGCGGCTTCTTTTTCATTGGCTACCACGCCGTGGGGCACCATCTCGTTGATGGAGGTATAGTCGGTAACCACAAAGCCATCAAATCCCCATTCGTCCCGCAGGATATCGGTCATGAGGTAGCGGCTGCCGGAGGCGGGTACGCCATCCACATCGTTAAAGGAGGTCATGATGGTGGCAGCACCGGCATCAATGGCCGCTTTGTAGGGGGGCAGGTATACCTCCCGCAGCTGCCGATCCGACATATCCACGCTATGGTAATCCCGCCCGGCCTGGGGCGCACCATAGGCGGCAAAGTGTTTTACGCAGGCCATGATGGTAAAGGGGTCGCTGAGGTCTTCGCCCTGATAGCCCCGCACCTTGGCCGCCCCTATGAGGCCGCCCAGGTAGGGATCTTCGCCGGCACCCTCGGCTATACGGCCCCAGCGGGGGTCCCGGGCCACATCTACCATGGGGTTAAAGGTCCAGTGCAGGCCCGAGGCGGCTGCTTCCTTGGCTGCCAGGCGGGCCGATTTTTCAATCATCTCCAGATCCCAGGAGGCGGCTTCGGCCAGGGGAATGGGAAAGATGGTACGGTGGCCGTGGATTACATCATAGCCAAACAACAGCGGAATTTTCATGCGGGTCTCTTCCATGGCTATGCGCTGTAGCTCCCGGTTGTATTTTACGGTATGGGCATTGAAAAGGGCGCCCACCCGGCCGGCCCGCAGCTCCTGCTGGTAATTTTCATTGAGGGTGGGGCCGGTTACGTCCCAGCCGCTGGTGTAGAGGGTGAGCTGGCCTATTTTTTCTTCCAGCGTCATTTGCTGCAGCAGCGAATCGATAAAGCGGCTGGCCGGATGGGTAGACACCGCCGCGGTGGTAGGGGTGCCGGATACAGGGTCTGTTGCCGGTGTGCCGGAAGCGGGTGTTTCCGCAGCCGGGGGAGCCGGCGCCTCGGCCATGGGGGGGGCCTGCGAGCTGGTAGAGCGGCAACTCATTCCCCAGAGCAACAGCGCCACAACAGGCAGAAAAAGGGGGTTGGTTTTTGTAAAAAATACGCTATTCATAAAGGGGTAAATTTATCGATAGGTAAAGCCAAGTTTATCCAGTCCTTGTTGCACCTCGGGTGCCGACATAAACAGGTCCCAGAGCAGGCCGCTGCGCTGGTTTTCCATCATCACCACAATAGGCCCCTGATCAATGGCCAGGTAGCGCTGCGGAAACCAGTCATGTTCTTCACTGAAAGCATCGTAAAAGCCATAGGGGCCCAGCAGCCGGCTGCCCAGCTGATCATAAAAGTAGCGCATGGCCGCTTTGGACTCCTCCGGCGTATAGGGCATGGAGGAGAGGGCGGCCGTGGGACTGATCACCCCCAGATCTTCGCCCGGGCGGTGGCCGGCATAGCCCTTTATGGAATAACTGGCCGTAAGCCCCCAGCAGTTGGGCCCGTAGCCCTGGTAGCCATGCGGATTTTCGATGCACCACTGGCGGTTAATGAGAGTATGATTGCGGTTAAGATCCCAGTAATTGGCGTAGCGGTCTTTGAGCTGGCGGGGGTCAAGGCCCAGGTAGCTGTAATGCGCCCAAAAGAGGGGGCCGCCCATTTCCTGCGCGCCATTGTGGCTCAGGATAAGGGGGTACCCATAGGCTTCCTTATCGCTGCGGATGCCTCCGCCGCCCCTGGCCCAGCCCTGGTGGTAGGCTTCCGGACGGATGGGGTGGGTAGGTGAAGCCGCCGCCAGCACATAGGTAATGAGGCATTCGTTATAGCCCTCCAGTGCAAAGTTCATGGCCCATTCATTGGTGGGCGACCAGTGCCAGTAGAGTACATCCTTGCCCTGGGTGTACCAGTCCCACTCCACCCCCTGCCACAGGCGGTTAATGCCCACGATGAGGGCCGCCTCGTCGGGCACCTGCGGGTCCAGGTACTGGCGTACGGTTAGCAGGCCAGCCACCAGAAAGGAGGTTTCTACCAGATCGCCGCCATCGTCTTTTGGGCTAAAAGGCTTTACCTTGCCTGTAGGGCCGTGGAGCCAGTGGGGCCATACGCCATGAAAGCGGTCGGCTTTTTCCAGGTAGGGCACAATGCGCTGCAGGCGGGCGATCCCCTCCTGGCGGCTGATAAATCCGCGCTCCATGCCCACCACCAGCGCCATCAGGCCAAAGCCCGAGCCGCCGCTGGTGATCACATTCTGATCGTTCTGGGGATACTCGCCATCGATGTGGATGCGCTCCCGCGCCAGGCCCGATACCGGCTCGGCCCCTTTCCAGAAGTATTGAAAGGTACGCTCCTGCACCAGGCTAAAGAGGGAATCGTCAGAAAGAGAGGGGAGTGCGAGCGTATCGGCAGCGGCTTGTTCGGCTACTTCGCCGGAGGAGGTGCCGGCCTGCTGGCAGGCGGCTAAAAGAAGGAGGCTAAGGGAGAGGATAAGGAGTTTATGCATGGGTTAATAAGCGCTAAAGTCCAGACGGTCTAATCCTGCTGCTATTTCCGGATTGCTCATAAAGAGATTCCAGAGCAATTGGGTACGGTAATTTTCGATCATGATAATGATGGGCCCCTGATCAATGGCCAGATAGGAGCTGGCAAACCAGGGCACCGTAAGGTTATAGGCATCATAAAAGCCATAGGGTCCCCAGAGCCGGTCGCCCAGTGTATAGTAAAAATACCGGAGGGCCGCCATGCTGGCCTCGGGCGTATAGGGAAAGGAAGAGAGGGCTGCCGTGGGGGTAATAACACCCAGGTCGTTGGTGGGCGAGTGGGCCGAGTAGCCGCTTTGGTTATCGCTGGCGGTAAGGCCCCAGCTTTCGGCGCTATAGCCTACCCAGTTGCGGGGGTTATCGGCCACATAGGCCTGGTTGATGCGGGTGTGGGCCACATTTTGCTCCCAGTAGTTGGCGTAGCGGTCTTCCAGCCGGCGGGGGTCCAGTCCCAGGTAGCTGTAATGGGCAAAGAACAGGGGACCCCCCAGATTTTCGCCCAGCGGTAGGGTAATGTCGTAGAAGGTGTTACCATTTTGCTGAGCGCCGCCACGGGCCCAGCCCTGGTGATACACCTCCGGACTTATGGGGTGGGTGGGCGAGGAAGCCGCCAGCACATAGGCGATGAGCCCCTCGTTATAGCCCCTGATCTGCATGTTCATCTGCCACTCGTATTGCGGCGACCAGTGCCAGTAAAGCACATTTTCGCCACGCGTATACCAGTCCCACTCCACCTCTTCCCACAGGCGGGTAATGGTGGCTATAATGGCGGCCTCCTGGGCATTGGCTCTATTCAGGTACTGGCGCACCGTTAGCAGGCCCTGGATCATAAAGGCGGTTTCAATCAGGTCGCCGCCATTGTCGTACTGGCTAAAGGCAATTACCCGGCCGGTGGTGCCATCCATCCAGTGGGGCCATACGCCATGAAAGCGGTCGGCAGTGGCCAGAAAATTCACAATCTTTTCCAGGCGGTCTACCCCCTGCTGCCGGGTAATAAAACCCCGCTCAATGCCTACAGGGATGGTCATTACCCCAAAGCCGGAGCCGCCAATGGTCACCAGATTGCCCGAGCTGTTGCGCTCCCGGGCCAGGCCGCTGCTGGGGTGGGCAAAGTCCCAGAAGTACTTAAACGTTTGCTGCTGCACCAGGGTGAGCAGGGCTTCGTCGGAGATCAGCGGAAATTTTGGTTCCGGATCGGGCTGAATGTAGAGGCTGCCCCTAAAACCGGAGAAGGACAACTCGGAACTGGTGTAAAATTGGGAGGTAATATCCAGCTCGTAGCGGCTCAGGTAGTTGAGGGGTTGCTCGGGTTTGATGAGCAGGGTAGTGGGATCTTCCAGGCTGGCCCGCACGGCAATTTGCTGCCCGCCGGGCCCGCTCAGGCGAATGCCGGAAGCGGCAATGGCCCCGGCCTCCAGCGCTTCGCTGAAGACGGCCCGGATGGTAAAATCCGGATCAAGCCCATGCACCCGCCCGCCGGGGGACAGGGGCTGGCCATCTACCGTAAGGGATTGCAGCCGCAGCTGGGTTTGCAGGGTAGTAAAGGTGTAGGCAGCGCCCGGAAACTGGCTGGTGTTGGCGCTGTTGGTAAGCTCGTCTATGGTTAGGGTATAGGTATGGTTGCTGCGCAGGGGCTGTGCGGGCTGGGCCGAAACGGTTTGGCCCTGGTCCAGAAAGCTGAGGGTAAGGGCTACAGGCTGGCCGTCGGCATCTTCCAGTGTTATTTTGTCTTCTATGCCCTGCCGGTTTACTTCTTCGGAAAAGCGCAGTACAAGGGGCCGGTCGGTGGGGATGCCGGTGCTGACAGAACCGGTCTGCAGGCTGCTGTTGCCCACCTTTACCGAAACCAACTGCAGGAGTTCTTTGGCCGGCTCAGGATCGGAGGAATCATCCTTACAGCCAGGCAACAGCAGAAAAGAGAAAAATAAAAGGAAGAAATGCTGAAATGGCTTCATATAAAATAAAAAAACAGCATCCTGCTCCCATACTGGGGCAGGATGCTGCAGATTTGTATTAAGGACGCTCAGCGTTGTAGAGTGCTGTTACCTCTGCTTCGCTAAGGGCGGCTTCAAAGAAGCGTACATCGTCTAGCGCGCCTTTAAAGTGGTTGGCGGTAGGCAGGTTATAACTACCCCATGGTTCGTTTTGCCAGAGCGTAGTGCTTCGGTCAAAGGGAAAACCAAAGGCAAGCTTATCGCCAATTACATCGGCCGTGCCGGTAGGATCAAAGGTCAACCCATTTACCGTAGAAAGGTCCGTTGGAATATTGAGGTTATCCCGCTCCATGAGTTGCCCATTGATATACAAGGAGCGCTTGTTTTCCTCGCTATTATAAGTGAGAACAATATGGGCCCATTTTTGAGCCAGAAGCGTTCTCATACCGCCGGCTACATTTGCCTCGACTTCGATAGCATCCCAGCCACCATTAGCAGCATCCTGCCCATCAGCATTCACAAAGAAGTTATTAGGGATGGTGGTGCCATCTTCCTTGCTATAGCGGGCCGCCATGATCAGCACATCTGCCCTACCATTGGTTTCCACCTGAAAGCCATGGAAAGCACCCACCCCCATAATGAAGTGTCCGGCCTTGTTTCCATCGGCATTCACATGATCCACAGTGTCTACCCAGGACCAGAAGCTTAAGGTCCAGTCGGAGGTGAGCAGGTCGGCGCCATTGGGTACTTCTATGATACTGGTATTGCCATTGAACTGGGCGGCGCTTTCCATCTGGCCAAAGCGGTCGGCCACCCAGGTAATGTCTACTACATCATCGGCATCATAGGTTCCCATGGCATCGTCGGCATGGCCATCAAAGGTAAAATAGGCCGTTTGGCTGGCAGATTGTGGCGGGGTTACCGCTCCGCGGCCCGCCGAGGTAAAGGTGCGCGTGGTAGCGGTAAAGGCGCCGCCATTAGCGCCGCTGATACCGTTGCCCAGGTTAAGGGTATACTGTGTACCGCGCTCCAGCTCCTGCTGTGGCGTAATGGTCATGGTGTTGCCGGAAGCCGATACGGTTACCGGTACCGTGCCGGAGGCGGAGGTCAGGCTTACGTTAGAGGCCGTTGCCGTAGAAGCGTTCACATCGGAAGAAAAAGTTACGGTCATAACCGCATCAAGGGGTACATCTTCGGCAGCCGAAGCGGCATTGAGATCTTTTTGTACCGTCTGGCCCGTCTCCAGGTCCGTACCGCTGGCGCTAATGCTTTGAATGGTCAGCGCAGGTGCGCCGTTATCATCGTCATCGCATCCTGTAAAAAATAGCATACCGCTCAGAGCGAATAGGCTAAACAGCATTTTTGTGTGTTTCATACCAATCATACTTAGTGTAATTTAAAATGTATTACCAATTTGGGTTTTGGGTTAAAGAACCTTGAGAGATGTCGATTTCGCTTTGTGGTATGGGCAGCAGCTCGTGCTGGCCTTCTTCAAAGCCCAGCGGACCCAGCACGGCGGCGGCCCGGCCGGTACGTACCAGGTCATGAAAGCGCAGGCCTTCCATGGCCAGCTCGGCCCGCCGTTCCTCATAAATAGCCTGGCGTAGCTCACCCTGATCAGTGGTGGTGATGTCGGGCAGAATATCCGGGTTTTCACCCCGTGCCCGCGCCCGTACCCTATTCAGGTACAGGAGGGCATCTTGTTGGTTTCCGTTCTCATTCAGGGCTTCGGCGGCCATCAGCAGCACATCGGCATAGCGGATCAGGCGGCGATTATGGCCCCAGGAGGTCTCGGCGGTAGTGCCCGGTACCCATACTTTCTGGTTATAGGCTTCGATTTGGGCTATTTGGGTGCGCGAGGCATCGGTATAGGTAGTATCGGGGGTAGAGCCATCGCCCATGATCCGCACCCCATCGATCTCCTCGCCCAGAAAAACAACGGTAGCATCCAGGCGGGGATCTTCTTCGGGAAAAAAGGTGATCAGATCATAGGAAGGGCGGTTAAAACCCCAGCCCCGGTTGGGGCTGCCCCGTACGGCCTGGGTATTGCCATACTGGTTGCCGCCCAGCTCAAAACTTCCCTCGGGCAGCGCCCCTATTTCAAAAACCGATCCGGGGCCAAACTCACCGGTGACACTAAATGCATTGCTGTAATCGGGATCCAGGCTGTACTCACCCGACTGGATCACTTCCAGCGCCCAGCGCTCGGCATTGGCAAAATCTCCCCTGAACAGATAGACTCTGGCCAGCAGGGCTTTGGCGGCTCCGCGGGTGGCGCGGCCCAGGTCCCGGGCGGGGTAATCCGATCTTTCGGGCAGGGTACTGGCAGCAAACTCCAGGTCAGGTAGGATGATGTCGCGGTAGATCTCCTCCTTGGGGGCGCGGGTGGGCCGGTCAGGGGGTACAATAGAGGTTATTTTGGGTACATCGCCCCAGCCCCGCACCAGATCAAAGTAAAAGAGGGCGCGTAGAAAGCGGACCTCGGCCAGCAGCCGGTTCTTAAGCCCGGCATCAATGTCTGTGAGGGGAGGCAGTTTTTCAATGACCGTATTGGCCCGGCGCACCCCCTGATAGAGGGTGGCATACCAGTTGAGAATGGTGGCCTGATCGGGGGTATAGGTAAAATCATCAAAGGCCCGGATGGGAATGGCATCACCCGGGTTGCTGCCCTTAACGGCATCGTCCGACATAATGTCCAGAATGGAAAATCCACCCCCATGATAATGCCAGAGGCGCAGCGTATTGTATACGGCATTGGTAGCCGGGATAGCATCCTGGCCGGTGTTGAGAAAATTGGTTTCATCTACAGTGCCCAGCGAAGCGCGCTCCAAAAAATCGTCGCTGCAGGAGGGCGTCAGCAACAGGAGTACTATGGGGATAAGCAGGCTAATGCGTTTCATGGCGTCGGGATTAAAAAGAGACATTCAAGCCAAACATAATGGATCTGGTAAGGGGGTATACCCCCAGGTCAATGGCACCGTTAAGGGGGGAGCCCACCGGAATATCGGGCAGGTAGCCGCTATAGGGGGTGCGGGTCCAGAGGTTGGTGCCCCGTACATAGAGCTGGGCTGAGCCAATCTGGTAGCGTTCCAGCAGGGAGGCGGCCAGGTCGTAGCTGATGGTGGCGGTGCGCAGGCGCAAAAAGGAAGCATCTTCCAGAAAGAAGTCCGACACGCTGTAATTGACCCCGCCGGCCGAGGCGCGGGGGATCTCGTTGGTGCTGCCCTCGCCGGTCCAGAAATCGGCAAAGCGCGACTCAAAGTTGAGCAGCTCAAAGCGCACGGCCTGTTTGCCGTTATAGATCTTGTTGCCCCACTGCCCAAAGAAATCGAGCGAGAGGTTAACTCCTTTATAGCCGGCTCCGGCGCTGAAGCCGTAGGTAAAATCCGGGATCCAGGAGCCCAGCTCTACACGATCGGCTTCGGTAATGCGGCCATCATTGTTGGTATCGACAAAAATAAGATCACCCACCCCCTGCTGGGAGGTGCGCGGCAGGCTGTTGAGCTGCTCCTGATTTTGGAACACCCCGGCCGTTTGGTAGCCATAATAGAAGCCAATGGACCGGCCGGCTACGGTACGGGTTACCGTTTGGCCATTGCCCAGGCTACCGGCGATAATGACACTATCCTGCCCCAGCGAAGCGCCCAGGGAGAGCACCTCATTATGGATGGTAGAACCCAGCACCCCCAGGTTATAGCGTAAATCGCCAATTTCATCTTCCCAGCCCAGGTTAAACTCGATGCCCCGGTTCAGCACTTCGGCGGCATTGAAGAAACGGCTGGCGCCTACCCCCCCGCCGGAGGTGGCTGGGATGGCGAGGGGTACCAGAATGCCCTTGGTATTTTTTTTGTAATAGTCTACCTCGGCCCGCAGACGGCCTTCCAGCATGCTCCATTCTGCGCCAATGTCCAGTTGCTGGGTATCTTCCCATTGAAGTGTAGGATTACCAATACGGGTAAGGGCCGAACCAGGCTCCAGGTTGGGGTTCTGGCCAAAGACAGCGCCCAAACCTGTAGATACAGTAGAGAAGCGGGCGTTATAATCGATCTTGTCATTGCCAATAATGCCCCAGCTGGCCCTGAGCTTTAAGGTATTGAGCAGGGGGGTGTTGGGGAAGAAAGGTTCGTTGTGCACATTCCAGCCCAGAGCAAAGGAGGGGAAATCGCCATAGCGGTTTTCCCGCCCGAAGCGGGAAGAATAATCGCGGCGGAAGGTAGCCGTAAACAGGTAACGGTCCAGCAGCGAATAGTTAATACGCCCCAGGTAAGAGACCATGGTCCAGGTACTGGCATTATTGCCCAGGTTCTGACCTTCCTGCTCACCGGCATCCAGGTACCAGAAATCGGGATCTTCGCGCAGCAGGTTGCGGCGGGCGCCAAACAGGGATTCACCATAGAATTCCTGGGCGGTATAGCCCACTACGGCGTCAATGCGGTGCTTCTCGCCAAAGTCCCGGCTAAAGTTCAGGGTGTTTTCCCAGATCCAGGTCAGGTTTTCGGCATTGGTCTTGGAGAGCTGGCTAAAAGCGCTTTGCTGCACCGGCGACACAAAGTATTCGGGCGTAAAGCCCTGATTTCGGAACAAGGCCCCATCCAGCTGGTAGCTGGTGCGGAAAGTAAGGCCCTTGATCAGGTCTGCCTCGCCAAAAAAGTTGGCTACTCCGCGCAGGATGCGTGAATCATTATTATGGTAGGCAATGGCGGCCAGCGCGTTGCCACCTTGTACTTCGGCAAAATCGCCATTGGGCAGAAAGGGGTCGTTGATGGGCCAGGCCCGGTAGGCAAGCCCTACTACACCCGGGGGGTTTTGCTTGTTTTCAACCGAAGCGGTAAGGTCGGCGCCCAGGCGTAGAAAGTCCCGGATGCGGTAGGTGGTGTTGCTTTTAAAGGAGATGCGGCTGTAATCTGATTTTGGCAGGATACCCTCCTGGGCAAAGTAGCCGCCGCCAATGTAGTAGTTGAGCTTGTCGGAGGCCCCCACAAAGGAGAGGTTGTAGTTCTGAACGGGTGCGTTTTGGGTAAAGATGCGGTCCTGCCAGTCGATGTTGGGCAGCACATCCAGGTTGTTGTAGGTGCCGGGGGTAATGGCATTTACATAGGTGGCAAACTGCCGGCCCGTCATCAGGTCCAGGCGGTTGGCCACATTCTCAAACCCGTACTCGGCGCGCAGGTTTATACGGGGCGCCTCACCTACCCTGCCCTTTTTGGTGGTGATAATGATAACCCCATTGGCGCCCCGGGAGCCGAAAATGGCCACCGCCGAGGCATCTTTCAATACCTCTACCGAGGCAATATCAGAGCTGTTCAGAAAGTTGATGTTATCCAGAATAACCCCATCCACCACAAAGAGGGCTTGGTCATTGCCCAGGGTGCCCACGCCCCGCAGGCGCACAACAGGGGCATCGCCGGGGTTGCCGGTATTGCTTACCTGCAGGCCCGATACCTTGCCCTGCAGGGCCTGTACGGGGTTGGCGGCCGGCATTTTGGTGAGCTCCTCGCCCCGTACCGAGGTTACCGCCCCGGTAAGGTCGCTCTTGCGCACGGTGCCGTAGCCAATCACCACCACTTCCTGCAGCTGCTCTTCGGCTACCTGCAGGCTCACATCAATCACCGAGCGGCTGCCTACCGGCTGGCGCTGGTTCTGATAGCCCAGGTAGGAAAATTCCAGCACGGCCGCATCCGAGGGCACCTCTAGGGTATACTCCCCATCCAGGTTGGTGACCACTCCGGTAGAAGTGCCTACAATCAGCACAGCCACGCCTGGCAGGGGATCTTTGCTCTCGGCATCTACCACGGTGCCCCGCACCTGTCGGGCAGTGCTGCCCTGGGCCCATGCCTGGGTTCCCAGCAAGAGCAGGCAACATAACAGGCTTAGGGCAATGCTCCCTTTTTGCCTAATAGAGGTGTAAGCGTTTTCCATAAAAACTGTCCCAATATTCAGATAAAAAAGCCCCTGTATTGATCAGGCCTTAGGATAACTAGTAAGGGCCCCTTTTTGTGTTGAAAAAGTAGCGATATGCGTGCAGCAAGCTCTACAGAAGGGAGGCTGCTCTCTGCAACCTGCGGTTTATATGGGGGGGTTATATGGGGGTGTGCACCTTCACCAGCCATAAGCAGGGCCAGAAAAGGGCTACATACATGCCTGTAGGTATGCGATCGGGCTGCCTGAAGGCCCGCCAATCCCCAAAAGCATGATCTCTGGATGGGGCAACAAAAAGCCCCGACCTGGTGGGGCGGGGCTTCAGGGGGTACTTCAGTCTGTGCGCTTTATACCAAAAGCGCTGCCTCGTAACAAAGCTTTTCGGGCAGTACCTTTTCGGGTATGAGGTTGATGCGCATCAGGGTGTTCATTACTTCTTCCAGCATCAGCACAGGCACAATGCTATTGTTGGCCCAGCGCACATCGTCCCACCAGGTTTTGGCATCTTCGGGCTTGAGGCCATAGCGGCGGGCAATCAGCGTAGGGGCTTCGGGATCGAACTTCAGCTGCTGTCCGTAGCGGCGCACCACCTGCAGCACCCCGCTTACCAGCTCGGCATGCTGGTCCATGATCTCTTCCCGTACCACCACCACAAAGCAGGGCCAGGGGGTGGGACGCTCTTCGATGCGCCGCCACTCGCCGCTATCTACCAGGGGTTTGGTCATGAACTTTTCCCACAGAAAAGCATCGGCTGTTTTGTTGGCCAGCGCTTCCCGGGCGCCTTCCAGCGTACCTACGGTCTCAAACTTCAGATTTTTGGTGGGCCATTCCCGGCTCTTGGCATCTACAAAGGCCATCAGGTGCGAGCCGCTTCCATAGCGGCTTACGGCATAGGTGCAGCCCTTCAGGTCCTGAATTTCCTGAAAGGGGGAGTCGGCATGCACATGAATGCCCCAGAGCAGGGGGCTATCCACATACAGCGATACAATGCGGTAATTGCTTCCGCGGATAATGTCGGCTACGGCCCCTTCGGTGAGCAGCATGGCCACGTCCAGCTTGCCCTCGCGCAGATCGGCGGCCATGGCGCCGGTACCGCCGGCATAATCGGTCCACTGAATGGTGGCGGGTAATTCAGAAAAAGCGTTTTCTTCCAGCGCTATTTGCCAGGGCAGATTAAAATGCTCCGGTACGCCACCAATGCGCAGGTCTATGGGGTTTTTCATGAGGTTGTTCCCGGGGGGATAAGGCTAAAAAATAATGGTAATGCAAGCGTAACAGCTTTTCCACAGCTTGTCAAGCGCTGGTGAAAAGATGCAGCTTCACTAACGTAAAAAAAGGGGATGCTGTTTTGCAAACTAACGCAAGGTTCAGGAGCCGGTAGGCGGGGTGCCCGCCTGCAGCAAAGGGGCAGGTTTACTATCGCTTACTAAGGAGATCGGCCGCTTCACCCCTGCCAGTGTTACTGCGTAACAGGGTGTTCGGAAGGTTGATAAATGACTAAATAGAGAGGATTTACACGAAAGTCCCCTACCACTCCCGCACATGCGTTTTGGCCAGAAGATCGTGCAGGGCCTGGTGCTGGGGATGAAAAGCGGCCAGCACAAAGCCGATAAAGAAGGTGAAAACCGACAGGATTTTGCCCAGAAAACGCAGTGTAGCCTGTATGAAGCTCAGCCGGTGGCCATCGGTATCCACCACGTACAGGCCCATGGCCCGCTTGCCTACGGTGGCGCCCCAGGCGCTGCTGTGCATCAGGGCAAAGTACAGCCAGTAGCCCAGTACTATCAGCAGCTGTGCCGGCCCAAAGCTTTCTGAGAGATCGCGTACCAGGTCATCGCCCCGCTCTACCACCGTGGGGCCTTCGCCGGCCCAGCCCACCATTACCACCAGGGCAATAATGAAGCTGAGGGCAACATTTATCAACAGGTAGTCAAGGGCAATGGCTACCAGGCGCTTCCAGAAAGGGGCAAAACGGATGGGGGTAGCAGGCTGTTCCATTGAATGTAGTACTCGTCAGGCGGGCGGATTGTTTTCTGCAGCACCAATACCCCCATGCTGCGCTGCCCGGCTACCACCACCGATTTATAGGGCTCCCGCCACTGCAGGGGGTATTGTTGGAGCAACTCGTCCAGCAGCGCCTGGCTCAGCAGAAAGCGCTGGCTGCCATCGGGCAGCAGGTAGCGTCCCTGGTCTGCAGGCGTAAGCTCTTCCTGGGAGAGGCCCAGATCGGTGGCGGTGCGGATAAAGAGCAGGCCCCCTGTCCTGAGCACCCGCCAGAGCTCGCCCCACATCTGGATGAACTGCTCCCGGCTTTCGGCAAAGTGCAGCACGGCGCTGCAGATCACTGCCTCAAACAGCTCGTTGGCATAGGGCATGGCCGTAAGGCTGCCGCTGGCAAAGCGCTCCAGCGGATAGCCCTTTTGCAGGCTGTTGGCTACAAAGCGCAGCATGCGGATGGCCGCCGGGTTGCTATCAATGCCCCAGACCGGATATCCACCTTTCAGAAACCAGTGCAGGTTGCGCCCCTCGCCGCAGCCGGCATCCAGCACGGCACATCCAGCCGGAAAGTAGCCTTTCAGGATTGCATCCAGCAGGTACAGATCAATGTTGCCCAGTTCGTTATTAAGTTCAGGAGGTGTCATGGGGTAGTGGGTAGTGGAATTTGAGGTATTAGATAATGGACGATGGACGATGGACAATGGACAATAGATGATGGACCGTGCGGCTGGGCGCCCCCGGCGATCCGCAATGGACACTAGCTATTGGAAGTGAGCAGGTAGAAACCTCCTGACCCCTGTTGTTGGTGTTTTCACCAACAAATTTCCGTCAGGCTGCCAAAAGAGTTGTTGGTGAAAACACCAACAGAAGGACCCAGGGTGGACGGTCCAATGCGGATCGCCAGGGGCGCCTAGCCGCCCGGTCGATTGTCCATCGTCCATTGTCCATCATCCATCCTCTATTGTCTACAGAAGTCTATTCCGTATCTTCGTTTTCAAACATACACCCATTATGCAAAACTTTACCCCTTTTCATCTGGCTTTTCCCATTCTGGATATAGAAGAGACCCGCCGCTTCTATGGCGATTTGCTGGGCTGCGACATTGGCCGCAGCACCGACAAGTGGATCGACTTCAACTTTTTTGGCCACCAGCTATCGGCTCATGTTAAGCCGGAGGAGGTAGGCCGGGCCAAAACCAATGAGGTGGACGGGGATGCCGTACCGGTGCGTCACTTTGGCGCCATCCTGGAGTGGGAGCAGTGGCACCAGCTGGCAGAAAAACTGAAAGGGGCCGGTATTCGCTTTATCATTGAGCCGCATATCCGCTTTAAGGGGCAGGTGGGCGAGCAGGCCACCATGTTCTTTCTGGACCCCGCCGGCAATGCCCTGGAGTTTAAAAGCTTCCAGGACCCCAGCCAGATCTTTGCAAAGTAAAGAGAGAAGAAAGAGGTGAAAAGGCAGGTTCCGTTGGGCTCGCCTATCACAAAACACTCTCCTGGACCGTTAGCTAAACAGCGGGCTCTTCAGGCCTTGCGGTTGATAGTCATGCGCTACTGCTCCTTTTTCTATACCTGCCTACTACTAGCCACCATGTTGGGCTGCAGCCCGGCCGACCGGGAGGCGCCGGCTACAAAAACCGGCGGGCAGCGGGGACAGATCACCCTTATCTTTCAGCAGGCACCCGACCATACCCGCTATACCCTTGCCAACGGGCAGGAGCTAAGCGCCGGCAGCGCCCTGCAGTATATGGATGATGCCGGCATTAGCCGCCTGCTGGAGCTGGCCCATGCGCCGGCTACCGATACCCTGCGCCTGGCTACCCGCAGGCCCTGGGTAGAGGTGGAATATACCTACCGGGGGGCCGATCGCCTGAGCTACCTGCTGCACAGGGGAGATACGGTGCTGTTTTCCTTTAATGACAGTCTGCCGCAGGCAAGGGTGCTGAACCGCCCTGCCCACCAAACAGGGCTCAACTATGAAGTGCTGAAGCGGCAGCGGCTGAGCGGAGGGGATTTTCCCGCTCAGCTCAAATACCTCTCGGGCATGGCCTATGCCTTTTATGGATTTGCCGATACCACCCCCCTGGCCGAGCAGCTGCAGCAGGGCGAGCAGCGGGCCGCTGCCGAGGCAGAGAAGCAGTTTGCCCTGGAGCAGCAGTTCCTGGATTCCCTGCAGGCCGCGGGCACCATCTCCGACCCACACTTCAGCTTCTACAAAGAGAAAAACGGCTACCAGCAGGCCGAACTAGCCCTGCGGCAGGGCCGTATGAGCAGGAACGAACTGAAAAAACTACTGGCTCAGGGGCCCGACAGCCTGCTTGCCTATTTCTTTTACCAGAACTTTCTGCGCACGGCCGTAAGCCAGCTCTACTGGACACCGGCATCGGCCGGGGGCTCCCAGCGCCTGCCGGCAGTTTATGACTCCATTTGGGCAAGCCCCTATTTTAGCACCAACGCCAAAAAAGCCCTGCTGCTGGCCTATATGAAACGCATTGCCGAGCAATCGCCGCGGCAGGAGGTGCAGCGCTACCTGAGCCGGTTTAGGACCCAGGTGCAGGATACGGCCCTGGTGAACTACATTACCACCACCTTTCAGCTGGAGGCGGCACCCGCCGGTGCTGAGGGCATGCTGATGGACCTGAACAAGAGGAACTACCCCTGCAGGAGGTACTGGACCGGCAGCGGGGCCGGCTGGTGTATGTAGATCTGTGGGCAAGCTGGTGTCGTCCCTGCCTGGCCGCCATGCCCGCCTCTAAACGCCTGCAGCAGGAGTTCAGCGGGCAGCCGGTCAGCTTTCTGTATCTCTCGCTGGATGAAAATGCCGAGCAGTGGCGCCGGGCAGCACTAAAAGAAGGGATGCAGGCCGAGGGGGTGCTTAGCTTTCTGCTGCTGCAGGCCCGCAGCTCCTCCCTGCTGCAGGCGCTGGAGGTGCGCTCCATACCCCGCTACCTGCTCTATGATGAACGGGGCCGGTTGCTGGAGGCTCATGCGCCCGGCCCGGAAGGCCCTGCCATCCGCAGCCTGCTCCGGCAGCAGCTGCAGGGGCTGGAGTAGGGCGCTCTGCCAACGCCTGGCCGGTACGGCAAGCCCAAATCCAATCTACCTCCCAAAAAACACCCCCCACTCAGGCAAACATTTCGCCTTCTTGTAAATTTCTATGTAGCACAGGCACCCCATTTTTTACCTAACCGCTACCCCCATGACCACCCGCCCCTTTAAGGACATCCTGTTTGTGGACATTGAGACCGTTACGGCCGCATCAGATCTGGAGTCGCTGGACAAGCGCCTGCAGCAGGCCTGGCTACACAAGGTAGAATTTCTGGACTGGATGGACGAAGATGTATCGCCCGCCGAACTGTACCATTATGAAGGGGGTCTCTATGCCGAATTTGGCCGCATTGTGAGCATTTCGGTGGCCTATTTTCATGAGAAGGACGAGGGCGGGCTGGAGCTGCGGGTAAAAAGCTATGCCTCGGCCGACAACGAGCAGTGGCTGCTGGAGCAGTTCAAGGAGCTGCTCAACGAGCGTTTCGATCAGCGAACGCTGCGCCTCTGCTCGCACAATGGCAAGGAATTTGATTTTCCCTACCTCTGCCGCCGCATGCTGGTGCATTGCGTACCCCTGCCCGAGGTGCTGAACTTTGCCGGAAAAAAACCCTGGGAAGTACCCCACCTGGACACCATGGAAATGTGGATGTTTGGCAACCGCAAGTACACCATTTCGCTGGAGACCCTGGCGGCGCTCTTCCACATCCCCTATACCCCCCATCCCGAGGGCGACCAGATCAACTCCCTGTTCTTCAACGAAGGTGAGAAAGGGCTGGACCAGATTGTGCAGCACAGCCAGCAGGATGTGATTGCCACCGCCCAGGTATACATGCGCTACCGCTGCCAGCCCCTGCTGAAGCCCGAGCAGATTGTGGTGGTGTAGCGCTAGCGGTGGAAACCTGTGGCAGGAGGAATAGGCGGCAGCCCCTCACATGACCTAAAGCATTAGCCTGGAGAGAAGTCTCCGGGCTTTTTCTTTTTCAGGGGATGCGTTTCTACCCATAAGACATAAAACACCTGCTATCCTCAACGGCCTACTCGTAGCACGAATTACACGTGGCACGGGTGCTACGTGCTAGCTACAGCCTTCCGCTAAAAGAATAGCTATCAGAATAGGGTAGAGAAGCTTCTCTAAAAAATAGTTCTAAAAGGCTGCGTCTTTTTTTCAAGTCCCCCGTCATCCCCTCGAAAAGCAGGCAAATAGGCCCCACGGCAAGTCCTGCATACAGAATCCTTTTTGCATAACCCCTAATTCTACCGACCACGATGGAACCCTTTTTCTCTACCCCCGGCACCCCCAGCGAGCAGAAGCCACAGCTGCCCATCCACCTGGCAGGCATCAGCTTCGTAAGCGTATTTATCCTACTGATCCTGCTGCTCATCAGCCTGAGCGGCTTTGCCCAGCAACTTCCCTCCGCCAGCGCCTTTGGCGGTTTGGTACCGGCCGATGATCACTACAGCCGCCTGCGCAGCGTATCGGCCAGCCCCCTGGATAATGCTCTGGATGCCCTGGCATTTCCCGAAGCCGATTTTCGCAGAAAAGCCTACCTGAACCTGAAAACCACCTATGTACGGGTGCCCGTAAGCCGCTTTGCCCTGCAGCCCTATCCGGCCAACAGCTCCACACAGACCCGGACCGAGCTGGATTTGCTGCTGCAGCTGCAGGCCCGGCGCACTGCCCAGGAGATCGCTCTTACCGACAGCATGGCCAATGTGTACTACGACCCCCTGCTGACCAATACCCAGGACCCCGACTGGACCCGCAACCAGCAAAGCCTGTTTTACATAGGCCGGGGCATGGGTGCCTGGTTTGCGCCCGAGCAGCTGCCCCTCACCAGCCGGGTGCTGCAGGCCGTGCTGCAGGACGCCACCTACTACATTTTCTCCCTGAAGGCAGACTACAGCCGCCCCCGCCCCTATCAGCTGGAAGCCGGCCTGCAGCCCCTGGAAATGCCCGGCCATGCGGCCTACCCCAGCGGCCATGCCTCCGCCTCCTACCTGCATGCCTATCTGCTATGCCTGGTGCTGCCCGAGTACAAAGAGCTACTGCTGCAGCGGGCCTGGGACATGGCCTTCTCCCGGGAGATCCGGGGGGTACACTACCCCAGCGATTCGGAAGCCGGCAAAAAATTTGCCCAGCAGTTTGTAGCCCTTCTAATGAAAGACAAACAGTTTCAGCAGGACCTGGCCCTGATGAAGGCCGAGATCCGCAAGGTAAAGCAGGCCGGAGAGATCGCCTCAAGAAAATAAGATCCTGGCTATAACGAATCCACAGAAGCTGCGGGATAGGCCTAGTGCCTATCCGCAGCTTTTTTACACCCCTTTTCTTAACTTGGTTTATCTACCCGCCTATGATTCAGATACAAGCCATGCTCCCCCTCCATGCCGCCGATGTACTGGCCATTTATGAAGAAGGCCTGGCCACAGGGCAGGCTACCTTTACCACCCAGGTACCCAGCTGGGCGGAATGGGATGGCAGCCACCTGCTCCACAGCCGCCTGGTAGCGCTGGAGGAAGAGCGCGTGCTGGGCTGGGCGGCCCTTTCGGCCGTATCGGCCCGCCACTGCTACAGGGGCGTGGCTGAGCTCAGCCTCTACATTGAAGCCTCCCGGCGGGGCCAGGGCCTGGGCCAGCTGCTGTTGGAGCATCTGATCAAAGAAAGCGAAGCGAATGGCATCTGGACCCTGCAGTCTTCTACTTTTCCGGAAAATAGGGCCAGCCTACGCCTGCAGAAGCGGTGGGGATTTCGGGAGATTGGCTACCGGGAGCGCATTGCCCGGCTGCAGGGGGTCTGGCGCAATACGCTGCTGCTGGAACGACGCAGTCCCGTAGTAGGAGCAGTTTAAATGGGGGTATTCCCCTCTTGCTCAGAAGGGAGCAGGCCCGTAATTCCGCCGCCAACCTTACATAGGCTCCCAGGCCTGCCCTTTTTTGCGTAGTTTAGGGGCTATATGCGCAAGGCCTTTTTCCCGCACCGCCCCCAGCAGGAACTGCTGCTGGAGGTCAAGAATCTGCAAACCCAATATCAGACCCCCGCCGGCATCATCCGGGCGGTAGATGGTATTGATTTCAGCATTCGCCGGGGCGGAAACCCTGGGCATTGTGGGCGAGTCGGGCTCGGGCAAGTCTGTTACGGCCCTTACGCTGCTGCAGCTACTGGGCGCCCAGGGCAGGCAGGTGGAGGGCGAGGCCCTGTTCCAGTCCCGCCAGCTGGGGCCCATTGACCTGCTGAAGGCCGATAAAAAGCAGATGCGCAAGATCAGGGGCAACGAGATCTCAATTATCTTCCAGGAGCCCATGACCTCGCTCAACCCGGTCTACACCTGCGGCAACCAGGTCATGGAAACCATTTTGCTGCACCGGGAGGTGAGCCGGGAGGAGGCCCGCCGCCAGACCCTGGCCCTCTTTGAGCGGGTGCAGCTGCCCAGCCCCGACCGCATCTTTAAGGCCTATCCGCACCAGCTTTCCGGCGGGCAAAAGCAGCGGGTCATGATTGCCATGGCCCTCTCCTGCGATCCGCAGCTGGTGATTGCCGATGAGCCTACCACTGCGCTGGACGTAACGGTGCAGTCCTCCATTCTGAAGCTGATGGCCGAGCTGCGGGACGATATCAACACCGCCGTCATGTTCATTACCCACGACCTGGGCGTTATTGCCGAGGTGGCCGACCGGGTCATGGTCATGTATGGGGGCAAGGTGGTGGAAGAAGGCGATGTGCTGGACCTCTTTACCCGGCCCCTGCACCCCTATACCAAAGGCCTGCTGGCCTGCCGCCCGCGCCTGGACATGGATCTGAAGGTGTTGCCCACCATTTCGGATTTTGTGGCCAATGACGGGCAGGGACAGCTCATCGAGCGGCCCGATGCCCGCTACCATTCCGTGGGTGAGGCCCTGCTGATGAACGTAGAGACTGAAGCCGAAGTAACCCAGCGCTACCTGGAGGTGCTCAAGAGCGGTCCCCCCCTGCTGGAGGTAAACGACCTGAAGGTAGAGTTTGATGTGAACCAGAGCCCCTTTAGCCGGGGGCAGGGCAAAATGGCCGCTGTAGATGGGGTAAGCTTTAAGGTATACCCCGGCGAAACCCTGGGCCTGGTGGGCGAATCGGGCTGCGGCAAAACCAGCCTGGGCCGCAGCATAGTGCGCCTGATCGATGCCAGCAGCGGCGAGATCCGTTTTGATGGGCAGGACATCCGCACGCTCAGGGAGCGGGAGATGCGCCGCCTGCGCCGCCAGATCCAGATCATCTTCCAGGACCCCTATGCCTCCCTTAATCCGCGCCAGACCATTGGCAACGCCATCCTGGAGCCCATGCGCATCCATGGCCTGCACCAGGGGGAGCAGCAGCGCCGGGATAAGGTGATGTACCTGCTGGAGCGCGTAGGCCTGCGGGCTGATCAGTACAACCGCTACCCCCATGAATTTTCGGGCGGGCAGCGGCAGCGCATCTGCATTGCCCGAACATTAGCCCTGGAACCGCGGTTTATTATCTGTGATGAAAGCGTATCGGCCCTGGATGTATCGGTGCAGGCGCAAGTGCTTAATTTGCTCAACGAGCTAAAACATGATTTTGGCTTAACCTACATTTTTATCTCCCACGATCTTTCCGTCGTTAAATTTATGGCCGACCGCATCATGGTGATGCAGCGCGGCAAGATCGTAGAGACGGGCTATCCGCAGCAGATGTTTGAGCACCCGCGCGATGTGTATACCCAGACCCTGATCAAAGCCATTCCCCGCGGCGATCTGGAAGATATCCGCAAAGCCCAGCTGGCCCGCCTACTGGCCCGCAAGGCGGGTTGAGCCGCTGTTGGTGTAATAGTTGGGAATGGATTGAAAGTATTGCTTGTATGAAGAGATACTAGCGCCGCCCACCGAAATCCCCCCTGTCGATAGCGGCACGCGCATTGGGGTAGGGGATTGAAGGTTATTTTGATCGATGAGTGCGAACTATAACAAGAAGCTTAGACCATTAGCAAGTAATCTAAGAAATGCTAGTACCTTGGGCGAAGTGATCTTGTGGAAAGAGGTACTGAAAGATAAAAAGTTCTATGGCTACCAGTTCAACAGACAGTTTGCAATAGGGAACTATATAGTTGATTTCATTTGCAGGAAATTAAAGCTTATAATAGAAGTAGATGGGGCTTCTCATCAATATAAATCGGAGCAAGATAGTAAGAGAGATAATGAACTACGGCTTTTGGGGTTTAGAGTACTGAGACTGAGAGAATCAGAAGTAAAGCATGATCTCCCGAACGTGGTAAGAGCATTGGAGAGTTTTTTACCTGGGAATAGTTAGAATGACAAAGTAAATCCCCCTACCTCTTATGGTTATTGGATTGTCAATTACATCAATGGCTTCCTTAAGGTACGAGATCCCCCTTGGCGAAGGGGGTAGGGGGATTGTTGATATAACTATAAACCCTAAACCTATACAAGGCGGCTTTCTATCTATGATGGAAATAAGTTTCTGTTCTCCTGTTCTTATAAAGATAAAAACCAACTCCCCCTACCCCCTTCGCCAAGGGGGATTGCGTATCTTTTAGATACTTTTCAATAAAACGAACGTGTATCTCATGATAGCATATAAAAAGTAGTAGCTACTCATACTAATAAAATAAAAAATACCGCTTCTGCCCAACAGAAGATTTTTATAGACAACTTATTCCCAAATTCAGAAGGCCCGCCCTTCTTTTTGTACTAATAATCCCTAACCGGATTTTTTCGACTATGAGCCAAACGCCAAAGAACCAAAAAAGAACCGATTTAAGTCGCGCAAGAAAAGCAGCAGCGGCGAAGCCAGCAAGGACGACGTTTACCGCATGAAAGACCGCATTCGTGCCCTGCTAGATAAAAATCGCTCCCGCGCCCTCTCTACCCACCACATTATTCGCAAACTGGACCTGCAGAGCCGCAAGCAGCTGGATGCCATGGAAAGCGCCCTGCACAAGCTGGTAAAGGATGGCGATGCCGAAATGACCCGCAACGGGCAGTTCCGCACCCGCCTGAAGGCCGAGATCATTGAGGGACGGGTAGACTTTGTAAACTCCCGCTATGCCTTTATCATCTCGCCTGATACGCAGCAGGATGCCATGGTAAACGCCAACCGGCTGAAAAATGCACTGGATGGCGATATTGTAAAAGTGCAGCTCTATGGCGGCGCCAAAGACCCCGACAAGCGTCCAGAGGGCGAAGTGATTGAGATTGTAAAGCGCGGCCGTACCCAGTATGTGGGCCGCATTCAGCTCTCCAAGGGCTTTGCCTTTGTGATTGCCGACAGCCGCAAAATGCACTTCGACATATTTGTGAAGCCCAACGATCTGCTGACGGCCCAGGACAACGATAAGGTAATGGTGGAGATCACCCAGTGGCCCGACCGCAACCGCAATCCGGAAGGAAAAGTGGTGCGGGTACTGGGCCCGGCCGGTGAGAACAATGCCGAGATCCACTCCATTATGGCCGAGTTTGACCTGCCCTTTGAATTCCCCAAGGGGGTAGAGTCGCAGGCCAGGCGCATCAAAGATGATATCACCGAAGAAGAGATTGGTCGCCGGCGCGATTTCCGGCACATCACCACCTTTACCATCGACCCCTTTGATGCCAAGGACTTTGACGATGCCATCTCGCTGCAGCTGCTGGAGAACGGCAACTACGAGGTGGGCATTCACATTGCCGATGTAAGCCACTATGTAAAGCCCGGCACCATGCTGGACAAGGAGGCCATCGAACGGGCTACTTCTGTCTACCTGGTAGACCGCACCATTCCCATGCTGCCCGAGCGCCTCTCCAACGAGCTGTGCTCCCTGCGGCCCCAAGAAGAAAAACTCTGCTTCTCGGCCGTGTTTGAGCTGGACAAGGAAGCCGTGGTGGTGAATGAATGGTTTGGCCGTACGGTCATCTACTCCGATCGCCGCTTTACCTATGAAGAAGCCCAGGAGCGCATCGAGACCCTGCAGGGCGATTTTGCCCGGGAGATGATCATCCTCAATACCCTGGCGCTGAAACTGAAGGCCGACCGTTTTGCCCGCGGCGCCATCAACTTTGAGACCGTAGAGGTGAAATTCAAGCTGGATGAAGACGGCCGTCCGCTGGCCGTAATCCCCAAAGTGCGTAAAGACTCGCACAAGCTGGTAGAAGAATTTATGCTGCTGGCCAACAAGCGTGTGGCCGAGTGGGTATACAAGCAGGGCAAAAAAGGAAGGGGAGAGTATAAATCGCCTACCTATGTGTACCGGATCCACGATTCGCCCAACCCCGAAAAGCTGGAAGGCTTCTCGGCCTTTGCCAAGAAATTCGGCCATCAGCTCAATACCGAGGAGGATGCCGTATCCAATTCGCTCAACAAGCTGATGCTGGCCATACAGGGCCGCCCCGAACAGAATGTGCTGGAAACCCTGGCCATCCGCAGCATGGCCAAGGCCAAATACTCCACCGAGCCCGAGGGGCACTTTGGGCTTGCTTTTGAGCACTATACCCACTTTACCTCGCCCATCCGCCGCTATCCGGATGTGATGGTGCACCGCCTGCTGCAGCACTACCTGGATGGGGGCAAGAGCGCCGAGCAGGACAAGTACCAGAAGCTGTGTGAGCACAGCTCCGACCGGGAGAAGCGTGCCGCCGATGCAGAGCGGGCTTCCATCAAGTACAAGCAGGTAGAGTTTATGAAGCTGCAGGATCCGGAAACCATCTGGGACGGCCTGGTATCGGGCGTTACCGAATGGGGCGTGTATGTAGAGATTGTAGAGACCCGCTGCGAGGGCATGGCCCGCCTGGCCGACCTCAAGGACGACTACTACGAATACGATGACCAAAACTACCGGATCGTTGGCAAAAGCAACAAAAAGATGATTACTTTGGGCGATAAAGTAAAGGTGAAGGTAAGCAATACCGACATCGACCGTCGCACCATTGATCTGGAACTCATTGAATTCTGATAAAGACGTACTCTCGGTACAGGAGCTCACCAGCCGGCTGAGCCAGGCTGTTGAGGAAGCCCGCTATGGGGGGGAGCCGCAGTCGCTCTACGAGCCCATCCGCTACATTATGGCGCTGGGGGGCAAGCGTATACGGCCCCTGCTCACCCTGCTGGCGCACCAGCTCTGGCAGCAAGACCCGCAGCCGGCCCTGCAGCCGGCCCTGGGGGTAGAGGTCTTTCATAATTTCAGCCTCATGCACGATGATATCATGGACAAAGCCCCGCTGCGGCGGGGCCAGGCCACCGTGCATGCCCGCTGGAATGAGAACACCGCCATCCTGAGTGGTGATGTGATGCTGGTAAAGGCCTACGAGCGCCTGATGCAGGTGCCCGACGGGCTGCTGCGTCCGGTGCTGCAAAAATTCAACCAGTGCGCTGCCGAAGTGTGCGAGGGCCAGCAGCTGGACATGGAATTTGAGGCGCAGGAAGGGGTGAGCGAAGAAGCCTACCTGGACATGATCCGCCGCAAAACGGCCGTGCTGCTGGGCTTTAGCCTGGAGCTGGGCGGTCTGGTGGCCGGCGCCGATGCTGCCGCCTGCCAACACCTCTACGAGCTGGGTATTAACCTGGGGCTGGGCTTTCAGCTGATGGACGATGTGCTGGATGTGTATGCCCCGCAGGAGAAGTTTGGCAAGCAGGTAGGGGGGGATATCATCGCCAACAAAAAACCTTTCTGCTGATAAACGCCCGCCAGCGCGCTACCGGCGGCGATGCAGAGGAGCTTGACCGCTGGCTGCAGGCCCGGGACTTTAAGGCTTCCGAAAAGGTAGCGGCTGTTACCGCCCTGTACGACCGCCTGGGCATTCGCCCCCTGGCCGAGGCCCGTATTGATGCCTATTTTGGGGAGGCTTTTGCCGCCCTGGAAGCCCTGCCGGCACCCGATGCCCCCAAGGAACCCCTGCGCAGCCTGCTTCACTTCTTATCCAAGCGAGATACATGAACCTAAGCATCACCGTAATTCTGATCCTGGTCACCTCGGCGATCAGTATATACGCCTTTCAGCAACCCGAGCTGCTGAACCGGCTGCTGTTCCATCCCTACAGCATCCGGCGCCGCAACGAGTGGTACCGCTTTGTGAGCAGTGGCTTTGTGCATGGCAGCTGGATTCACCTGCTGTTCAACATGTTTACCTTTTACTGGTTTGGCGAGGCCGTGGAGCGCTATGTGCTGAAGCCCCTCTTTGGTCAGGAGTTGGGGGCCATTTTGTTTATAGCTCTTTTTGTGGTAGGAATTATCATTGCCCATATTTCCACCTACATCAAATACAAGGATGCACCCCACTACCGCTCGCTGGGGGCCTCCGGAGGGGTATCGGCGGTGGTGTTCTGCAGCATTATGTTCTATCCGGTAAATGACCTGTGCCTCTATGGGCTGCTGTGCATTCCAGGCTTTATCCTGGGACCCCTGTACCTGATCTATTCCTATTACCAGGGCAAGCGCGGCGCCGACAACATCAACCATGAGGCACACCTGTTTGGGGCCCTTTTCGGCATTGTGTTTGCCATTGTGGTAGATCCCCGCGTTATTGGCCGTTTCGTAGATCAGGTATCCACCTACCAACTTCCCTTTTAATCTTCTGCTGTGAAAAATCGCTGGTTCATTATCCTCATTGTTGTGCTTTACACCGCAGCGGCGCTTAGTCTGCTGGGCGTAGGGGTGGTGCGGGAAAAGCTAAAAGAGCAGCAGGCGCTTGAGCAGTCCGCCGAAGGGGGTAGCCAATCTGTGGAGCGCCAGACTCTTCAAAACAAATTTCTCGTCTGGCAGGGCATTGCCGTAGTGCTTTTTGGCTCCGCCTCTCTGCTGCTGGTCTTCCGCCACAAGCTGGTGAAGGAAACAAGGCTGGAGGGGGAAGAGGGGGTTTGATGCGAGTAGGGCGGTAGCAGATTCCCACAACCTTATTTATCGATTAGATTTAGTAGTATTGAGTTCCAGTCCGCGCCAAGTAGGAACAATCAATAAAAAAGTTGTTGTAATTCCATTGGGGTGAAAACACCAACAACAGGCTAGCAGCGCTCGACTAGAGTGGTTGGGTGAGGACCTTACACCCCCCTCCAGTTGTTGGTGTTTTCACCAACAACACAACTGCTGTTCCGATCAACGGGCTCCAGTGACCCACCGGTTGTTGGTGTTTTCACCAACAACACAGTTGTTATTCCGATCAACGGGCTACTCCTTATCCTAGATCCTCTAAATAATGCGTAAGAAAGTCATACGTTTTATCTCCCTCCTCATAAAACCGCACAGAAGAATACGTATATCCCAAAGGACTGTCTGCTAATAGCCACTTTCCCTGTACCGGGTTATTGTGGATGTAATTGAGCTTTTGCTCCACCATGTATCTCGAACTAAGTACTTTTGAAAGCGAGTTTCGTTGCCAGAATTGGTACTGCCGATCTTTCAAACCCACATAAAATTTTTCCAGGACAAGGGGATGGTGTGTTCGTAAATCCAGCTTTATCATTTGGCTGGTATACTTCATAAAATCCCGCTGTACACTTTCCAATCGCCAGTCGGGCAACATTCTCCAAAGTAAATGAATATGGTTTGGCATGATGACAAAGCCATAGAGTTTGACCCTCTTCTCCAAAACCAGAAAGCGAAGACTTTCTACCGCTATATTTTTATACTTATCCGGTTTCAATAGTTGTTTCCATCCCAGTATGGTAGCTGTATAAAAGCTGATATGATTCTGGCCTGCATCTCCTTCCATGCTTACTACAATTGGAGGCGCGGGGAATTGTTGTAATAGCGCGTATTGGTAAAACCAAAATGAGTAGGGCAGGTAGTGTTGTTGGTGAAAACACCAACAACTGGATCGGGGCCTGTAGTATTATTGTAATTCCATTAGGGGTGAAAACACCAAAAACGGGATAGGGAAATACTCAGCCTCCAACCTGTTGTTGGTGTTTTCACCAAGAATCGGAGGACCATTCACCCCTTCAAACCTCTAATTCTCACTCTGCAGGGGCAGCATGTCCTTTTCGGGCAGGTTGCGGCGCAGGTAGAGGTCGTTGGGCAGAAAGATGCGGAAGGTGGCACCGCTGTTGGTGTGGATGGAGGAATCCAGCGTAATGTAGCCGCAGAGGCGCTCGACGATGGAGGCTACAATGTAGAGGCCCAGACCGCTGCCCTGCGATTTCTCATGACCCCGGTAGTACATGTCGTAAATGCGGTCCTGAATTTCGGGGTCGATGCCGGGGCCGTTGTCAGCCACGGTCATGAGCACCCCATTGCTTTGCTCATCTACCGCTACCCGGATGCGCGGGTTCTGGTTGTTGCGGAACTTGATGGAGTTGTCGATGAGATAGAACAGAATGCCGCGGATCAGCTTCTCATCCGTAGAGAAGGGGGTGGTGGTGCGGATGGCCACATCTACCGAAATGCCCCCATCCCGAATGGAGCGTTCAAAGCTCAGCAGCACATCATCAATAAGGGCCTGAAAATCGATGGCGGCCAGGCTCAGGTCTTCCTGCTTTACCTTGGTGATGGCAATAAGCTCGGAGAGGGTAAACTCCAGGTGGTTGGCCCTCTCGCCCATGAGCTTGATGTACTGGTTGGTGATGGGGTCCTGCACCTCCATCTTGGCCACATTGATAAGGCCGCTGAGGGTGGCTACCGGCCCGCGCAGGTTGTGTGAGGCCTTGTACATAAAGGTCATCAGCTCCCGGTGGATCTTTTCGGAGCGGATCTCGGCCATTTTGCGATCGGTAATGGGGTAGGCCATGCCCATGTACTTATAGATCTGGTTGTGCTCATCGTATACGGGCACTACCGACATATCGATCCAGAAGGGCTGGCCCTCCTTTGTTTTGTTGCGCACCTCGCCCCGCCATACCTGCCCATGCTGCAGGCTGTGAAACATGGTGGTCCAGAAATGTTTGGGATGATGGCCCGAGCTCAGCACCCGGGGGTTTTGGCCCAGCAGCTCGTGGCGGCTCCAGCCGGTAATTTCCGACACCTTGCTGTTGATGTCGATGATGTTGCCCTCCAGGTCTGTAACGGTAAGCATGGCCGAGCGATCCAGCGCTTTTTTGTAATGGTGTAGCTCGTTGTGGATGCGCAGCTTTTCCTCTTCGGTACGGATGAGGTCGGTGAGGTTGTTGGCAATCACCAGCTTGGCGGTATGCTCATTGAACTGGATCTGGTGAATGACCAGGTCCAGGAACACAATCTCCCCTTTATCATCCGAAAAGCGCCAGATGCCGGCTTTTTCGTAGTGCTGCTCGGGCTGCAGGTGCAGGTTGAGCAGGTACTGGTCTTTTTCGTACACCAGCTGCTGCAGGGGTTTCATGCGCAGCTCGGCCATGGTATAGCCAAAGAGCGCCAGGGCGGCATCGTTGAGCGACAGCAGGCGTTTTTCCTGGCTGCTGCAGATCCACATGGGCTGGGGGCTTTCTTCGTACAGTTTACGGTAGCGCTGTTCATCGGCCAGCAGGCGCAGGCGCTGGCCCCTGAGCTGCTGGTGGCGGGTGCGCAGCACCAGCATGAGCAGACTGGCAGAAATGAGCAGAAACAGCAGGTTGAGAAAGGCGCTGCCCAAAAGGGGCATGTCGGGCACCAGCTGAAGCAGCCAGGCCGATAAGGCAAACCAGAGCAGGCCGCCCAGCAGATAGAGCACAACGATTTTCAGCGGGCTGTTGCCTTCCGGGGGGTGCTGGCTGCTACGATGTGATTGCATAAAAAGCGAACTGCTGTCTATTCTCCTCAAGGGGGATACCTACTCCAAAGCCGATAATACTACTTTTTGGCCAGCCGGACAAAATAAAAAAGCACACAGCTAGGGGAGGCTGTGTGCTTTATGGTATATAGTGTGCTGGGAGGCGCTTAAGCCTCCAGCGGAGTTACCGATACAAAGGAACGGTCTTTGAATCCTTTGCGGAATTCTACTGTACCGTCTACAAGAGCGAAAAGGGTGTGGTCTCTGCCGATGCCAACATTCTGGCCGGGGTGGTGCTGTGTACCACGCTGGCGAATGATGATGTTACCAGCTTTGGCAAACTGGCCACCGAAGATTTTTACACCAAGTCGTTTGCTATGCGATTCACGGCCGTTTTTGGAACTACCGACGCCTTTCTTGTGTGCCATGGTATTTCTAAGGTCTTGGTTTTGTGGTTAATAATAAAGGTGGATTACTGGGTGATGCCTGTGATTTGCACCTTTGTAAAATCCTGACGGTGTCCGTTTTTCTTCTTGAAGCCTTTGCGGCGCTTCTTTTTGAAAACGATCACTTTGTCGCCTTTTACATGGCCAAGGATTTTCCCTGCCACCTTAGCACCCGAGATACCCGGGGTACCGACAGTTACGTTATCGCCATCACCGATGAGCAATACGTTGCCGAATTCTACGGAAGCGCCTTCTTCGCCTGCCATCAGAGGGGCATATACGAATTGGTCTTGTGTTACTTTGAACTGCTTTCCTGCTATGTCAACAATTGCGTACATTGTACTAGAATATAGAGTTTCTAAAACAGAGGGCAAAGATAGGTATTCAGGGACAAATTTCCAACCTGATTTTCAGCAAGTCCTGCTTTTGTCCTGCACTTAATACGTACCTCCCGGCAGGACCTTTTCTGTTTCTGTTCTAACACTAGCCGTCAGGAGCGTTTTTGCCCCTGCCGAAGGCTGCTGCAGGCCCCTGCCCCCAGCCCCCTTTCCGGGCTGCGTACTACTAAGCGGCCGCTTCCGCCATTGGCTAAAAGCAGTGCCGCAGGGGGTCTGCAACAGCTGAGTGAAAAAAGCGCTGCTGCGTACACATTTCCCAAATCATAAACAAGCATTCATGTAATAAAGAAGCCAGCAACATTAGATAAAATTTTGGCAGCCTGCCCAAGTGGCGAAGGACATTTTGAAAAGCCGGTCAGATCCCAATGCCCGGCCTTTTGCTGCCGGCCCGCTCCCTGCCGGCAGCAGCAGGGAGCAGAGCCGGCGCGTAGCTTTCCAAAACCGTACCACAGTTATGCACAGCGGGCTGTGAATAAAATTTTGAAAAAATTTTCGATCTGTAACTCATTGACCTTCAGCCACTATAAGAGGCAAAATGGGGGCATTGCAAGAATAAAACTTTTCAAATTAATTGAGCATTAACCTTCTGTTAACTAGTGCGTTATATAGGTGGAGTTACAATTTTACTTCACATAAGCAGAGTTTGAAAAGCGGGTAAGGTTTTTAATATTTGTAAGCATACCCCAACAAGGCGCAGCGCTTTATCTCCTACTCCGGGCCTCTCCCTGAGAAGCTCAATTTTCCAGGAATCGCTGCGTAATGTTTCATCACAAAAAGAACGCAAAAGCATGAGCCGTATCGCCGCATCAGAAGCAGAAGAACCTATTCTACGGGAAAATAAAGATCGCTTTGTGCTATTCCCTATTCAGCACAATGACATCTGGCAGTTCTATAAGAAAGCGGAGGCCAGCATCTGGACCGCCGAAGAAATAGACCTGAGCCAGGACCTGAAAGACTGGGAAAATCTGAATGATGGCGAGCGCCACTTTATCAAACACGTGCTGGCCTTCTTTGCGGCCTCTGACGGGATTGTGAACGAAAACCTGGCCGAAAACTTTGTGGCCGAGGTGCAGTATACCGAAGCTAAGTTCTTCTATGGGTTTCAGATCATGATGGAAAACATCCATTCCGAAACCTACTCGCTGCTGATCGATACCTATGTTAAGGACCAGGGCGAAAAAGATTACCTCTTCAATGCCATCGATACCATGCCCTGCGTGGGCAAAAAAGCCCAGTGGGCCCTGCGCTGGATCAATGAAGGAAGCTTTGCCGAGCGCCTGGTGGCCTTTGCGGCCGTAGAGGGCATTTTCTTCTCCGGCTCGTTCTGCTCCATCTTCTGGATGAAGAAGCGCGGGCTGATGCCGGGCCTTACCTTCTCCAATGAGCTCATCAGCCGGGATGAAGGCCTGCATTGCGATTTTGCCTGCCTGCTCTACACCCAGCACCTGATCCACAAGCTGCCCACCGATACGGTGAAGCGCATTATCATGGATGCGGTAGAAATAGAAAAAGAGTTTGTGACCGACGCACTGCCTGTAGACCTCATAGGCATGAACGCCCGCCTGATGTGCCAGTACATTGAGTTTGTGGCTGACCGTCTGCTGATGGAGCTGGGCGTAGAAAAAGCCTATGGGGCTACCAACCCCTTTGATTTTATGGAAATGATCTCGCTGCAGGGCAAAACCAACTTCTTTGAGAAGCGCGTAGGCGATTATCAGAAGGCCGGGGTCATGAACCAGGAAAAAGAAAAACCCAAGTTTTCGCTGGACGAAGATTTTTAAGCTTCTCTCCCTTTCAACCAAAAAAGATCGAGAGCGCAGGTTCTGGGGCCGCCGGCGGATTAGGGACCGCTGGCTGTGCCGCCAGAAATTCCAGGTAACCCAGTTGTATTAAGAGTAGTTAGCTATACGACAGTGCTGCCCCGCCAAAGGCTTCGCTGTCCTTTCAACCAAAATAGTATGTTCGTAATAAAAAGAGACGGAAGACGCGAATCAGTTCGCTTCGACAAGATCACCGCCCGCATTGAAAAGCTTTGTGGAGGCCTGGATGCCCGCTTTGTGAGCGCCGTAGAGGTGGCTAAAAAAGTGATCAACGGCCTGTATGATGGGGTAACTACCCAGGAGCTGGACAACCTGGCTGCCGAAACCGCCGCTTCTATGGCCACCCGCCATCCGGACTATGCGGTACTGGCAGCCCGCATTGCGGTAAGCAACCTGCACAAGCTTACCAGCAACAGCTTCAGCAACACCATGAAGCGCCTCTACACCTACATCGACCCCAAAACGGGCGAGAACGCTTCCCTGATCAGCAAGGACGCCTGGAAGGTGGTAAAGGAGCATGCCAAAACGCTGGACCAGGCCGTTGATTATACCCGCGACTTTACCTACGACTACTTTGGCTTTAAAACGCTGGAGCGCTCCTACCTGATGAAGTGCGACGGCAAAATTGTGGAACGTCCGCAGCACATGATCATGCGTGTGGCCGTGGGCATTCACATGGATGATATCCCCTCGGTGATCGAGACCTACAACCTGCTGAGCGAAAAGTGGTTCACACACGCTACGCCTACCCTCTTTAATGCCGGTACGCCCAAGCCGCAGATGTCTTCCTGCTTCCTGCTCACCATGCAGGATGATTCCATTGAAGGCATCTACGACACCCTGAAACAGTGTGCGCTCATCTCGCAAAGCGCCGGCGGCATTGGCCTGTCAATCCACAACATTCGCGCTACGGGCTCTTACATCAAGGGCACCAACGGCACCTCCAACGGCCTTATCCCCATGCTGCGCGTGTTTAACGACACCGCCCGCTATGTAGACCAAGGGGGTGGCAAGCGCAAAGGCGCCTTTGCCGTATACCTGGAGCCCTGGCATGCCGATGTGTTTGAGTGGCTGGAGCTGCGCAAAAACCACGGTAAGGAAGAAATGCGCGCCAGAGACCTTTTTTACGCCCTATGGACGCCCGACCTGTTCATGAAGCGGGTAGAGGAAAATGGCGACTGGAGCCTGTTCTGCCCCAACGAAGCCCCCGGCCTGGCCGATTGCTATGGCGAGGAGTTTGAGAAGCTCTACACCAAGTACGAGCGCGAAGGCCGTGCCCGCAAAGTGGTGAAGGCGCAGGATCTCTGGTTTGAGGTGCTGGAAAGCCAGATTGAGACCGGCACCCCCTACATGCTCTTTAAGGACCACGCCAACCGCAAGAGCAACCAGAAAAACCTGGGCACCATTAAGAGCTCTAACCTCTGTACCGAGATCATTGAGTACACCGCCAAGGACGAGGTAGCCGTCTGTAACCTGGCTTCCCTGGCCCTGAACAAATACATTGGCTATGATGAGAAGGGTACCCCCTATTTCGATCATCAGAAGCTGTACGAGATCACCAAGGTAGCCACCAAGAACCTCAACAAGGTAATTGACCTGAACTTTTACCCCGTACCCGAGGCGCGCAACTCCAACATGCGCCACCGCCCCATTGGCCTGGGGGTACAGGGTCTGGCCGATGCCTTTATCATGATGCGCATGCCGTTTGACAGCGCCGAGGCCCGCCGCCTGAACGAAGATATTTTTGAGACCATCTACTATGCCGCCATGGAAGCCTCCATGGAGCTGGCCCAGGTAGAAGGTCCGTACCAGACCTTTAAAGGATCGCCGGTTAGCAAAGGCATCTTCCAGTTTGATATGTGGGGCGTAACCCCCAAGAGCGGCCGCTGGGACTGGTTTGCCCTCAAGCAGCAGGTACGCAAGCATGGGGTGCGCAACTCCCTGCTGGTAGCCCCTATGCCTACGGCCTCTACCTCGCAGATCCTGGGCAACAACGAGTGCTTTGAGCCCTATACCACCAACATTTACAGCCGCCGTACCCTCAGCGGAGAGTTTATTGTTGTGAACAAGCACCTGCTCAAAGACCTGATCCAGCTGGGTCTGTGGGATGACAACATGAAGAACCGCCTGATTGCCGCCAACGGCTCGGTGCAGGATATTCCCGAAATTCCGCAGCACATCAAGGACCTGTACCGCACCGTGTGGGAGATCTCGCAGAAAGCCATTATGGACATGGCCGCCGACCGCGGTGCTTACATCTGCCAGAGCCAGAGCCTGAACATTCACATCCAGGACCCCAACTTCGGCAAGCTCACCTCCATGCACTTCTATGCCTGGAAAAAGGGCCTGAAGACGGGCATGTACTACCTGCGCACCAAAGCAGCCGCTTCGGCCATTCAGTTTACGGTTGACAAAACCGCCCTGCAGCAGCCCAAAGCCGCCGAAGCCCAGCAGCCCGCCCCTGCCAACGACGACCAGAACCGCTCCGACATGGCCTGCTCCCTGGACAATCCGGACGCCTGCGAAGCCTGCGGCAGCTAAGAATTTGAGTTTTAGTTTATGATGAAGCGATTCCCCCGGTGCGAGAGTGCCGGGGGTTTTGTTTAAAGATATGGAATACATTCTTTGGTGCGATGAATCTATAAGTAAGGGGGCTCACTATTCAGATTTTTATGGGGGAGTCCTTGTTAGGTCTGATCAATTGCGGATAGTTAATGAGGCCTTCAATGATATTA